>JAFYAB010000065.1 GCA_017540945.1 Oscillospiraceae bacterium | reverse complement strand
TTGTCGATCTCCCGTTCCAGGCGGCGGACCTCCTTCTCCAAGGCTTTGGCGTCCGTCTTCTGGGCGGGCTTTTCCTTTTTGACGGGCTTTTCCGTCTGGGGAATGGGCCGGACGGCGGCGTTCTCCTTCAGGCTCCGGTACTTGGCGTAGCCGCAGGGGTAGTCCTTGATGACCCCGTCCTCCAGCTCCCAGATCCGGGTGGCGAACTTGTCCACGAAGTAGCGGTCGTGGGAGACGAAGAGCAGGGTGCCCTCGTACTCCTCAATGGCGCACTCCACCCACTCCCGGGAGGCGATGTCCAGGTGGTTGGTAGGCTCGTCCAGGATCAGCAGATTGATCTTCTCGTCCATGAGCATGCACAGCCGCAGCCGGCTCTGCTCGCCGCCGGAGAGGGTCCCCACGGTCTTGAACACGTCCTCCCCGGAGAAGAGGAAGGAGCCCAGGCGGTCTCTCGCCTGCTGGGGGGTGCAGTTCTTCTCGTAGAGCATGGTGTCGTAGAGGGTCCGCTCCGGATGTGTAAAGTGCATGATCTGGGGCAGATAGGCGGTCTTCACCGTGGGGCCGAAGCGGATGCGCCCCGCGTCCACGGGCTCCTCCCCCAGCAGGCAGCGGAGGAAGGTGGTCTTGCCGGTGCCGTTGTCCCCCAGGATGGCGATGCGCTCGCCGCCCTCCACCAGCAGCTCCACGTCGGAAAAGAGCTTCTTGTCCCCGAAGGACTTCTCCATGCCCTTCAGATCGAAGACGAAGTCCCCGAAAAACTCCTTTTCCCCGAAGCGGGCCTTCATGGTCCGTTCGGTTTTTGGCCGCTCGGTCTTTTGGATGCGTTCCATCCGGTGCTGCATGGCCATGGCCCGGCGGAAGAGGACCCGGTTGTTGATGCCCCAGCCCTTCATTCGCTCGATGGTGTAGCTGAGCTGGCCGATCTTGGCCTGCTCCTGCTGGTACTGCTTCATCTGCAGGTTGAAGCGGGCCTGCTTCTCCTCTAAATAGAAGGAATAGTTGCCGTTGTAGAATTCCGCGTGGCCGTCGTGGATCTCAATGATCCGGTCCACCACCCGGTCCAGAAAATAGCGGTCGTGGGAGATGGTCAGGGTGGTGCCCTTGAACTGCCGGATGTAGCTCTCCAGCCACTCCACGCTGCGCAGATCCAGGTGGTTGGTGGGCTCGTCCAGCAGGAGGATGTCAGTATTTTCCAGCAGGAGCCGGGCCAGGTTCACCCGGGTCTTCTCTCCACCGGAGAGGGAGGAAAAGAGCTGGTCCCGCATCAGGGCCGGGATGCCCAGGCCGTTGCAGATCTTGTCCACGGAGGTGTCCATCTCGTAGCCGCCCCCGACTTCGTAGGCGGTGGAGAGCCGGTCGTATTCCGAAAGCAGGGCCCGGTCCGCAAAGACGGCCATGCGCCGTTCCAGCTCCTCCATTTTCTTCTTCATGGCAAAGAGCTCCCGGTAGGCGGAGCGGAGCACGTTCTCCACGGTCCAGCCCGCGGGGAAGGAGGGGATCTGGGAGATCAGGCCGATCTTCCGGTTGGGGGCGAAGACGATCACCCCGTCGTCGGGCTCCAGCTCCCCGGTGAGCATGCGAAAGAGGGTGGTCTTCCCGCAGCCGTTCCGCCCCATGATGCCGACGCACTCGCCGGTCTGGATCTCAAAGGAAAGACCGTCCAGGAGGATTTCTCCCACCTCGAAGGACTTTTTTATGTTTTGTACACTCAGTTCGATCATAGCAGTTTGTAGCGGCGCACAGCGTGCGCCATTGTCGGGATTCGGAAATTGATGGCCGTAGGGGCGCTCATTGAGCGCCCGCCGATACGGGATTGCGTTCAGAGCTCTATGTAGCGCGGGCAATTTGCCCGCTAAAACGGTCGTATAATTCAACCCGTGTGGTGATACAGTTCAGCGCCGTCAGCAGGGCGTTGGAAGACAGGTTTTCCGGCAGGCCCAATTCTTTTTGCAGGGCCTTCCGTTTCTCTTTGCTGTCCGGCTTCCCGGACAGGCCCAGCTCGTACAGGTCGGTTTTGGTGATGGACGTATCGTTCTTGCCATAGGGACAAGCATTGCTTGTCCGGCATTCGGAACGAATGCAATTTGCCGAAGGCAAATCCAGATCACCGACCGGCTCCGAAGGATCGCCCTCCGGGCGATTGTTTGCTTCGCAAACCGGACAAGCAATGCTTGTCCCTACAAGCCCTCCGGAAAGGGGAGACTCTTCCAGAACCGTCGCGCCTGCCTTCCGCAGGGCGGCGATCAATACCTCCGGCTCCATGCCCTCCACGCCCAGCTTGCCCTCCCTGCCGGGGGCGGCCTTGCGGCGCTCCTTGCCGTAGACGTCGGGCACGTAGGCGTGCTTTACAAATTCCGGGGGAATGGCCCCCTTCAGGCGGTTGCGGATCACCAGACCGGCACCGTCGGGGTCCGTCAGGACGATGAGCCCGCGCCGTTCCGCCGTGGCCCGCAGCAGGGCCAGCATTTCAGGGTTCTTGAAGATCCCGAAGCCGTCGGTGACGAAAATCGGGGCGTCCACGAGTTGGGACAGGGTGTTTTTGTCGTACCGGCCCTCCACCACAAGGGCTTCTTTGATTTTCAGCATCTGCGTTCCACCGTAGGGGCCGATGCCCACATCGGCCCGCGCTTTGTGAACAAACCGACGGTTCGGGCCGATGTGGGCATCGGCCCTCGCTTTGTGAACAAACTGACGGTTCGGGCCGATGTGGGCATCGGCCCCTACGAGTTATGTGTTCCTCGATTCGCCCGCCAGTTCGAGTACCAGCAGCTCCAGCACCCGCTCCGGCTCGTCGTAGGAGGTCTTCAGCCGTTGGTCCGCTTCCAGACAGAGCTCCACCGCCCGTTCGCAGAAGCGGTCCGACATGCGGCGGGCATTGTCCATGGTCTTCTGGGCCGGGTAGCCGCCGATCCCGCAGAGCTTCATCAGGTCCTGCTGACGCTTGCCCGCGGCTGTCAGCCGTTTGGCCGCCAGGATACGGCGCAGTTGTCCGCCGATGGCGCCCAGGATCATGACGGGCTCCTCCTGCTTCTGCAGCAGGGTCCGCAGAACCTGGAGGGCCCGCTCGTAGCGGCCCGCGGCCACGGCGTCGGTGAGGTCCCAGATCTCAGCCTCCAAAACCGGCTCCACCAGCAGGTCGATGTGTTCCCGGGCGACGGTCTCGTCCTCCACATAGGCGGCCAGCTTGCCGATCTCTCCCAGCAGGGCCGTCATGGAGCCGCCGGTGCGGTGGATCAGGTACTGGGCGTCGTCCACGGTAATGCGCTTGCCGGATTTCTTGAGATGCCGCCCGATCCAGGAAACCAGCTCCCGGTCGGAGGGCTGGGTGAATTCCACGGTCACGGCTTGGTCGAAGAGCTCCGCCAGGGTCTTTTTGCGCCGGTCGATCTTGAACTCCACGGTCTCATAGACCAGGACCACGGTGCAGTAGTCGGGAATGTCGGAAAAGAATTTCGCGTAGGCCGCGGCCTCGTCCCCGGGCAGGGTGAAGAAGTTCACGTCGTCGATCTGGACCATGGAGTGTTGGGCCATCATGGGGATGGCCTCGATGCTGTCCAGCACGGCCTGGAGGGAGATGGTCTCCGCGTTGAAGCGGTGATAGTTGAAGGCTTCGGCAAAGTCCTCCACCAGCAGCCTGCGCAGGGCGTCCAGATAGTAGCGCCGCAAATAGGCCTCCTCGCCGTAGAAGACGTAGAGCCTTGCGGGATTGTTCAGTTTGATGTCAGACTTGAGCCGGTCCAGATTGCCGTCGGCCATGGTCTCACCGTCCTATTTCCAAAGTGCCGCACTCGTCCGTGCGGTAGATCTGCGCGCCGCAGGCCTCGATCCGCGCCAGGGCCTCTTCGTTTGGCAGGCCATAGTTGTTCCGCCCAACGCTGATCAGCACGGTGTAAGGGCGGATCGTGTCCAGCAGCAGCTGAGAGGAAGACTTGGCGGAGCCGTGGTGGCCCGCCACATAGAGCTCCACCGGGGGCAGGTCCTTCTGCTCCGCCAGGGCGGCCTCGCCCCGGGCGTCCAAATCGCCTGTGATCAGCATATCATATTCTGCCGCGGAATACAAGACGGAAACGCAGGCCGCGTTGTCATTTCTGTCGGAGACCGGCGCGTACAGGCGTACCGTGCTGTCGGCGAAGGACAGCGTGAGATCTGAGTTTACATAATGCAGATCCGCTCCCGCGTCCAGGGCGGCTTTCTCCACGGCCGCCCGGTTCTCCGGGTCGAATTCCACGTCCGGCAGGTAGACTGCCTTGACGGGAACCAGCGAGAGCAGGGCTTCCACACCGCAGATGTGGTCGGTATCATAGTGGGTCAGAATCAGAGCGTCCAGCCGGTCCACGCCCTTTTTTTGCAGCCAGGCGGCGGCAGTGCGGCCGGGCTGGGGCCCGCCGGAGCCGCCGCAGTCGGTCATGACCGCGCAGGAGGAGGTCACCATACACACGCATTGGCCCTGGCCCACGTCCAGGGCAGCCAGGGTGAACTGGCCGACACTGTTTTGGACATGTTGGAGGCCTATGGTGACGGCCAGAGCCGCCAACAGTCCCAGCAGGGGCAGCCCGTAGCGCTGCTTGCGCCGCCGCAGGAAGGCCAGGAGCAGGAGCAGAACGCAGAGGATCAGGAAAGCCTTTCCCCAGAAATCGGGGTAGAGCAGATGGCCCGGCAGGCCTGAGACAGCCCGGCTGATTCCGAAGATCCAGCGGACCGGCCAGGCCAGCAGCCGGCCCGCCCAGCTCCCCAGCGACGTGCTGACGAGGCCCAGCAGCAGCACTGCCAGAGTCCCCCAAAGGCAGGCTGTCGCCAGGGGCAGCACCAGCAGATTGGTGAGCACGCCGTAGACCGGCACGCTGCCGAAGTGCGCAGCAGCGATGGGGGTAGAGAAGCACAGAGCGCCCAGGGAGGCGGAAAAGCTGCCTATCAGGAAGCGGATCAGCCAATGAAGGAAGCGGAGCAGCAGGCCCTTCGGCAGCTGCGGCAAGGCCTTCGGTCCCTTCCAGGCCAGCAGACCTTTGACAGGACCGAGCGCCAGCAGATACTCCCGCAGCGCCTTCGTTACCAACAGCAGGCCCGCCACCGCCGCAAAGGAGAGCTGAAAGCTGACGTTTGCCGCCGCCCAGGGGTTCTCCAGGAGGATCAGAAGGGCGGCAAAGGCCAGGGAACTGGGCGGGTCGTTTTCCTCCCGGAAGAGCGAAGCCAACAGAAAGAGACTCAGCATCAGCGCCGCCCGCACGACAGAGGGGGAGGCGCCGGTCATCAGCACAAAGAGCAGCAGCAGCGGAAGCCCCAAAACGGAGCACAGCCTGCCCCGGCCCACGATCAGGACCAGCGCCCCCAGCAGCATGGCCACATGGAGGCCGGAAACCGCCACGATGTGGGAGGCGCCGGCCCCGGAGAGGGCGTCCCGGTCCGCCTCGGAGAGGTCCTCCCGGCTGCCGGTCAGCATGGCCCGGGGCAGGGCGGCGGCGTCCGCGGGGATCAACGCGCCCAGCCGTTCATAGATGGCCCGGGACCAGCGGGCGGGGAAATACCGGAAGGGAGCGCCGCCGCTTTCGGAGGCGGATACCCGACCCGAGGCAGTCAGCAAAATCCCACGGGCTTGCAGATCCAACCAGGTATCTCCGCTGAGATCCCGATCCGCCCGCCGCAGGGTGAAGGAGCCGGTGATCCGATCCCCGGGCTCCAGCTCCGGCAGGGGGCCGTAGAGATAGAGCCGGGTTTTGTAGCGGCCCTCCGGCAGCTCCGCCCAGGCGTCGGCGCGATGGCCATAATAGGTCTCTACGGGGTAGTCGCAAAGCTCGGCCGTGAGCGCGGGATACTTCCCGCCGACTTCATGGGCCGGCGCCAGCTTGACCGCGGCATAGCCCCAGCACCAGAGCAGGCCGATCGCCAGGCCCAAAAGACAACAGGAAACAACCCGGATCGAAGGGGTCGCTCTTACCCGCAGGGGGAGCGACCCGCTCCGCCGCAGGCGGAGAACGACGAGCGCCAGCACAACGAGCAGCAGCCCGCCAAGGGCACACCAGGGCAGCCAAGCCTCCGGCAAAGCGTATACCGCCAGGAGGCTGGCAAGGGTAAAGCCTGTGGAGAACCAAAGCAGCTTCCGCATGACAGGCCTCCTTTCCCGCAAAAACGGTAAAATAGCTGCCCTCATCCCGCGGGATGGGGACAGCCATTCTCCCTTAATTGAACGCGCCCAGCGTTTTACCGCCCAGCACGTGGAAGTGCAGGTGATGCACGGTCTGGCCCGCGTCGGCGCCGCAGTTGGTCACCACGCGGAAGCCCTCGGCGATGCCCAGCTCCGCGGCCAGCTTGGCGATGACGGCGTAGATGTGGCCCACCAGGGCGGCGTTTTCTTCCGTTACTTCAGCAGCGGAAGCGAGGTGCAGTTTGGGAACGACGAGGAAATGCATGGGAGCCAAGGGGTTGATGTCGTAGAAAGCAAAGCAAAGATCGTCCTCGTAGACTTTTTTCGAGAGGATGTCTCCCTTGATGATTTTACAAAAGATGCAGTCGTCCATTGTTTATTCCTCCTGTAATTTCATGTCATTCTGAACGGAGCGAAGAATCTGTTCCCCTCTCCTGTCTTGATTCAATACCATGCTGGATATGCCTATGGCAAATTGCATTTGTCCCGAATGCCGGGTGGCCAATGCCCCCCTACAGGCGGGTTTTTGGTATGGTTCCGTGGCGCACACTGTGCGCCGCTACCCGGCGTTTTCTTTGATGCCTGGTCCTCCGCCTGACGTCAGAGCGGGGAACGGCGGACAAGCAATGCTTGTCCCTACAGGCGGGTCTGATGCCTGATGCCTGATGCCTAATCCCTCAAATCAGTTCGGGCAGTTTCTTCGTAGGGGCCGATGTGGGCATCGGCCCCTACGGGCTCAGATCAGTTCGGGCAGCTTCTTGAGCTCGGCCTTCAGAGCCTCCATATCCTTGCAGCCGCCCATGGCGGAGTCGGGCTTGCCGCCGCCGGAGCCGCCGCAGGCGGAGAGGATGGTCTTCACCAGCACGCCGGCCTTGACCCCCTGCTTGACGGCGTTGGGACCGCAGACCGCCAGGACGGAGATCTTGCCGTCCGTTTCGGAGGCCAGCATGGCCACCACGTTGGGGTCCTTATCCCGGAGCAGGTCTCCGAGCTTCCGCAGATCGGGAACGCTCATGCCGCTGCGAACATCCGTCAGCACGTGCAGGCCCTTGACCTGCTGCGCGGTGATGGTCAGCTGCTGCAGCTCGCCGGAGAGCAGCTTGTCCTTCATGGCCTCCATTTGCTGGCGGAGCTCCTTGACCTCGTTTACGGTGGCCTCAGCCTTGCGGATCAGCTCGCCGGGGGTGGTTTTCAGGGTTTCGGCGGCCTGAGTCAGGGTCTTTTGGAAGCGGTCGATCTCCTCCAGCACCGCGGGACCGGTGATGGCCTCGATCCGGCGGACGCCGGAGGCCACGGAGCCCTCGGAGCTGATGCGGAAGAGGCCCACCTTGGCGGTGTTGTCCAGGTGGGTGCCGCCGCAGAATTCCAGGGAGGGACCCATGCGGACCACGCGGACGACGTCGCCGTACTTCTCGCCGAAGAGGGCGGTGGCCCCCAGCTTCTGGGCCTCGGCAATGGGCAGCACCAGGGTCTCCACATCATAGCCCGCCAGGATCAGATCCATGACCCGGCGGTTGACCTCTGCCATCTCGTCAGGCGTCATGGCGGAGAAATGGGTGAAGTCGAAGCGCAGATGGTCTGGCTCCACCAGAGAGCCCGCCTGGTGGCAGTGGTCGCCCAGCACAGACTCCAAAGCAGCCTGGAGCAGATGGGTGGCGGAGTGAGCCCGGCGGATGGCCTGGCGGCGCTCGGTGTCGATGGCCGCGCGCACAATATCGTCGGTCTTGATCTCGCCGCTGACCAGATGGCCGTGGTGGAGATACTTGCCGCCCTTGTCCTTCAGGACGTTGCGGACCTCGAAGACGGAGCTGCCGACGCGGATGGTGCCGTGGTCGGCCACCTGGCCGCCCATTTCGGCATAGAAGGGGGTCTTGTCCAGCACCAGGATGCCGTCCTCGCCGCCTGCGATGGCGCCGGCGAGCTCCCCATCCACCACCACGGCCAGGACCTTGGCCTCGTCCTCGTTTTTCTCATAGCCAGTGAATTCGGTGGGGGTGTTGTCCAGCCCCAGGTCGATGCCCTCCCAGGCCAGGTCGCCCAGCTTCTTGCGGGCCTCGCGGGCCCGGACCTTCTGCTCCTGCAGCAGCTTTTTGAAGCGCTCCTGATCCACGGCCATTCCGGCCTCCTCGGCCATGTCCACGGTGAGATCCAGGGGGAAGCCGTAGGTGTCGGAAAGCTTGAAGGCGTCCTCGCCGGAGAAGACGGTTTCACCCGCGGCCTTGTGGGCCTCCAGCATCTCGGAGAAGATCTTGAGGCCCGCGTCCAGGGTGGCCAGGAAGCTTTCCTCCTCGGAGCGGATGACCTTGGTGATGAAGCTCTGGCGCTGGCGCAGATAGGGGTAGTGGGCCTCGTTCTCGTGGATGACGGTGTCCACCACGTCGAAGAGGAAGGGCTTGTCCACGCCCAGAAGCTTCCCGTGGCGGGCAGCCCGGCGGAGCAGCCGGCGCAGCACGTAGCCCCGGCCCTCGTTGGAGGGCAGCACGCCGTCGGCGATCATAAAGGTGGCGGAGCGGATGTGGTCGGTGATGACCCGCAGCGACACGTCCATCTTGTGGCTCTGACCGTAGCTGGCTCCGGTGAGCTCCGTCACCCGCTTGGTGATGTTCATAACGGTGTCCACGTCGAAGAGGGAGTCCACATCCTGGCAGACCACCGCCAGACGCTCCAGCCCCATGCCGGTGTCGATGTTCTTCTGGACCAGCTCGGTGTAGTTGCCGTGGCCGTCGTTGTCAAACTGGGAGAAGACGTTGTTCCAGACCTCGATATAGCGGTCACAGTCGCAGCCCACGGTGCAGTCCGGCTTGCCGCAGCCGTACTTTTCGCCCCGGTCGTAGTAGATCTCCGAGCAGGGGCCGCAGGGGCCGGAGCCATGCTCCCAGAAGTTGTCCGCCTTGCCGAAGCGGTAGATGCGATCCGCGGGGATGCCCTCCTGCTTGTTCCAGATCTCAAAGGCCTCGTCGTCATCCACGTAGATGGAGGGATAGAGCCGCTCCGGCTCCAGGCCGCAGACCTGGGTCAGAAACTCCCAGCTCCAATGGATGGCCTCCTTCTTAAAGTAGTCGCCGAAGGAGAAGTTGCCCAGCATCTCAAAGTAGGTGCCGTGGCGGGAGGTCTTTCCGATGTTTTCGATATCGCCGGTGCGGATGCATTTCTGGCAGGTGCAGATGCGACGGCGAGGGGGCTCCACCTCGCCCTTGAAGTAGGGCTTCATGGGGGCCATGCCGGAGTTGATCAGCAGCAGGCTCTTGTCGTTTTGGGGGATCAGAGAGAAGGAGGGGAGCCGCAGATGCCCCTTGCTCTCGAAGTAGGAGAGAAACATCTCCCGCAGTTCGTTCAGGCCGTGATATTTCGCCATAGTATTACCTCCGTAGCGGCGCACAGTGCGCCATGATTGTTCTCAGGAATATAAAAACACCCCACCCCGGACAGGGGCGAAGTGCTCGCGGTACCACCCTGATTGCGCGGCTTTGGGCCGCGTATCTCTTCGCTCTGTAACGGGAGCGCCCGTCCCGCTCCTCGCGGGCCGCTCGGAAGTGGCTGACCGGTTCAAAAACGCCGGGGCTCGCACCCTCCCCCGTTCGCTGCCGTTTTCCTGCCGGTCTCGTTTCCTCAACGCATTTATCGGAAGTATTATATCGGTTTCACCCGGATTTGTCAATCCTTTTTTCAGGCAACAGGAAACGGCCGGCGATGCCGTGGGGGGGGGACGGCGCCTTCGACGCCTCGTGCCGGCCGATCGATCCATGCATGCTGATTATCGCTGCTTCCTGTGACGCGCCGGTTTGTCCGTGATCAAAGCGCTTCCCAGCAGCAGGCGTTTGATACGCGGAGAATATCGCTCCGGGTGTCGCCCGACCAGCAGCATTCCAATGAATACGACCCAGCTGGCGGCGCAGGTCAGAAGCAGCAGCGGAACTGCCCACTTCTGGTCGTTTTTGTAATCCTCCTGTGCCTGGGCAAAGCTGAACAGCGTGCGGTCTCCTGCCTGCAGCTGGCTGATCCAGAAGGTCTCGCTTCCATTTCCCCAGACGGTGCAGACGGTCTTTCCGTCGCAGAAGCTGTCCGGCTGCTCCGGCAGCCTGATCCAGCGCTTGATCCCGTAATCGGAGCCGTCATAGGCGGTCATATAGAGATCGCCGCTTCCGGAATCTCTCCAACTCAGGAAGACTGCTTCCCGCCGCTCGGTATCAGCCTCGGAATCCGGCGGTCCAAAGACGCCGATCAGCATCATCGGCATGAAAGCAGTCCATAGAAGGAGCAGGATCAGGAACAGAAAAAAGATGAATTTCCCGTATTCGACGTTATGATTGAAGGGGTCCCAGCGGATCCGGGACGGTTTCTCCCGGAGCTTACAGCTGTGCTTCTTTACACGCTGCAAGAAATGATGCATATTGACGCACATGCCGTCCAGAAAGATCATGTGCCTCTCACAGTAGAGCCATAGATCGCCGCGGCTGCCATTGCGGATGCCGGTGACGTCCGGATAGGTGAATTCATAAGTTCGACCGAAAAAGGTATGGTGGGTGAAGCCCTGTTCGTCATAGCGGATCCAGCAGTTGGCATAGGCGAGCTGCATGGACCAGCCCATGAGACTGAACGCAATGTACGCGAAGCCCAAGGTGTCCTCCTGCCAGAGCAGAAGGATGGAGGGGATGACGAACAGATTGCCCAGCAGGCTCACCCAGAACAGCAGATTCGGCAAATAGACTGCTTTGCGCCAGGACAGGTCGTTCCGGGCGGCCTTCGCCGCAACGCAGCGGATAATCAAATACAAGGTGATAAGCGGCGGAAGGAAGGCACAGTATTTCATAGCGCTTTTCTCAGACAATGGCTTCTCAATGTTCAGGTTTTGAACAAAGCAGCAAAAAACGAGCATGCGGCCTCAGGCGCAGTGGATGTCCTTTTTCGTATAGCGGAGGAAGGCGGCGATGACGCCGATCAGTCCGAGGCACAGGCCGATGGCGATTTTCGTTCCGTCCAGACTGCCGCTGCTGACGATCTCCGCACCGTCGCAGTAGCCGTAGGGCGTGATGTATTTCAGAAACTTCGCGGATTCCGTGATGTTGGCGATGAGATTCATGGCGTACAGCAGCGCGGCGATCCCCAGGCCGAGGCCGGCGCTGTTCTTCCGCAGGAAGGCGGAGATGCCGAAGCAGATTCCGGCCAGCTCCAGACAAAGCAGGAAATAGGCCAGGTGGAGCAGGTTCAGCTCCCGCCAGGGGATCTCCTCGCCCACGGCCAGCATGGAGCCCAGGGAAATCAGATAGACCAGCAGATTCAGGGCCGTCACCTGGAGCAGCACCGCGGCCAGCTTCTCCGCTGTGACCCGGCCCCGGGAGACGGGGTGGCTCAGGAGGAACTCCGCCGTGCGGCCGCCCTCCTCCTTGCTCAGACTGCTGACGGCGCAGAGAGCCGCGAAGAAGGCCCCGCCCAGACCCAGCACATTGCCGCACTCGATGGCGTAATAGCCCACCAGGGTGCCGAAGTTGAGCTTGTCCATGCCAAAGGCCGTCGTAAAGGAACCCATGGAGGCGAAGGTTTCACTGATTTCGCCCATCTGCCCCTTCATCTGGGGGAAAAGGAAAATACAGGTGGCCAGCAGGAAGCCGATGACGCCGGTCCAGATCCAGAAGGACAGCCGGCTCTGCCTGAGCTCATGTTTGACGATGCTCATGACCGCGCACCCTCCTTTTCGTAGTAATGCAGGAAGATCTCCTCCAGGTCCGGCTCCGCTACGCTGAGATCCCGGACCTCGCCCGCCGCCAGCTGCCGCAGCAGGGGCTTCAGATCGCCGTTGTAGAGGAAGCTCAGCCCGTCCTCCTCGACCCGCAGATCCCGGATCCCTTCCAGAGCGTCCAGCTCCACCCGGCCCCGGACGGTGACCCGCCGGGCGTTGGTCTTCGCCAGAGCCTCCACCCGGTCGCAGGCTATGAGACGGCCCTCCCGGATCACAGCGGCCTGCTGGCAGTAGCGCTGGATCTCCGATAGCACGTGGCTGGAGAGGAAGACGGTGACGCCTTCCCGGTTCCGCTCCCGCAGGATCTCAAAGAACTCATGCTGGATCAGGGGATCCAGGCCCCCGGTGGGCTCGTCCAGGATCAGCAGCTCCGGATTGGCCTGCAGGGCGCAGACAATGGCAAGCTTTTTTCGGTTGCCGAAGGAGAGATCCTCCACCTTGCGGCTGGGGTCCAGCTGCAGCCGCTGGCAAAGCCGCTCCGCCTCCGCCCGGCAGTCCGCCTTCCGCAGATCCGCGGAGAGGCGCAGCAGCTCCCGGACCTTCATGCCGGGATAGAACAGAGCCTCCGAGGGCAGATAGCCCACCTGCCGCAGAATGGCCTCCTTTTCGCTTCGGACGTCCTTCCCAAAAATCGCCGCGCTGCCGGCGCTGGGGGTGATCAGACCCAGGAGCGTGCGGATGGTGGTGGATTTCCCCGCCCCGTTGGGACCGATGAAGCCGAAAAACGCTCCCTGTTCCACCGAGAGATCCAGCTCCAGGATCCCCCGGATCTTTCCGTAATACTTGGTCAGGCCGATGGTTTTGATGGCTTCCATGGCTTTGCTCCTTTCCGCGCTCAGCGCGTATGGTGTCTTTTCAAAGTATCCAGCAGCCAGAGTCCGGTTTCCGTGTAGTCCGCTTCCGTATAGCCGCTGTAGCTCAGAACATTGAAGCGGACGGCGGAGCAGGCCTCGTTGACCTTGGAGAAGGACCACATGCACCAGGAGATTTTCTCTTCCTCCAGCAGCTCGATCCAGCGATCGGCCTCCTCCAGATCCCGGGGCAGACCGCCGCTGGCAGCCGTGACGCCGTACTCCGTGACGAAGATCGGCAGCCCGGCCCTACTCACGCGCTCCACCCGTTCCCGGAATTCCGCACCGTGGCTGGCGGCGTAGAAGTGGAAGCTGTAGAGCAGATTATCAAAGTCCAGAGGATCGGCGGCCGCCGCCTCCAGATCCTTGGACCAGTCGGGATTTCCCACCAGGATCACTGCGTCCGGATCCTTTTCCCGGATCACGGGAATTATCTGCTCGGCATAGGACTTGACCGCGGCCCAGTCCACGCCGTTGGGCTCGTTGCAGATCTCATAGAGTACGTTGTTGTGATCCCGGTAGGTCTCCGCCATCTCCGCGAAGAAGGTCTTGGCCGTTTCCAGGTAGGTGTTGGGATCCCCGTCCGAGAGGATGTGCCAGTCGATGATGACGTACATGTCCGCGGCTTTCGCCAACTCCACGCCCTTCGCCACGTCCTGCTTGTGGCGCTCCTTGTCGCCCTTGGTGCAGTAGCCCACGACGCCGACGCCGTAGGTGTAGAGGGGGAGGCGGATGAGATCAACGCCGCAGTCCCGGGACAGCTCCCGGAAGAGCTCCTCGTTGAGGAAGGACTCGGAGGTGATGAGACCGTTGAGGCTGATGCCTCGGAGCATGACTGCGCTGCCGTTCTGGTCGCAGAGCCTGCCGTCCACGACCCGGAGCCGTCCGGCGTTGGAGGGTCGGGCGCGACCATCCTCGTACACAGCGGGGGAGGGGGCAGGCTCACTTGGCGCGGAGGCTTCGGGCCCGCCGCAGCCGGGAAGGAGCGAGAGTACCAGAAGCAGGAGCAGTGCAAGCAGGATCGTTCGTTTCATGGCGGCCTCCTGTTGATGTATCGAACAGATCGGGATTTGTAGGGATGTTGCGAAAACGCCCGTAGGGGCCGATGCCCACATCGGCCCTCCCTGTGGACCGGGGAAAGGGCCGATGTGGGCATCGGCCCCTACGGAGCGACTCTGTCGTCGATACCTCCCCTCATCCGGCGCTTCGCGCCACCTTCCCCCCAAGGGGAAGGCATCCCGACAAATCC
>JAFYAB010000017.1 GCA_017540945.1 Oscillospiraceae bacterium | reverse complement strand
TGAAGCCGTTGATGCGGCTGATGATCATGGCGGCGTCCTTGCCCAGGCCGTTCAGGATAACGCGCAGGGGCTTGGTGCGGACCTTATTGGCGTTCAGGGCGATCTTGATGGCGCCCTCGGCGGCGGCGAAGGACTCGTGGCCAGCCAGGAAGGCGAAGCACTCGGTCTCCTCGTCCAGCAGCATGGCGCCCAGGTTGCCGTGGCCGATGCCGACCTGACGCTGGTCCGCCACGGAGCCAGGGATGCAGAAGGCCTGCAGGCCCACGCCGATCCACTTGGCGGCCTCGGCGGCGTTCTTGGCGTTTTCCTTCATGGCGATGGCGGCGCCCAGCTCGTAGGCCCACTTGACGTTTTCGAAGCAGATGGGCTGGGTGCTCTCCACGATGGAGTAGGCGTCCACGCCCTTGCCGTTGGTATAAGCCTTGACTTCCTCGAAGTCCTTGAAGCCGTACTTGTCCAGAACGGGCTGCAGCTGCGGCATGCGCCCTTCGTAGTTTTCAAACAAAGCCATTTGCTGCACCTCCTATTATTCCTTGCGCGGGTCGATCCACTTGACCGCGCCGTCTTCCGCCTTGAAGCGGCCGTAGGTACCCAGATTCTTCTCGTAGGCTTCCTGGGGGGACAGGCCCTTCTTGATGGCATCCATCATCTTGCCCATGCTCAGGAACTGGTAGCCGCAGATCTGGTCGTCCTTATCCAGGGCCAGCTTGACGATGTAGCCCTCGGTGAGCTCCAGATAGCGGGCGCCCTTCTTGAGAGTGCCGTAGGTGGTGCCGGTCATGGAGCGCAGGCCCTTGCCCAGATCCTCGAGGCCGGCGCCAACGCGCAGACCGTCGTCGGAGAAGGCGGACTGGGTGCGGCCGTAGACGATCTGCAGGAAGAGCTCGCGCATGGCGGTGTTGATGGCGTCGCAGACCAGGTCGGTGTTCAGGGCTTCGAGCAGGGTCTTGCCGGGCAGGATCTCGCTGGCCATGGCGGCGGAGTGGGTCATGCCGGAGCAGCCGATGGTCTCCACCAGGGCCTCCTGGATGATGCCGTCCTTAACGTTGAGACTCAGCTTGCAGGCGCCCTGCTGGGGCGCGCACCAGCCGATGCCGTGGGTGTAGCCGGAAATGTCCTTGATCTCCTTGGCCTGGATCCATTTGCCCTCCTCGGGAATGGGAGCGGGACCGTGATTCGGGCCCTTGGCGACACAGACCATTTCTTCGACTTCCTTGGTGTATTGCATATGGCGTCAATCCTCGCTTTCATATAAAATGGATATAATTTATTTTAGCACAGCTTTTTCTTTTTTGCAAGAGTGAATCCCGCTTTTTCCTGCACACTTATTCGCAATCAAAAATGGCTTTCCTGGCTGTGATGGATCCGTATTCGTTTTTCCACTGATGATGGGGCTCGGAGACGTCGTAGGCGGGCAGCGCCTCGGGGTCCATGTCCAGGACGATCATCAGATCGTAGCGGTTGGGCCGGTCCACGCAGTTGCGCTTGAGCTCCAGACCGTGGACGCCGGGGATGCACAGGGTCTGCTCGAAGATCCGGCGCACCGGCTCCAGCAGGGCGTCCACGTCGGTTCCCTCGTTGAATTTGACGATGATATGATGCTTCATTTTTTCTCTCCTTTCGGAATCGGGTTTTTATTCGGATTTGTTTTCCTTCCGGTGGTGATTCAGGAAGTGCTTGAGATCGTTCATGGCCTTGCTCAGCACGTCCGGCTCTGGCAGCATGACGATGCGGAAGCGGAGATCCTCGTGCCAATCAAAGCCGTTGCCGGGTATCACCAGCACATGGTATTCGTGCAGGAACTTCATGGCAAAATCCTGGGCGTCTTCAAAATCAAAGCGCTCTTTTTCCAGCTTGGGGAAGAGATAGAACGCCGCCTTGTTCTCGATATAGCTGAGTCCTTCGATCTTGTCCAGCCCCGCGCAGGTGGCCTTTCGCTGCTCGAAAAGACGGCCGCCGGGGATCAGCATCTCCCGGGTGCTCTCGCTGTCCACCAGGGCGGCGGGAATCACCAGCTGGGTCAGCGCGTTGCCGCAAAGCCGCATGGAGGCCAGCTTCATTACGGCGTTCTTGACCTCGTCCAGCTCGCCCTTGGGACCGCTGAACACCATCCAGCCGCAGCGGAAGCCGCAGATGATATGGGATTTGCTGAGTCCGTTGAAAGTGACGCAGGGCAGATCCGGGGCGATGGCCGCCATGGACTCGTGCCGCAGCCCGTCCAGGACCAGACGGTCATAGATCTCGTCCGCCAGGACCACCAGACGGTTTTCCCGGGCGATTTCGGCAATGGCGGCGAGGACCTCGTGAGAATAGACGGCGCCGGTGGGATTGTTGGGGTTGATGACCAGGATGGCCTTGGTGCTCGGGTTGACCTTCCGCCGGATATCCTCGATGTCAGGGTTCCAGTTGTTTTCCGGATCGCAGCGGTAAAAAACCGCCCTTCCGCCGGATAAATAAGTATTGTTGCTCCAAAGGCTGTAACAGGGAGAAGGCAGCAGCACTTCGTCCCCCGTGCCCACCAGAGCGTCCATGATCATGGACGCCGCCTCGGAGACGCCGTTGCAGATGAACACGTCGTTGGGGAGGATGCCCTGGAGTCCCCGTCCGATGTGGTAGGTGCAGATCACGTTGCGGGCGTCCTTCATGCCCCGCACGTCGCAGTAGGGCACCGCTTCGTCGATATGCAGGGCCAGGGCCTGCCGCACGGAGTTCGGAAGTTTGAAGCCAAAGCGTCCGGGGTTGCCCGTGTTCAGCTTGAGCACGCTGGTTCCCTCCGACTCCATCCGCAGGGCCTCCTGATAGAGCGGTCCTCGGATATCGGAATGTACATGCTCCAATCTGTCAGATGCATGGATCATATCGTCAGTTCCTTCCATACGAAAGCGGGAACGGCCCGGCGGCTCGGGCGGCGGCGTTCAGGTCATTCCCGCCGTTTTCTGTCATTATATCCGAAGGCGGCGCATATTGCAACGCTGTTTTCTGTATATTTCCGTATAGAGCTTTTTCTCAGGACACGATCTCCTTTTTCAGTCGGTTGAGCGCGCCCTTTTCCAGCCTGGACACCTGGGCCTGGGAGATCCCGAGGGTCCTCGCCACCTCCACCTGGGTCCGGCCGTCGTAATAGCGCAGAGAGAGGATCCGTTTTTCCCGCTCGCTGAGGGTTGCCAGAGCGTCCTTCAGGGCCAACTCCTCCAGCCAGCGCTCGTCCGTGCTCCGGGGATCGCTGATCTGATCCATCACCAGCAGCGGGTCGCCGCCGTCGCTGTGAACCGGCTCGTAGAGGGAGACGGGCGCGGAGATGGCGTCCATGGCCTCCGAGACCTCCGCCAGGGGGAGATCCATGGCTTTCGCCAGCTCCTCAAGGCTCGCCTCCCTGCCCCGCTCCGCCATCAGCCGTTCCTTATACTGCAGCACACGATAGGCGGTATCCCGGACGGAGCGGCTGACGCGGATGGGGGCGTTGTCCCGCAGATATCTTCGGAGCTCGCCGCTGATCATGGGCACCCCATAGGTTGAGAATTTCACATCCAGGTCCGGATCGAAATTCTTGATCGCCTTCAGAAGCCCCACGCAGCCCACCTGGAAGAGGTCGTCCGGGTTTTCGCCCCGGCCCGCGAAGCGTTGGACCACCGACAGGACCAGCCGCAGATTTCCCTCGATCAGCTTTTGTCGGGCTTCCCTGTCCCCTTTTCGGCTCCGCCGCAGCAGCGCCTCCGTCTCTCCCGGCTTGAGCGTCCCCAGCTTTGCCGTGTTGACTCCGCAGATCTCCACCTTCTGCATACGCGCCTCCGTGTAAAAGGATTTCAAGCGTTAGTATGCCCAGGGTCGGAAAAAACATGCGCCTGTCCCTGCGTCTGAAACGAACGGTTGCTTTTCTGAATAAAAAGTGCTACAATACAATCACAAACAACCGAAAGGAGTCTTTCCCATGCTTGAACGTGTATCCACTCCCAAGGCCCCCGCGGCCATCGGCCCCTATTCCCAGGCTGTCTGGGCGGGGGATTTCCTCTATCTCTCCGGCATGATGCCCATTGATCCGGAGACCGGCGCCCTGGAGCCCGCGGACATCACCCTCCAGGCCCAGCGGATCATGAAAAACATCGAGGCTGTGCTGGCCGAGGCCGGCCTGAGCCAGGAGAACGTGGTCAAGACCACCTGCTTCCTCTCCGATATGGCCAACTTCGGCGCCTTCAACGCCGTCTACGGCGCCTACTTCCTCTCCAAGCCCGCCCGCTCCTGCGTGGCGGTCCGGGAGCTTCCCAAGAACGCCCTGGTCGAGGTCGAGGTCATCGCGTATAAGGGCTAAAGAAAGAACAAGGCCGTCGGTTCCGTTCGGGAACCGGCGGCTTTGTTTTTTATTTTCCTATATTAACGGTCCGCGGAGGAAGCGGCCGCCTCGGACAGAGCCTCCGCCGTCGCCTGGGTCAGGACCGCGGCGGCCATTTGCGGATCCTGCAGCATGGCAGCGTGCTGGGCGGACTGGATCAGCTCCCCGTCCTCTGCGTTGAAGCTGTCCAGGGCGATGCTGACCAGCTCCAGGCCGTGCTCCCCGCACCAGCGCTCCTGCATCAGCTCCCGCAGGATCTCGCAGAGCGTCGGGACCTGGGACGGAAGCTGGTTCGGACGCAGCCCCTGCTCCGCCATCCGGCCCAGAGCGGGCTGCAGGCAGGCGCAAAGCTCCGCCCGGATATGGGTGTTGATCTCCTTCCGGCCGAACCTGCCGGAAGTGTTTCCGATGACGGTCTTGTACAGTTTCACCGGATCGGAGACCCGATAGGAGAAGCAGCCGCTCAGGCTCACGGAGCTATCCAGGTCCAGAGACGTCGCCCCGTCCCGCACCCGGAATGGGATCGGACCGGCGCTGCGGAAGGGCACGCCCGTGATCTCCTTGGTATTCAGATAGTACACCCGGTACACCACCGGCTGGATATCTCCGCCGCCGAAGGCCACCCGCCGGCCGACCTCCTTGAAAAATCCCCTGAGTCCGCGCTGCTCCGGGTCCTCGAAGACGTGCTCCCCGGGCTCCCGGCAGACATCGATGACCTTTCCCTGCTTGACCACCAGCACGCATTGACCGTCCGCCACGGAGATCACGGAGCCGTTGGTCAGCACGTCGTCGTCCTTCCGGGTATTGACGCTGTATTTCCCCACCTGCTTTTGGGCCCGGACCAGAAGCGTTTCGTCGCTCATAGCGGCACAGCAGAAGAACTCCTTCCACTGTTCCTCCAGCACGCTGCCGATGGCGCTGTGGGTCGCTTTCAGTAATCCCATCCTATTCCACCGTTCCTTTCTATGCGTTGAGGGCGCTGATCGCGGCCTCCAGGCCTTGGGCAGTCCGGTCCGGGGACAGGGTCTCCGCGGAGGGGACGTGGACGAAGGCCGCGGGAATTCCTGTGCCGCGCAGCTGGTGTAAAACCTGATAATACAAATCGTTGCACACATAGAGACCCGCCGAGGCGGAAAGCGACCCAGGCACTCCGGCGGCTTTGATCGCTTCCGTCATGTCCTCCACGGGCAGGGTGGCGAAGAGGGCGTCCTCCCCGCCCGGGATCACAGGCTCCCCCTTGGGGCTCCGGCCCGCGTTGTCCGGGATCCTGCCCCAGCGAAGGTTTCGGGCAGCCAGCTCCGGGGTGACGGCTCTCCGTCCGGCGGCCTGGCCCAGCATCAGCACCGCGTCGGGCCGCAGAACGTCGATCAGCGAACAGCACCGCTCCCCTGCCTGGCCGAAGACCACGGGAAGCTCCTGCTTGACGATGCTCCAGTCTCCGATCCGCTCCGGCAGCAGGCCCAGCGCCCGGGCGGAGGCGTTGGTCTCCTCCCCGCCGAAGGGCTCAAAGCAGGTGGCCAGCAGAAGCCTGCCGAACGTCCGATCCTGGCGTTCCATGGAATAATACCGGAAATCGCCCTCGGTCCGCAGCGGGCGAAAGCCCGCCTTCTCCAGCACGTGCTGGCTGCGCAGGTTGGGGAGAATGGAATCCGCGTAAAGCACTGGAATATCCAGGGTGTGGAACACGTAGTCAGCGATCAGGCGCTCCGCCCGGGTCCCGTAGCCTCTGCCCTTGAAGCGGTCGTTTTTCATGCAGATGCCCAGGGTGGCGGACTTGCGCGGTACGATGTCTTTGAGGATGATCTCTCCGGCTGTTTCTTCGCCGACCATCACCGCGAGGCAGAGACGTTTGCGCTCCATCTGCCGCCGGATATACGCATCGGTCCACTCCGGCGTATAGGAAAAAGCTTTGCATTGCGTCCTGTCAAGAAACAGGTCCGGGTCGTTCTGATATTCCCGATAATAGGCATGGTACATCCGCGGGGTCATCTGCCGCAAGGAAACCGTGTCGCCCAGCTGCATGGAACGCCTCCCTCCTGACGTCGAAAAAACCGTCTGTGATTGTCGCGTGATACTGAAAAATCCTCGTCAAAAGACGAGGATTTTTCATGGAGCGGGTGACGAGGCTCGAACTCGCTACCTCCACCTTGGCAAGGTGGCGCTCTACCGGATGAGCTACACCCGCGAACGTGGTTATTATAGCAAACTTTTTTGATTTGTCAATACTTTTTTCAGATTTTTCCACGTTTCTGTCGTCGGCCATACCCCTCCACCAGCCTTTGGACCGATAGAGGGGTACGGCTTCCAATTATTATCGCAGGGACAAGCATTGCTTGTCCGCGTTTGCGGAGCAAACAATCGCCGCAAGGCGATCCTGGGGCGTTCCGGATGGATTTGCCTCCGGCAAATCGCATTCGTTCCGAATGCCGGACAAGCAATGCTTGTCCCTACATTATCATCGTTTTGCGGGAGCGGCGGGCCGATGTGGGCATACATTCGTGACTCTTCGAGTTCGGCCCCTACGGGGGGGTACGGCGGACGGCAGAGTGCCGTCCATACAGGCGGGAGACGGCGGGCAGATTGCCCGCGCTACGGGCGGGGTACGGCGGACAAGCAATGCTTGTCCCTACAGGCGGGTCTGATGCCTGATGCCTAATCCCTGATGCCTTAACTCACTCGATCAGCTCTTCCACCCCATCGTCGGGCTCGGCGTCGGCGGCGGGGCCCAGATCCATGGGCACGCCCTTCTGCATGGCGGCCCACTGCTCCTTGGTGATGAGCAGACTCCGGGGCTTTGAGCCCTCGAAGGGGCCCACGATGCCCCGCTCCTCCATCTCGTCCACGATCCGGGCAGCCCGGGCGTAGCCCAGCTTCAGGCGCCGCTGAAGCAGAGATACGGAGCAGAGACCGGTTTCCAGAATCACATCCACCGCGGCGGGCAAAAGCTCGTCACCGGCCTCCTCGTCCGTCACAGCGCCGCTGGGATTGGAGGGGGTGGCGCTGGCGCTGGCAGCGTTCTTGCCGGACTGAGACGCCCGCTGCTCGATCTCCTGCTGGACCTCCTCGTTGTATTCGGCGCTGCCGTTGGCCTTCACGAAGTCAATGACCCGCTGAACCTCGGTCTCGTCGATGTAGCAGCCCTGGACCCGCTTCTTGCCCTTGCCCAGAGGGGCGTAAAGCATGTCGCCGCGGCCAATGAGCTTCTCAGCCCCCATGGAATCCAGGATGATGCGGGATTCCATGGCGGAGGAAACCACCAGGGCGATGCGGGAGGGAATGTTGGCCTTCATCAGGCCGGTGATCACGTCTGCGGAGGGCCGCTGGGTGGCGATCACCAGATGGACGCCGGAGGCACGGCCCATCTGGGCGATGCGGCAGATGGCTTCCTCCACCTCTTTGCCGGCCACCAGCATCAGATCCGCCAGCTCGTCGATCACCACCACCAGCTTGGGCATGGGCTCCAGGGCCTCGTCCGCAGCGGCCAGCTTGTTGTAGGATTCGATGTCGCGGACCCCCGCCTCGGAGAGGGAGCGGTAGCGGCGCATCATCTCCGTCACAGCCCACTGCAGGGCGCCTGCGGCCTTTTTGGCGTCGGTGACTACGGGGATCAGCAGATGGGGGATGCCGTTATAGATGCCAAACTCCACCATTTTGGGGTCGATCACGATAAGCTTGACCTCTTCCGGCGTGGCCTTATAGAGCAGGGAAACCAGGATGCTGTTGGTGCATACGGACTTGCCGGAGCCGGTGGTGCCGGCGATCAGCACATGGGGCATCTTGGAGATATCGCCGATCACGCAGTTGCCGTTGATATCCTTGCCCACGGCGAAGGAGATCTTGGACTTGGCAGAGCGGAACTCCCGGGAGTCGATGACCTCCCGGATGGAGACGGTGCTCACCTGCTTGTTGGGCACCTCAATCCCCACCATGGAGTTCTTGTCGGGGATGGCGGAGATGCGGACGCCGGAGGCGCCCAGCTCCAGAGCGATGTCGTCGGCCAGACCCGTCAGTTTGGACAGGCGGACCCCCTGCGCCAGCTGCAGCTCATACATGGTGACGTTGGGCCCCCGGGTGACGTTGACGATCTGGGCGTCCACGTTGAAGCAGGCCAGCTTTTCCTGAAGGCGGCGGGTATTCTCCCGCATCTCGGCGCTGGCGTCCACGCTGTCGTTGGAGACGGTGTCCAGCAGATCGATGGGGGGATAGACATAGGCGGGCTTTTCCACCGCAGGGGCGTTCTGGATCTGCCAGCCGATCTCCGCGGCAGCCTTTCGGGCCTCGGAGGCTTTGACCTTATCGGAGGGGGGCGTCTTGACGGGCGGCACGGGAAGGGGCTCAGAGGCCGCGGGCTTGGGCGGGAACAGGGGCTCGGGGTCCTGGATCACCAGGGACTCCGGCTTCTCCTCGGGCTTGTTCTGCAGCTCTGTGATGGGACCGTCCACGGGAAGATCGAATTCCGAGCGCTTGCTCTTCTGCGCGGGCCGGGGCGTGGCGGGCTCCAGGGGCAGCTGGACCGGGATGGAGGCCGTCTTCTGTTCCGGTTCCGTCTCCGTCCGGGGCTCCGCGGGATCGTCGATGGGCAGATCATAGTCGAAGCGGCGGCGCTCGTTCCTGCGCAGCTCCCGCTCCTGCCGGCGTTCCTCCCGCACCTGACGGCGTTCGTCCCGGTTCTCCCGGTGCTGGATGGCGCGCTCCACCAGGACCTCCGCGGGCTCCCTGCGGGCGGGCTTGTCCTGACGGCGGAGCTCGTCCCGATGATCGTTGATGGCACGCAGCAGCCCTGTCAGGGTCAAATTGAGGGAGGCGGGCAGAGTTACCAGCAGCAGGAGGATGCAGACCGCCCAGCCTACGGGTTTCCCGCCGGGCAGACAGAAGATCATGGCCAGCAGGCCGCCCAGCACGCCGCCGGAAAGGCCCTTGCCGCCCTCTTCATAGAGGACGCCGAACATGTCCATGCCCCAGACGGCCTTGGATTCCCCCACCGCCAGATGAAAGATGGCGGAGACCAGCAGAGCAAAGCTCAGAGAGCAGAGCACCCGCATGGTGACGGGCTTTCCGCCGTGGAAGAACAGGGCGATGGCACAGAGGACGAGGCCGATGGGCAGTACCACAAGGCCGACCTTCCCCACCATGCCCATAAAGAAGCGGGCCAGGGCGCTGGTCTTGTCCAGCCCGCTGAGGATCACCAGCAGGGCCAGCAGACCGCAGACGCCGCCCCAGATCTCCCGTTTGAAGTGAACCAGTACGCTCTCCTGCTTCAGCTCCGTCTGCTTGGAGGCGCGTTTCTTGCCGCCTTTCTTGGCGGAATGTTGTTTGGATTTCTGTTTGCTTGCCATAGTTATGTAAACTCCTGTATTGGAAAAGTGATGCGCTGTCCCGCATACATGCGAGGCTTGTCCCTATGCGGAGATCAGAAACAGGATCAGGGCCAGAATCGCCGCGCCCCAGGACCAATAGGCAAAGCCGGAGGGCTTCCGCTCCGCCATCCGCTCCGTAAAGAACCGAAGGGTGAAAAAGCCTGCGAGCGCCGACAGGGCAAAGGCCAGGATCAGCAGCGGCGCCGAGGCCGGCGCCTTCCCGTCTGCCGGCAGCGTGACGAGCTGAACCACGCCGGCGCCCAGGAAGGCCGGAATCCCCATAAGCCCCGCGAACTCCGCCGCGGCGGGACCGTCCAGCCCCCGGCCCAGCAGGGCCGAAAGGGTCAGGGCGACCCGGGACAGCCCCGGAAACACGGAGAGGACCTGGACCGCACCGGCGGTCAGAGCATCCACCAGGGTGATCTGGTGGATGCTGCGCTTGCCTCTGGCGCCCCGGGAAACAAAGTAGAGCACCGCTCCGGAGCAGCACAGCAGGACGCAGACAAGGGCCAGGGTCCCGTCTCCCTGTTCGATCCGGGTCCGCAGGCCGTTCAGCAGCAGGGCGGGGATCATGGGCAGGGTGGCGAAGAACAAAAGCTGGCCCAGCCGTCGGGCAAAGGGTTCTCCCCGCTGCCGTCCGGCGGGTCTGACCAAACCCAGCAGGACCAGGTTCTCCCGCAGCATATCCCAGAGCTGGGTCCGGTAGAACAGAATCCCCCCGAATGCGGTTCCCAGGCAAAGCATGGCCCGGAAGAACTGGAAAACCCTGCCGGAAACCGGGACGCCCAGGAGCTTTGCAAATAGATAGAGATGGCCGGAACCGGACACAGGCAGGATCTCCGTAATCCCTACGACTGCGGCCAGAATCAGGGCTGCAATAATGCTCATGAAGAACCTCCAAATGGCGACATGACGCCATATTAGAGATATTATAGCACATCTTATTCAGAATTTCCAGCCTTTTTTGCAAGCATCTCAGGGAGCGCTTTTTGCGATCATATCATGGAGCGCTTCCAGCGCCTCGGAAAGGCTGCCCAGGCGCTGGATCAAGCCGCAATCCACGGCCTGTTTCCCGTAGAGTACGGTTCCCACGTCCGTCGCCAGCTCGCCGGTGGCCATCATATACTCGGTAAAGCGCTTTTTGGAGATATGAGAGTTGGCTGCCACAAAGTCCACGATCTGGCTTTGGATGCGGTTGAAATACTGGAAGGTGGCAGGCGCCCCCACCACGGTCCCGCTCATGCGGACCGGATGGATGGTCATGCCCGCCGTGGGAGCGATCATGCAGAGCTTCGCGGCCACGGCCAGGGGCACGCCGATGGAATGGCCTCCCCCCAGCACCAGGGAGACCGTGGGGGTCTTCATGCCGGAGATCAGCTCCGCAATGGCCAGGCCCGCCTCGATATCCCCGCCCACAGTGTTCAAAAGGAGCAGCAGCCCGTCCACCTGCTCACTCTCCTCGATCTGCGCCAGCAGGGGCATCACATGCTCGTATTTGGTGGTTTTCACTGTCTCGGGCAGGACCTGGTGTCCCTCGATCTGGCCGATGATGGTTAGAATATAGATGCTGCCATACCGGGTCCGCACCAGGCCGGAGCCCAGCTCCAGCGCCTGGTCGATGCTTTCCGCCTGGATCGGACTGTTTTGTTGTTCCATACGCGTTCTCCTCTTTCCTGTTTTTCCATAGCTTTCCCAGCGCTTTCAGACTTATACGCGGATGGCTCCCGGGCATATCATAACAACAGGACCGCGCTTTTTTGATAAGCACGGTCCTGTTGATCTCTCGTTCTTCTATTTTCCAAGCAAAATGCGTCGCAGGCAGCGGAGGTCCATCCGCGGCAGCGTGAGAACCGCGTCAGGTGCCTGCCTCGTTTTGGGGGAAAGCGCGGATTGGATATAGACCGCTTCCATGCCGACCCGGGCGGCGCCCTCTATGTCGCAGACCGGGTCGTTGCCGATCATCAGGCAATCCCCCGGCTCCAGGCCCAGCTCCCGGAGCGGCGCAGTGAAGAAGCGGGGATCCGGCTTTTTGAAGCCCTGCTCAGAGGAGATGAAGATCCGGTCAAATTTCCCCGTCAGCCCCAGCCGGTCCAGCTCCGGGCGGGTAAAGCAGGCCTGGGCGTTGGAGAGCAGGATCACGGTCCCACCCGCGGCCCGCAGGGCTGTCAGCAGCTCCCCTGCCCCGGCATAGGTCCGCAGATGGGTGGTGGAGCGCTGCCGGAAATACCAGGCGGTTTCGGCGAGCGTCGCGGCGTCCGGAGAAAGGCCCTTTTGGAGATAAAGGCTTTGAAAGACGGGAAGCAGATCGATCTCCACCGCCGCGCCGGGGCACTGTCCTTGCAGGCGCTCTGTCTCCTTGGCGCAGAGGCGAAGATAATCGCTGCGCAGGCATGCGGCGTCGCAGGCTGCGCCGTGGGCAGTATAATACTCCGCAATCAGTTTCCAGAAGCCCGGCTTGCTTTCGTCCGTATGAATGTCGACAAGCGTTCCGTACAGATCAAACAAATACGCGGGATATATCTTCATAGGGTACACCTCCGAAAAATCGGATCTGTCGAATTGAGAATTCAGAAATGAGAATTGAGAATGAAAGCTATCCCTTCGTGTTTTTCAAGCTGAAAATCCCGCTTTCCTTCGCTGCGAAAACTGCGGCCCGGCCTGGGCAGGTCGGGCCGCGGTATTTCTGGGGTTCTCAGCAGAGGGTCGCGTAGACGACAGCCTTGATGGTGTGCATGCGGTTTTCGGCCTCGTCGAACACCACGGACTGCTTGGACTCGAAGACCTCGTCGGTGACTTCCATCTCGGTGATGCCGAACTTCCTGGCGATGTCGGCGCCGATGGTGGTCTTGGTGTCATGGAAGGAGGGCAGGCAGTGCATGAAGATGGCGGTGGGCTTCGCCATGGCCATCAGCTCCTTATTGACCTGGTAGTCCTTCAGCAGCGCAATGCGCTTGGCCCAGATCTCGTCGGGCTCGCCCATGGAGACCCAAATATCGG
This sequence comes from Oscillospiraceae bacterium, assembly GCA_017540945.1. The sequence goes on along the minus strand of JAFYAB010000017.1, from coordinate 2,205 downwards.
TGTAGATGACGTCGGCGTTGGCGGCGCCTTCCCTGACGTCGTCCGTCAGGCGGATGGTGCAGCCCTGCTCCTCGGCGATCTTGCGGCACTCAGCCACCAGACCCTCCTCCGGCCACAGCTCCCTGGGGCCGCAGGCGGTGAAGTTCATGCCCAGCTTGGCGCTGACCACCATCAGGGAGTTGCCCACGTTGTTGCGGGCGTCGCCCATGAAGGTAAAGTTCTTGCCCTTCACATTGCCGAGCTTCTCCTCGATGGTCAGCACGTCGGCCAGCATCTGGGTGGGGTGGAACTGATTGGTCAGGCCGTTCCAGACGGGCACGCCGGCATAGCGGGCCAGATCCTCGACGATGCTCTGATCGAAGCCGCGGTACTCAATGCCGTCATACATGCGGCCCAGGACGCGGGCGGTGTCGGCGATGGATTCCTTCTTGCCCATCTGGGAGCTGCCGGGATCCAGGTAGGTCACACCGCAGCCCAGGTCCATGCCGGCCACCTCAAAGGAGCAGCGGGTACGGGTGGAGGTTTTTTCGAAGAGCAGAACGATGTTCTTACCGGCCAGGTAGCGATGGGGCTCTCCGGCCAACTTCTTGCGCTTGAACTCGCGGGCCAGATCCAGCAGATAGCGGATCTCCTCGGGCGTGTAGTCCAGCAGCTTCAGAAAATTGCGTCCTCTGAGATTGACAGGCATGATTCATTCTCCTTTTTTGTTTTCAGTTGGATATATGTACGGTCGACAGCGACCGCAGCTTACAGTTTTTCGCGGTTGAGGGGCATGGACATGCAGCGGGGACCGCCGCGGCCGCGGCTGAGCTCGCCGGAGGGGATCTTCAGCACAGTGACACCGTGCTCCTCAAAGATCCTGTTGGTAACCACGTTGCGGTTATAGGCCACGACCTTGCCGGGGGCTACGCAAAGGGTGTTGGACCCGTCGTTCCACTGCTCCCGCTGGGCCGCCACATTGTCGCCGCCGCCGCAGAAGATCAGCTGGATGTGCTCCTGGTGCAGGTGGTATTCCAGCGCCTCCCGCAGGTTGCCGCCCATATCGCGGATGTTGAGCCGGTCCCTGGCGCCCGGGGTAATCTCGAAGATCCGCAGGGAGTCCAGCATGTCCGGGAAGACCACGAACTTGTCGTGATCCACCTGGGTCAGCACCGTGTCCAGATGCATGGTCGCCCGCATGCAGGGGATCTCCAGGGCCAGCACCGTGCGGATGGTGGCCTGCTCGTCGGCAAAGAGCTTTTTGGCGATGTTTTCGATGGCCTCGGGGGTGGTGCGCTGGGAGATGCCGATGGCGATCACCTCAGCCGACAGGTTCAGCACGTCGCCGCCCTCCAGGGAGTAGTGCTCGGTGCCGTTGGCGTAGAGCTGGACCTTTCCGCCAAACTCGGGGTGATACTTAAAGATGTAGCGGGCAAAGATGGTCTCCTGGCAGCGGGTGACCGAGTACATACGGTTGATCGCCACGCCCTCGCCGATGGACTCAAAAGGATCCCGGGTGAAGTAGAGGTTTGGCATCGGCTCCAGGACGAAATTGTCCTCCCGGTTCAGCATGGCGGGCAGGGTAAACTTCGGAGAAGCGCCCAGCTCCCGGAAGGAGACGCCGGCCATGGTCTTGAGGATCAGCTCCTTGTCGTCGGGAATGGAGAGCAGATATTCATAGAGCTCCTGCCGATAGTCCACGTTGGGGGAGAAGGTGACGAACTCCCTGAGGAATTCCTCCCGCAGGCCGGGATTGGCGCGCAGGGTCTCCGCGGCCAGATCCTCCAGGTAGACAACCTCGGCGCCGGCTTCCCGCAGGACCTGGGCGAAGCGGTCATGCTCCTGCTGAGCGACCTCCAGATAGGGAATATCGTCAAAGAGCAGCCGGTCCAGCGTCCCCGGCGTCAGGTGCTCCAGCTCGCGTCCGGGTCGATGCAGCATCACGCGCTTCAGCGGTGCGATCTCACTTTTGACATAGATAGGCATAAACGGTTCTCCCTTATACGTGTTCGGTCTCGGTTTTCTTGGATGTTTCTTCGCTTTCGGCGTTTTTTGTGTATGCCTGACGGCGTTTCAAACAAAACAATTATAATGCGTGCGCAAGTTTTTGTCAACAACGAACAAGCGTCAGCGGAATAAGAAACGCTTATGCGGCACTTTGCAGGCTTCGCTGTCCACATCAATCTCCAGCTCGTAGCGGCCGCAGGCATTGATGATGGTGGTTTC
>JAFYAB010000064.1 GCA_017540945.1 Oscillospiraceae bacterium | reverse complement strand
TCTGCTCGTTTGTCCTTGTTGTCTTTCCGTGCTTCCTCGATTGCCGCGATTTCTTCTGCTGTAAATTTGTATCTGCTTGACATTTTTCATCACCCAGATACATTATAGCACACCTTGCTTAAATTTTAAAGTGTTTTATTTGAGAATAGTATCAAAACATTATCAACACTGATAACGGAAAACAGCAGGCACTCTGTAGAATGCCTGCTGTTTCAAGCTATTCAGGATAATTCAGCACATATTAAGTCAAGACTTATATTACTCCCACTCGATGGTTGCGCTGGGCTTGGGGGTCACGTCCCAGAGGACGCGGTTGACGTGGGGGACCTCGGAGGTGATCCGGGCCACGAGCTTCTGGACGAAGGCGAAGTTCAGCTCCGCAGGCTGAGCGGTGACGGCGTCCACGGTGTTGACGGCACGGATGACCACAGGCCAGTCATAGCTCCGCTTGCCGTCCCGGATGCCGGTAGTCTTGAAATCGGGCACCACGGTGAAGTACTGCCAGACCTTTTCGTCCAGGCCGTGCTTGGCGAACTCCTCCCGCAGAATGGCGTCGGACTCCCGGACGGCCTCCAGGCGGTCGCGGGTGATGGCGCCCACGCAGCGGACACCCAGGCCGGGGCCGGGGAAGGGCTGACGGAAGACCATGGAGTCGGGCAGACCCAGGGCCTTGCCCACCACCCGGACCTCGTCCTTGTAGAGCAGCTTGACGGGCTCCACCAGCTCAAAGTTCAGATCCTCGGGCAGGCCGCCCACGTTGTGATGGGCCTTGACGCCCACCTTGGACTCCAGAATGTCGGGATAGATGGTGCCCTGACCCAGGAAGGAGATGTCCTTCAGCTTCCGGGCCTCCTCCTCGAAGACGCGGATGAACTCGGCGCCGATGATGTGGCGCTTCTGCTCGGGGTCGGCCACGCCGGCCAGCTTGTCCAGGAAGCGGTCCACGGCATCCACGTAGACCAGGTTGGCCTTCATCTGATTGCGGAAGACCTCGATCACCTGCTCGGGCTCGCCCTTGCGCAGCAGACCGTGGTTGACGTGGACGCAGGTGAGCTGATCGCCCACGGCCTTGATCAGCAGGGCTGCCACAACGGAGGAATCCACGCCGCCGGAGAGGGCCAGCAGGACCTTCTTGTCGCCGATCTGGGCCCGCAGGGCCGCGACCTGTTCTTCAATAAAGGCGTCGGCCAGGGCGGGGGTGGTGATGCGTTCCATATTCTCAGGTCTGATGTTGTTCTTGTAATCGTAGTTCATAGTTCAAACCTCCTCGTCTCTGAAAACGATATGATCCGGTTCAGCTTTCTCGATCACGGCCAGAGCGTGGTAATTGACGCCCATCTCCCGCAGGCGGTCGCCGCCGCCCTGGAAACCCTTTTCCACGGCGATGCCAACGCCTACCAGCTCGGCCCGGGCCTCCTCCACCAGCTCGCAGAGGCCGCGGACGGCCTCGCCCCGGGCCATAAAGTCGTCGATGACCAGGACCCGGGTGCCGGGGGTGAGCCACTGCTTGGAGAGGATCAGGGTGATGACCTTCTTGTAGGTGTAAGACATGATCTCGCTCTTGTACAGACCGCCCTCGATGTTGTCGGACTTGGCCTTCTTGGCAAAGATCATGGGCTTGCCCCATTTGAAGCCGCAGATGGAAGCCAGAGCGATGCCGCTGGCCTCGGCGGTGAGGATCACGTCCACCTTCGACAGGTCGAAGATTCTCGCGAATTCATCGGCGATCTCGCCCATAAAGGCGCAGTCCACGCGGTGATTCAGGAAGCCGTCGATTTTGATGATATTGCCGGGCAGGACCTTGCCCTCTTTCACGATTCGTTCTTTCAGTGCCTGCATAGTGTTCTCCTTTATTCAGGTGTATCGGTAGTCGGGATTTGCCTGCGGCAAATGTCGCCGTCCCGGCGACCGGGTCGCTCACCGCTCGCGCGGTAAGAGCGACCCCTACGGGCGGGTTATTGGTAGCACTCTTCCTTGAGCACGCCGATGTAGGGCAGATTGCGGTAGTAATCCGCGTAGTCCAGACCGTAGCCGATGACGAACTCGTCGGGGATTTTGAAGCCGTAGTAGTCCACGTTGAAGCGATCGGGCTTGTTGACCTCCTTATCCAGCAGAGCCACTGTGGTGATGGAGGCGGGGTTCCGGGTTTCAAACACCTTTACCAGGTATTCCAGGGTCAGACCGGAGTCGATGATGTCCTCCACGATGATCACGTGGCGGCCCTCCATGTCGATGTTGGAGTCCTTCACCAGCCGGATCGAGCCGCTGGATTTGGTACCGCTGAAATAGCTGGAGGCTGCGATGAAGTCCATATCCATCAGGCAGTCCATCTCCTTGCAGAGGTCGGTGAAGAAGAAGGCTGCGCCCCGGAGCACGCAGATCATCAGGGGCTTCTTGTCGCCGAACTTCTCCGTCAGCTCCCGGCCCAGCTCCCGGACCCGGGCGGCGATTTCCTCGCGGCTGTGCATGACGTACTTGACGTCTTCTTTGGCATTGCGAATCAGCATAGTCTTTCCTTTCCGTAGCGGCGCACAGTGTGCGCCATTGAGCAGCGGTTATTTACTCGTTGGTATAGTTGTCGAAATACCCCTGGATATAGATGATGGGGGTGCCCTTGTCGCCGGAGCCGGAGGTCAGGTCGCAGAGGGAGCCGATCAGGTCGGTGAGCTGCCGGGGGGTGGTGCCCTGGGCGGCCATGTTGCCCACCAGGCTCTCGCCGGTCTTGGCCCGGATGCGGTCCTCAATGGCCTTGCGCAGCGCGTCGCCGGAGAGATCGCCGAAGTCGTTGTCGGCCAGGTACTTGAGCTTCAGCTCGTTGGGCGTGCCGCCCAGGCCCTTGGTGTAACCGGGGCTGACCACGGGATCGGCCAGCTCCCAGATCTTGCCCACGGGGTCCTTGAAGGCGCCGTCGCCGTAGACCATGGCCTCGATCTGCTTGCCGGAGGCGTCGGAGAGGAGCTTGGCGATCCGCTCCGCCACGGCGGTGCAGTCGCGGGGGAAGAGCTTGACGGTCTCCTCGGTGGCCTTGTTGGAGCCCAGCAGGCCGTAGGTCTCGTTGTAGCCGCTGCCCTCCACGGGGGCGGTCATCAGATCGTCCAGGCCCAGGACGCACTTGCAGCCCACGCCCTTCAGCAGCCGCTTGGAGCGGGCGCGGGTGTGGATGTCGGCGGTGATGACGGCGTCGCAGAGGGGAACCAGGGTCTGGACCCGGTTGCCCAGCAGGATCTCCGCCTCGGCGCCGCAGCTCTCAATGAGATCCCGGTAGAAGTCGATATAGTCCACGCCGGTGAAGGGATGGAGGATGTGGCCGAACTTCTCGCGGAACTGGGCCACGGTCAGGGTGTCGGTGTAGGGGTTGACGCCGGCGGCGTCCACCAGGTCGATGTCCACCAGATGGTTGCCCACTTCGTCGGAGGGATAGGAGAGCAGGACCACAACCTTCTTGCAGGCCAGGGCGATGCTCTTGAGCAGGATGGAGAAGCGGTTGCGGCTCAGGATGGGGAAGGCGACGCCCACGGTGCCTCCGCCGGTCTTGGCCTTGACGTCGGCCGCGATCTGCTGGATCGTGGCGTAGTTGCCCTGGGAGCGGGCCACCACGGACTCGGTGACGGCCACCACGTCCCGGTCTCTGGGAACGATGTTGGCTTCCTGCCAGGCGGCCTGCACGGACGCAGCGGTGATGGCGGCGATATCGTCGCCCTGACGGATGATGGGCGCACGCACGCCCCGTACGACGGTTCCGATGGTTCTCATAAATCAGCGACTCCTTTTTGTCAGAATACAGGGAACAAATACCTTGCGCTTTGAAATTTACGCTTTATTATACATACAAATCGGACAAAAATCAACAAATACCATTCACGTTCCGGATTTTTGGGGAAATGACGAAAGAAGGACAACGAGAGAGCTGAAAATTAGGAAAAATTTCAGCTCTCTCGTTGTTTTATTTTCTGCCAAGTACCAGACCACGAGGATAGAAAAAGCGCAGCTTTTTGTCGGACAGCCGGATCTCCACATCCTTGCCCCAGCGGGCCTCGCCATCCAGGTTGACGACCTCCTCCCGGTCGCAGCGGATCGTCACCCGGTCCGTGGAGAAGTGCCGGAACAGGGCGGGGAATTCCGCCCAGCGGCCGGCCTTGTACTTGCCGATGAGGCTCGCCACCTGGAGCCGGGAGACCTTCTTCACCAGCAGGACCTCCAGCTTGCCGTCGTCGGGCCGGGCCTCGGGGACGGGCTCGTAGCCGCCGCCGTAGAAGCGTCCGTTGCAGACGCAGATCAGGGTGAAGCGGTCGTCGATCGTCTCACCGTTGATCTCCACCGCATAGTGCCGGTGGATGCCCTTAATCAGGTTGATCACGGTGGAGAGATTGTAGGCGCCATTGCCGGAGACCAGGGGCAGACGCTTATACTTCTGGATCTCGGTGCCGATCCGGGCGTCGATGCCCATGGAGCAGATGGAGAGGGAATAGTCCTCCCCCACCTGGATCAGGTCCAGCAGGGCCTCCTCCGCATCCAGCAGGCGCTCCGGCTCCAGAAAGGCCGGGGGCTCGCTGAAGTTCTTGATGAAGTCGTTGCCGGAGCCGCAGGGCCAGTGGGTGACCGCGACATTGGCCGCCCCCGCCGCGCCGCAGACCACCTCGTTGAGGGTGCCGTCGCCGCCGCAGGCATAGACCCGGTATTCCTCCCCGGAGGCCGCAGCCTGACGGGTTATGGCGGTGCAGTCCCCGGGCTTGCCGGAAACGCGGATTTCATAGTCCAGCCCACGCGACGTACAGAGCGCCCTGATCCTCCCGGTGAGCTCTTCCGTATGGTCATACTTTCCGGCTGCAGGGTTGACGATGAACAGATGCTTCATATCTTTTTCCTACTTTCTGCTGCCTGTTTCCTGTTGCCCGGGTATTGGTACAGATTGCACTGGATCATGCCGTTGTAAAGCTTCCGCTTTTTGTCCGCCCGTTTTCCAAAATAGTGCTCAAATTCCGGCTCGGAGGAGATGATGTATTTCGCCCAGCCGTCGGCGCAGCGCAGATGCTTCCCCAGAGCCTGGTAGAGCCGCTGAGCGCTGCGCTGCTCCAGCATTCGCTCGCCGTAGGGCGGGTTGCAGACGATGATGCCCCCCTCGGCGGGAAAGTCGCGCTTGGTCGCGTCAGCCTCCTCGAAGCGGATCAGCCTGCCGACGCCCGCTTTTTTGGCATTGGAAATGGCGATATTGAGACTGTCCGGGTCAATGTCGGAGCCCAGGATGCGATACTCCCCGCGGAACTCCGCGTCCCGGGCGGCCTCCCTTGCCTGGGCCCAGGCGCTCTCCGGAACAAAGCCCCAGCTCTGAGCGGAGAAGCTCCGGTTCAGGCCCGGGGCCCGGTTCAGAGTGATCAGAGCCGCCTCGATCACGATGGTGCCGCTGCCGCAGAAGGGGTCCCAGAGGAAGTCCCGGCCCCGGTAGCGGGCCAGGGTCACCATGGCGGCGGCCAGGGTCTCCCGCAGGGGGGCGTCGTTGCCCACGGCCCGGTAACCCCGCTTGTGGAGCCCCGCGCCGCTGCTGTCCAGAAACAACTCGCAGACGTCCTTCATGATGGAGAACTGGAGCTGGTAGAGGGCCCCGGTCTCAGGAAGACGCCTCAGCCCGTAATGGGACCCGAGCCGGTCCGCGGCTGCCTTGTTGACGATGGCCTGGCAGTCGGGGACAGAGTGGAGCAGGGAGTTCAGGCAGTGCCCCTTGACGGGGAATTTGCCGTCCCTGGGGATGAATTCCTCCAGAGGCAGGGCCTTCACGCCCTGGTAGAGCTCCTCGAAGCTCCGGGCCGGGAAGGCGCCGAGGCGAAGCAGGACCCGCTCGCCCATCCGCAGGCGCAGATTGGCCGCGGCCAGGGCCTCCGCGCCGCCGTCAAAAAGGACGCGCCCGTTTTCCACGCGCACCTTCGCCATATCCAGGCGCCGAAGCTCGTCCCCCACAAGTCCCTCCAGCCCGAAGAGGCAGGGAACGCTGAAAGTAAAATCGTTCATGGAAGCGCTCCGAAAAGAAAGAAGTAAAAAAGAAAAATATTTCCAAATACTTTTTCATTATATCGGGTATTTTGTCGAATGGCAAGTGCTATTTGGCCCGATCAAAAATTTTTTCCGCAGGTACTTGACAAGGGCCGCCGAGGTGGTATAATAAGGCTACAAGTGAAGACGCTCTTGAGGGAGTAGTACCGCGGCCCCGGCTGCGGAGGCAGCAGCGTCACCACGCGGGTTCGTCCCGCCGGGCTGCCTTGAAACGCGAGACTCATGTGAAGGCTCAGGCCTGCGCATGGGTTTTTTGTTTTTCAGCGCAAAAGCTTAGCGATGGCAGTTTCGCCGAAATCTTCCATTGACAAGCATACAAAAAAGAAGTAAAATAATTCAGAAAGGAGGAAAGCCCCATGTATATTCTCTGGATCATCCTCGCCGTTGCGTTCCTGGCCGTAGAATTCGGGACCGTAACGCTGGTCAGCTTCTGGTTCGTCGTGGGCTCGCTGGCGGCGCTGGGCGCGTTTTTCCTGGGCGCTGCCCTGTGGCTGCAGGTCCTGGTCTTCGCGCTTGTATCCCTGCTGATGCTGCTGCTCCTGCGGCCCTTCCTGCGGAAGTATGTGGATCCCCTTAAGGTCCCCACAAACGTGGACGCCATGGTTGGGAAAGAGGCCCTCGTCACCGAGGCCATCAACAACCTGGAAGGCGTCGGCACCGTCAAGCTCAACGGACTGACCTGGTCCGCCCGCTCCGAGGACGGGAGCGAAATCCCCGTCGATACGGTGGTGAGCGTTCGGACCGTGGAAGGCGTCAAGCTCATCGTCAAGCCTGTGTAAGGCCATCCGTTTCAGAAAGGAGACTGCATATGGCGCTTTCAAGCATTGTCCTTCCGCTGATCGTATTCCTTGTTTTGTTGTTTTTGCTGTGAGCAGCATTCATTCCACCAACTCATTATCATTTCAGGAGGTAATTATTCATGGATTATTTAAAGTACGGTATCATTGCGGTCGTGGTTCTGGCCGTCCTCGGCGTGATTGCCAAGCACATCCACGTGGTCAAGCAGTCCCATGCCTACGTCATTGAGCGCCTGGGCGCCTTCCGGGCCGTTTGGGGCGTCGGCTTCCACGTCCTGACCCCCTTCATCGACCGGATCGCCAAGAAGGTCACCCTGAAGGAGCAGGTCCTGGACTATCCCCCCCAGCCCGTGATCACCAAGGATAACGTCACCATGCAGATCGACACCGTCGTCTACTTCCAGATCACCGACCCCAAGCTCTACGCCTACGGCGTGGAACAGCCCATGATCGCCATGGAGACCCTCACCGCCACCACCCTGCGTAACATCATCGGCGACCTGGAGCTGGACCAGACCCTGACCTCCCGCGACGTCATCAACACCAAGATGCGGGCCATCCTGGACGAGGCCACCGACCCCTGGGGCATCAAGGTCAACCGCGTCGAGCTGAAGAACATCCTGCCTCCCGCCGACATCCAGAACTCCATGGAGAAGCAGATGAAGGCCGAGCGTGACCGCCGCCAGGCCATTCTCCAGGCCGAGGGCCAGAAGCACTCCGCCATTCTGGTGGCCGAGGGCCAGAAGGAATCCGCCATCCTGAAGGCCAGCGCCGAGAAGGAGGCCGCCATCCTCCGGGCCGAGGCCGAGAAGCAGGCCGCCATCCTGAAGGCCGAGGGCCAGGCTCAGGCCATCCTGGCGGTCCAGAAGGCCACCGCCGACTCCCTGAAGCTCTTGAACGAGGCCAACCCCAACGCGCAGGTCATCAAGCTGAAGTCCCTGGAGGCCATGCAGAAGGTCGCCGACGGCCAGGCCACCAAGCTCATCATCCCCAGCGATATGCAGGGCCTTGCCGCCCTCGCCGGCGGTCTCAAGGAGATCGTCAAGGACTGATCGCAATACTGCCCCGAGGCGGAACGGAGGGATCCCTTTGAAGGACATGAAGCGATTTTTGGCGCTGACCCTGGCCGTGCTGCTATCGTGGAGCATTCTGCTGAGCGGCTGCGGAGACAGTCCGCAGCCGCCGGCAGAGTCCGCGGCGCGGACGACGGAGGCCGCCGAGGCGCAGACCGTCTCCACCGCCGCGGCCGAGACCACGGCAGCTCCGGCGCCCGCGGAAACCGCCGCGGAGCCGGAAACGGAAAACATCTATCTGGCCGACTATCGGCAGTTTTGGGAGATCCTGGAGACGGACTACCCCTATTTGCCCTTCCTGGAGAAGCGCTACAGCAACCTGCAGGAGATTCGGGAGAGCTTTGAGGCAGTGGCGGCAAAAACCGACAACCTGGGCGACTTTATCAAGCTCCTCAACAAGGTCTGCGCCAGACTGGGAAACTTCGCCCACCTGAACTTGATTGAACCAGGCTTTTATCAGTACCTGTACAGCGTCTTAGCCTTTGACCCGGTGATCGCGGATGACCCCTATATGGCGGCTTACTTTGATGCCATCACCGATCCAACCCTCAACGAGATCTATCAGCCTGTCGCGGCGGACTACGTGCAGCAGCAGACCGAGAAGGCCCCCGAGGTGCAGCTGCGCTACACCGAGAAGGCCCCCGAGGTGCAGCTGCGCTACTATGATGACTGCGATGCGCTGCTGCTGGTGATCTCCACGTTTGATCACAACGCCGTCGAACGGGACAGGAACGTGCTGACCGACGCGCTGAAGCAGTACCCGAACACGAAGCACATCATCTTTGACATCAGCCGCAACGGCGGAGGCGACGACATGTACTGGGAAAGGAACCTGGTCATGCCTCTGGGCGGCGATCCGTCCGAGCTGGAATATCGCCTGTTTTACCGGAACACCGAGCGGATATCCCCATATTTTTCTGCGTTTCATTCGGTCCCGGTCTCGGAGCTGACGGATGTGCCGGACTGGGTCTCGGAGCTGAAGCTGGACCGCTGCATTCCCTTCGACCCGGAGGCTTTTGAGCCGGAGGCCGGCGCCGAGCCCCTGCCAGGCAGCGACGCGAAGCGCTGGGTTCTGGTAAGCGGCAGCGTGTATTCCTCTTCGGAGAAGTTCACCATCTTCTGCAAGTCCACCGGCTGGGCCACTCTGGTCGGAACCACCACCGGCGGCGATGGGATCGGTGTGACCCCGGTATTCGCCAAGCTCGACCGCACCGGCCTGCTTATCCGATTCACCGCCGACGTCGCCCTCAACCCCACCACGGGGCAGCCCAGCGCCTTCAGCGGGACCGTTCCCGATTATCCGGGCAGTCTGGACACCTGCCTGGAGATGATCCGCAGTCAGTGATCCGGATCTTTCGCCAACAGAAGATCCTGACCAATAACGCGCAAGGACCGGGCGGCAGCGAGCAGACGGCCCGACTCAAAAGCTACCCCTTTGACACATGTTATCTGGTGGCCGACGGCGGCTTTGGCTGTTACCCGGATGGGATTCAGGTATAATTCACCCTGGATTGAAGGCTTCCTGTGAAAAAGCTCTCCCGGCGCTTTGGCGCCGGGAGAGCTTTTTCACTGTGTCGGGGGATCCCACGCGGCCTTCAGCCTTGCCACTGCCTCAGCCACCTGCTCCGTAGGCAGACCGCCGTAGCCTAAGACCAGGGTGGAGGCGGGGGGCGGGACCCGGCGGCAGAATTCAGACAGGCCCCGCAGGGGCAGGCCCGCGGCGGCGGCCAGCTCCAGGAGCTGCGCTTCGGATAAGCGAGGCAAAGTCACCAGAAAGTGGATGCCGCCGTCGGCCCCGGAAACCGTCAGCCCGTCGATGTCTGCAAGAGCCTCCAGCAGGGCAGCCCGCCGGTCTCCGTAGCGCTTGCCCACCCGCCGCAGATAGCGGGCGTAGAAGCCCTCGTCCAGGAAGCGGGCCATGACCGTCTGCTCGTAGCGGGACACGGTGGGCTGCTGCCGTCCGTAGAGGGCCTGCCAGCGCTCCAGCAGGGCAGGGGGCAGCACCATGTAGGCCAGACGGATGGCCGGGGCCAGGCTCCGGGAGAAGGTCCCGGCGTAGATCACCCGCCCGTGCCGGTCCATGCCCTGCATGGAGGAGATGGGGCGACCGCCGTAGCGGAATTCGCTGTCGTAGTCGTCCTCAATGATCCAGCGTTCCCCCGCCACCGCCCAGCCCAGCAGCCGGGACCGGCGGGAGGCGGGCATGGTGATCCCCAAGGGGAACTGATGGGAGGGGGTCAGATAGGCGACGGAGGCCCCGCTGGCCTCCAGGGTCTCCGGGTCCATGCCGCTGGCGTCCATGGGCACGCGGCGGATCGTCCGGTCCCGGGCCAGGAGGGTCCGCTCCATGGCGGGATAGCCCGGGTCCTCCATGGCGTAGACGGCCTCGGGGCCGAAGAGGGTGATGAGCTGGCCCATGAGGGTCTCCATGCCGGAGCCCACCACGAGCTGCTCCGGGGCGCAGCGGACCCCCCGGTATTCCGACAGCATCCGGGCCAGGGCTTCCCGCAAGGGGGCCTCCCCCCGGGGATCTCCCCGCTGCAAAAGCTCCGGGGAGTTGTAGACCACCTCCTTGTAGAGCTTGGCCCAGGAGGCGTAGGGGAACAGGGATACGTCCACCGCGGAGGTGGAAAACAGGGACGGGGGACGCTTTTCCGCCTTGTCTTCGGTGCTGCTGTTTGCGTGTAAGCCGTGTGGACAGGGAACTGCCGCCTGCCCTGTGCAGGGACAAGCAATGCTTGGCCCTGCAGTGGGGGTGGTCAGATAGTCCTCTACGTAGTAGCCGCTTCGGGGACGGGCGTCCACGTAGCCTTCGGCCCGAAGCAGATCGTAGGCCGTCTCCACCGTGGCGCGGCTGACCCCCAGCAGGGCGCAGAGAGCCCGCTTGGAGGGGAGCTTTTCGCCGGAGCGCAGCGCGCCGCCCCGGATGGCCTCCGCCAGGGCGCGGTAGAGCTGCTCGTACATGGGCGTGCGGGTCTTGGGGTCCAGCGTCAGAGCAAATGAGAACATGGGGACTCCTTTCACGGGATCGGTGACAGGTGACAAGTATCACATGACAGCGTTGGTTACACCATAAACTGACCCTGTAAAAAACATGGAAACTGAGCATTTACAAGGGGCCAGATCGTGTTATAATGGAATCAAAAGCGGAAAAACGATTCCTTGGAGAAACTCAAAAAGATTGGGAAAGGAAAGCGTTATGAAACAAGCCGAAAGTCTGATTCAATTCGCAAAATCCATCTTTTTTCTGGTCCTTGCAAACACGCTGATCGTTACGGGACGGATTTTTGCGGGAGACGGCCCCGCGCAGCCCGTTCCCATCGCGATGATCTATGTGGGTCTGGCCCTGCTGATCCCGGGCATCCTGTACGGCGTCAATGGGTTTGAGAAAAGCAGAAAAGGAACAGATCAGAAAGAAGTGGATCAAAACAAGCGATAAGGCGGTTGACCCTGTGGAATAGCGGAAAACTGGGCGAAATTACAGGGTCAGAGCCCGGAATTATCATAACAGAAGTGAAAAAATCTGTCAAGCGTTTCCGTTTCAGCACAAACAATTCTCAATTCTCAACTCTTAATTCTCATTTTATAATTCGTACCGGGGGTGTTTCTCATGTCCAAACGATCCACTGTTCACGCCATTGTCTACACCGCGCTGATGGCGGCGCTGATTTACGCGCTGGCCCTGCTGCTGACCTTCCCCTTTTTGGGCTCCAAAATCCATCCCAGCAACGTGGGCGATATGCTGGCCGGCCTGATCCTGGGGCCCTGGCTGGGAGGCCTGGCCTCCGGCATCGGCAACTTTTTCTTTGACATCACCCATGGCTATTCCCTGATCATGTCGCTGGTCACCTTTGTGACGAAATTCCTTTCGGCGATGCTGGTGGGCCTGATCGCGGGAGCCTGGCGGAAGGAAGGCCCCGTCCTGGACCGCAGCGGCCACCTGCGGGTGATCCTGGGCTGCGTCCTGGGCGGTCTGGCATATATCGCCATGTATATGACCAAAACGCTGATCGTCCAGAGCTTCTTCACCGATCCCTTCCCGGAGGAGGGCGTTCTGGCGGTGATGCTGACCAAGCTTCCCGGCACCGCCATCAACAACGGCTTCGCCGCCGTGGTGACGCCCATACTCTACACCGCCCTGCGCCCCGCCCTGAACGCCATTGGGGTTCTGGATCAGCTAAGGCCGGAAAACTAAGGGCATATCTCCCATCCGCCTCGAATAGGATGTTCCAGCAAAGGAATTCGAGGTGGACAAATGGAATACATCATCAATCACATCCGGCTCTGCGGAACCATGGAGACTGCTCCTGTCTTCTCCCACGAGAACCACGGGCGGCGGTTCTACAGCTTCATTCTGGGAGTGGAGCGCCTGTCCGGGACCCTGGACCGGCTGCGGATCCTGGCGGACTGGGCCCTGCTGAACGAGGCCGACTGTGCCTGGGGCGAGCGGATCCTGGTGACGGGCCAGGTCCGGTCCTTCAACCAGATCACCGATACCGGCCGACATCTGATCATCTCCGTCTACGCCGAGACGCTGGAGCTCAGCGATGAAGCCCCCGACGACCAGGTGACTTTGACCGGCACCCTCTGCCGGGACCCGGTCTATCGCCGCACTCCCCTGGGCCGGGAGATCTGCGACGGGATGCTGGCGGTGAACCGCAGCTATCGCCGGACCGACTATCTGCCCTGCATCTTCTGGGGCCGCACGGCCAGAAAGATCGCCGCCCTGAGCACCGGGGCCAGGATCACCCTCACGGGCCGCCTCCAAAGCCGGGACTACAACAAGCTGCTGGAGAGCGGCGAGACCGAGCGCCGCACCGCCTACGAGATCTCCGCCGTCACCGCGGAGCTGACCAGAGACTGAAAAAAAGACGACCCGGGGCAAAACGGATGCGCGCTGCGGCGCACCCGTTTTGCCCCGGGCAGTTCTTTAGTCGCGGCAGTCCTCGCCGCAGTCTTCGCCCTGGGGATCCTCCGGCTCTGTGTTCAGCAGCTCTTCCAGGTCGGTGGTGGGGATCGCATAGTTGGGAATCTCCTGGGCGTTCACCACCGGGGGAATTTCAGGGCTGGGCTTGCGATTCTTTTTCGACATTTTGCATCCCTCCGCCCATAGCTTGCCCAGGAACGAAGAAATGATACGCGGCGGAAGACCTGCGCTGCGAAGCGTTTTTTTTTCAGATGTCCTTGCGCTCCCGCACAAAGGTCAGCAGCAGGCAGATGCCCCACATGCTCCAGTAGGTGACGCTCACCAGCTCCCAGCCCTGGGCGGCCATGACGTTCATGTTCATCTCCGCATCACGCTTGCTGCACTCAATCATTTTGTACTCTTTCATGGGGATCCCTCCAGTCTCAAAAATGTTTTCTGGTTATCGGCTTTACTCAGCCGCTGTATCGTAGGGGCGGCTCGCCTGTGCCCTTTATGGGTATATCCGCCGCAAGGCGGATGATGCCGGCTACGCCATGGCATGTCGCTCCGAGCATAGCTCTCCGCGACTGTCCGCGACAGCCCACCGGGCTGTCGGCGCTAAACGCGCTTACGCCCGGTTTGCGCTGTAGGGGCGCTCACTGAGCGCCCGTAATCGCCCGGAGGGCGATCCAGCCAGCTTTCGAGTCTGAGAACGCGTCGAATATTCAGAACAGCTCTGGTTTCGGACGCTTGCTGGATTTGCCTCCGGCAAATTGCATTCGTTTCGAATGCCGGGCGGCTCACCCTGCGGGTAAGAGCCGCCCCTACGGCGTGTTTGCTGACTGAAACCGATAACCAAAAAATGTTTTTATTGCCCGATGACAGCCCGGAAGCGATCCAGGAAGTTCTCCTCGCCCCAGGTGTTCAGTTTGAAGAAGGCGGCCTGGCTTCCCCCGGAGCTGATGGCGGAGCAGTCAATGTTCCCGGTGGCGTCCTGAAACAGGGTGACGCTGAGGCTGAGACGGTTGCCTCCCGCCATGCTGTAGCGTTCAAACACCAGCACCCGGCACTGGCACTGTCCGTCTGCGGATTCGAAAGCGCTCTCGTCCTCCAGGGAGGCGGAGACGCTGCCCTGGAGGATGCCCTCCCGGATTTTGTCGCCCCAGCGGTCAATGGAGCCTGTCAGTGTGGTTTCCAGCTTTGCCATGTCAGTTCCTCCTTTCGGTCGTCAGCCAAAGCCTTCCCCTGGAGGGGAAGGCTTTTTTACTCCTCGTTGGGGGTGGTCTCGTCGGGCAGCAGCTGGTTCACGTCCAGCACGGGGATCATGCTGTTGTCGCCGCCGGTCATAACGGTGGGCAGCTTGCCGTTCCAGCTCTGGGCGTAGGTGTAGTTGATGAGCTCCTGGGTCAGGGACTCGCTGATCTTGCGGTTGGCCTCGGCCTCCGCCTCCGCCTTGGCCAGCAGCTCGTAGGCGGCGGCGTCGGCGTTGACCTTGCGGACCTCCGCGGCGGCCTTGGCCTCGATGACCTTCTGCTCCGCCTCGGTCTCGGCGCGGAGCTTGTTCTGCTGGGCCACCTGCTTGGCCTCCACGGCGTCGGTAAAGGCGTTGGTGAAGTCCATGTTCTCGATGGAGGTGGAGACCAGCTCGATGTTGTAGCTCAGCAGCTTGTCGGCCAGGTCGGTTTCGATGGCGGCGGCGAGCTCGTTGCGCTTGCCCACCAGCTGCTCGGCGGTGTAGCGGGCTGTGACCACCTTGACGGACTCGGTGATGCAGGGCTGGATCACGGTGTGGTAGTAGTCCACGCCGATGGTGCGGTAGATGTTCTGGGCGTCAGACTTCTTGATCTGGTAGTTGATGGTGTAGGTCAGGTTGACCTCCTGGATGTCGGAGGAGAAGCAGGGCAGCTCCGCGGTCTGCTTCTGGACGCGGTTGTCCATCTTCACCACGTTCTGCCAGGGCAGGACAACGTGGACGCCGGAGTCCAGGGTGGTGTTTTCCACCCGGCCGAAGGTGGTGACCACGCCGGTGTGGCCGGTGGGGACGGTCTGGACACAGGACAGGGCCACGGCGCAGACGCAGATCACCGCGCCGGCGGCCAGGGCCAGGTTCGCCAGGGCTTTCTTACCCTTGGCATTCAGCATGATGTGAAGGGCGATGCCGGCAAAGAGAAGCACGGCGGCAATCATGAGTTTGGTCATTGTCATTCTTCCTTTCTGTCACGCGGAGCCCGCGTGACAACGAGCGGACGGCAGGGCGCCGTCTCTGCAGGTGTCGGACGGGGCCGGTGGCGTTAAGCCTCCGGCATGATGATGGCGCAGGCGATGTAGGCAACGACGCCCGCTCCGGCAAAGGCGGAGGCGATGGCCCAGACCACGCGGACCACGGTGGGATCCACGCTCAGGTATTCGGCGACGCCGCCGCAGACACCGGCGAGCATGCGATTGCTTGCGGACTTGTGCAGTTTCTTTTCCATGACGATACTCCTTTCTTTTCCACGCGGAAAAAGCGTGGGGCGGGCGGACAACAGAGTGCCGCCCCTACGATTTGCCGATGATAAAGAAAATGACCCATGCACAGGCAACGGCCTGAACATGAGTCTCGCGTTTCAAGGCGGTCCGGCGGGGAACCCCGCGTGCTGACGATACCGCCTCCGCGGCACCCGGCCGCGGTACTACTCCCTCAAGAGCAATATGAAATTGTGCAATTATTATACCACAACCCGGGCCCTTGTCAAGTGGTTTTGAAAAAATATTTTTGTGTCGAAGCGTGTCGCCTCCTGCATAGAATAGAGCGCACGGGCAACCCGTGCGAAGGAGGTAATTCCATGGCAAGCTTTACCAACCAGGCCACGCTGCGCTACAACGGCGTCAGCGTGAGCTCCAACACCGTCACGGGGCAGATGATCTCGCCCCTGAGCCTGACCAAGACCGCCGGAGAGGACCAGTACGCCCCCGGGGACACCCTCTCCTATGTGATCTCCGTGGTGAACGACGGCAGCGTCACCTACGAGGGCCTGAGCCTGACGGACGATCTGGGGGGCTACGAGGCGGGGACCGGCACGGCCTGGCCGCTGGCCTATGTGCCGGACTCGGTCCGCTATTTTATCAACGGCGTGCCCCAGCCGGCGCCCGCCGTCACGCCCGGCGGCCCGCTGGTAATCTCCGGCCTCTCCGTGCCCGCAGGCGGCAACGCCATGCTGGTCTATGAGACGGAGGTCACTGCGGCGGCTCCGCTGCTGGCGGGCAGCCAGATCACCAATACGGCCACCCTCTCCGGAACCGGCCTGACCGCCCCGCTGACGGCCCAGGCTACCGTGAGCGTGGAGACCGGGGCGGAGCTCTCGGTGGTCAAGAGCCTGTCTCCCGCCACCGTGGCGCCCAACGGCCAGCTGACCTACAGCTTCACCATCCAGAACAGCGGCAACGAGGCCGCCGGAGCCGACGCGAACGTGACGATCTCAGACCTCTTTGATCCGGTCCTGAAGAATCTCAGCGTCAGCCTGGACGGTCAGCCCCTGGCCCTGACCACGGACTACAGCTACAGCGAGGCGAACGGTCAGTTCGATACCGTTCCCGGCCGCATCACCGTCCCCGCCGCCACCTATGCCCAGACCGCCTCCGACGGCGACTGGATCGTCACTCCGGGCGAGGCGGTGCTGACGGTGACGGGCACGGTCTGAGTTAAGATTTGCCCTGCGGCAGAGTTATGATTGCCCTGACAAAATGATAGTGGCTGCGGCAGTATAGGCGTAGGGGGCGGCGCCTGCGACAACCCGTTCCAGCGTATCGAAGCTTGGAAACGGGGCGTCGAAGGAGCCGCCCCCTATAAAACCTGTGAGGAAAAACTTGCGCAGCAATCATAACCTGTGCGCAGAACAATCATAACTTGCGCAGCAATCATATCTTTCGCCCAGCGAAATTTTAACTATTTATGATACCGGCTCCCGGCCTGGATCGACTCGGCCCGGTACAGCTGCTCCAGCAGCATGACCCGCGCCAGATGGTGGGGGAAGGTCATATCGGAAAAGGAGAGCTTCAGGTCCGCCAGAGCCTTGATCTCAGGGGCGATGCCGAAGCTGGAGCCCAGCAGAAAGCAGGCTGCAGAGCGGCCGCCGCTCTTGACGGCGGCCAGGGCTTCGGCGAAGCCCTCGGAGCTGAGCTTTTTCCCCTCGGGGGTCAGGACGCAAAACCAGGCCCCCTTGGGGAGCTTGTCCCGGATGAGCCGGCCCTCCCGGGCCAGCCCCTCCGCGATCTCGGCGGGGGAGGGATTTTCCGGCAGCCGCTGCTCCGGCAGCTCGATCAGCTGGAGCCTGCAGTAGGCGGACAGACGCTTGGCATATTCCTCCACGGCCTGAACAAAGAATTTTTCTTTCAGTTTTCCGACGGAAAGAACGGTGACGCTAAACATGATCAGTCCTTATCGGAGAAGAACTTATGCTGCATGGCATAGAAGGCGGCGCCCATGGCGATCCAGACGATCAGCATGATGTAGCTCTCCTTGCCGAAATGGACCCCGTTGAGGCCCGGGATGGGGATGAGCTGGAGGATCATGAAGATCACGGAGAAGGCCACGCCCACGGCGGCCATCACCTTCAGGAAGCGGGAGCCGTCCCCGTCCCGCTTGGTGGTGATCAGGGTGGCGGCGGCGGTGAAGAAGTAGCCGATGGAGGCGCCGATGGCGCACATGTCCACAAACCAGCCCAGAGCTTCACGGCCCAGGATGGGGCCGGAGAGGCTGACGGCGATGCAGAAGATCATGGCGTTCTTGGGGGTGCCGTAGCGGCGGTCCACCTTGCCGAACCACTTGGGCAGATAGCCGTCCCGGGACATGGAGTACATCAGACGGGAGGAGGCCAGGTAGAAGCCCATGATGCCGGAGAGCACGGCGCAGGAGACGCCCACGCCCACCAGCACCTTGCCGAAGGTGCCCAGCAGCTCCTCGGCGGCCACCAGGACCACCCATTCGCCGGCCATGACCCGATCGGGCCAGTTGGCCAGGGCGGCGGCGGCCACGGTGTTGTTGGAGGTGTAGACGAAGCAGCCGAAGACGATGGCGATCATCATAATGAAGCTGACCTTCTTGAAGGAGAAGTTGAACTCCTCGGCGGCCTGGGGAATGGCGTCGAAGCCCACATAGGCCCAGGGGGCGATGGCGAAGGTGGCCAGAATGGCGCTGAGGATGCCGGAGCTGCCCTTGTGGGCGAACTCCCCGATCTCCGAGGTGGTGGCGTTGGCGGCCATGGCGGCGGCCTTATCAAAGCCCCAGACGGGGGCCATATTGATGTTCTTGGCCTTTGCGCTGACCAGGGCGGCAATGAAGAGCACGAAGACGCAGAGCACCAGCAGGGAGGCCAGGATGGTCTGGACGAAGCCGGCCTTCTTGACGCCGATGATGTTCAGCCAGCCAAAAAGGATCAGGATAAACATGGCGGGCAGCATCTGTCCCAGATAGATGTCGGTTCCCGCCAGGGTGTAGTGGAAGCCGAAGTTCAAAATGCCCTTGTGGCCGGTGAGGCCGTCGATGATCAGGGCGATGGCGGTGCTGTTCATGGGGACGTTGGTGAGGTAGGCAGCCACCAGGAACCAGCCGCAGATAAAGGCCAGGGTCTTGCCGAAGCAGTTCTTGGTGAAGGTGAACTCGCCGCCGGCCTTGGGATACTTGGGCACCATGTAGGCGTAGGAGAAGGCGATGATGATCATGACGATGGCGCCGAGGATCATGGCGATGGCGGTGCCGGCCACGCCGGAGTTTGCCAGGAATTTCTTGCCCGGGTTGATGAAGGAGCCCCAGCCGATGACGCAGCCGAAGGCGATGGCCCAGACGTGCATGGGGGAGAGCTGCCGCTGCAGGGAGCCCTCGGGGGCAGTCTGTTTGACAGGTTTTTTACTCATTTGTTCTGTTTCCTTTCATTGATATCGGATTGCTGCAGCGACGCACAGTGTGCGCCCTGCGTTCGGTGCTGCTCAAACGTCGTAGGTCTTGTCGATGGCTTTGAGCTCCTTGAAGGTGTCGATCTCCACGATATCCTCCTCAAAGCACTCCCGGACCTCTACCGCATAGTGCTCCTTGCGGTAGACCAGGGGGACCTGCTCCCAGTAGCGCTCCTTGCCGCCGGGGGAGGCGTAGACGTCGGCGATGTCCTGACTCAGCTTGTGGCCGTCGATCTCGTTCCAGTAGGAGATGCCCACCATCTGCCAGATGTCCTCGCCCTCGCCGCCGACCTTCTCCTCCACAATGATGCCGTCCTTGACCCGGAAGCACCAGTCGTCGGTGCGCTGCTTCTTGATGGCCAGGAAATCGGAGGTGTAGTGGTACTTGCGGATGATTTTTGGGTTGTTGATCAGCAGGTCCGCCTCGAAGACGTAGGCGTTGGAGAGCATGTACCGGGCCACCAGGGAGGAGCTGATGTTGTTGGCCTCATTGTAGACCGGGTTCTCCAGGAACTTGATCATGGGATACTTGTAGAGAAGCTGGTCGAAGAGCTCCGCCAGATAGCCGCGGACCACATAGATCTCGTTGATCCCGGCCTGGAGGCAGGCGTCGATCAGCCGGTCGATGATCCGCACGCCGTGGACCCGGACCAGGGGCTTGGGCGTGTTGAAGGTGATGGGGACCAGGCGGGTGCCGAAGCCGGCGGCAATGAACACCACCCGCTTGGCCCGGTAGGGCTCCAGAGCGGTGAGGCCGCTGTTGGTGATGGCGCCCTCGGCGGCAAAGCCCAGCTCCGCCAGCTCCTTGACCGTGCGGTTGATGGTGCCTAGGGAATAGCCGGTGGCTTTTTCCAGGGCCCGCTGCTTCATAGGCGCTTTGGCTTCCGCCAGAGCTGCCAGAATATCGAATTGCTTTCTTGTGAGTTCCATAGAAATCTCCTTTCCGACCGTAATGCCGTTTCCCGTTCCACATTATAGCATAAATGTTCAAAAATGCAAGCATTAAATTGAGAATTGGAACAAAAATACGAATAAAAAACCGAAAAACGACAAAGAAATCGCCCTGCGACGTTGAACGCAGGGCGATTTGGAACGAGATACCGATTGTAATGTCCGTTTCGATCTCCGATCTCTTACAGATGCTCTTTCCGCAGCCGCATCATCGCGTACTTCACAAGCACGATCAGGCCGCAGAGCAGGATGCAAATATAGAAGGAGGTGGCCCGGGCCAGGAGCTCCAGATTGGCGGCCTGAGACTCAGACATGAGGGAGGAGAAGCCGTCCACCATCAGCAGGTCCGTGATGCCCATTGAGCCGGGGATGGGAATGCAGTAGGCGCCGATCACCACGTTGGACTGCATGGCAAAGAGCTTGGGGGCCAGCCGCAGAGAACCGCCGCCTGCCAGGAAGCAGAAAACGGTCACCAGGATCTGGCTGGAACGGTGGGCCAGGTTCAGCAGCAGGGTCTTCAGCAGCAGACGGCGCTTGCCCTTCAGCATGGTCGTAGCCTGCGCGTATTGATCCATGGTGGCTTCCAGCTTTTCCTTCCGCTTTTCCGGATTGCGGATCAGACGGAGCCTGGTCAAAACCCGCAGGCCCCAGCACAGGATCTTCCGCAGAAGGTTCTTGTTCCAGAGCAGCAGGGCGTAGAGGAAGGCCAGGGAGAGCTGAATCACCGCGCCTGCGGCGATGAAGATCCGGCCAACGGTGCCAAAGGCCAGGAAGGAGCTGGGCACCAGCACCAGACAGACAAGGCCGATGATGATGATGGACAGGGTGTAGAGCAGCAGGTAGGTCAGCATCACTACGGTGGAGATGATGGCCGGGACCCTGTCCTTCACCATGAAGTAGGCCTCCATGGGCTGGCCGCCGGTGGCAGAGGGGGTGATGGCGGAGAAGTAGAGGTCCGCCGCGGCATAGGAAACGCACTTCGGAAAGCTCCTGGGATAGCCGAAGCCCTTGAGCAGCACGCCCACCATCAGGGCGTCGAAGCCGATGTAGGCCAGCATCGCCAGGAAGGCCGCCGCCAGCCACCAGGGGTTGTTGTTGTCCAGGTACTCCATAAAGTGCTTGGGAGAAAAGCCCTTGGCCTGGCTCGTGACCGTCCAGACGGAGAGCGCCGCGATCACCACAAACAGCAGGGACCAGAGAACGCGCTTTCCGCTGCCCGCGGGCTTATCAGGTTTCGTTTTCATGGATGACTCCTTGGGGATAAAAGATCGTGCGGATCAGGCGCAGCTGGTTCGCTTGCATAGCCGTTCGATCAGCCGCTCCGTACGCAGGCTCCGGCTGAGGGCGATCCCCAGCTCCGCGACGGCGATCCCGCCGAAGATGTCCGGCCAAACGTGCTGCTTGACCAGGACCACGGAGAGGAAGACCAGCAGGGTGAAGGCGCCCTGGGCCCAGCCGTACCAGCGGGGCATTCTCTTGAGCCCCAGAGAACCCCGGAAGCAGAACCAGCTGAACAGACAGTGCATGGAAGGGAAAACGTGGCTGGGCTCGTCGATGCGATAGATCGAGGCCAAAAGCCGGGTGAAGAACCCCCGAGGCGCTACTTCCGGACGGACCATGACGGTGGGCCAGATCAGCATGACCGCCATGGCCAGAAGCATGGCGGTGATGATGGCGGAGGTAAAGCGGAAGCAGCGCTCCCGGCTGTCCCGCAGGATGACGATGGAGGCCGCGAACCACTGGAGATAGGCCAGCACGTAGATGAGGACAAAGGCCGGGACAAGGGGCAGAGCGTCGTCCAGAACGGTGGAAATGGGGTGCAGGGTCCGGTGGACGTCCAGGGCCTTGGGGAGGTAATATACAAAAATATCCATGGCGATCAGCGCCAGCGCGCAGAGCCGCGCATAGGGCGGGATCAGCCGGTCGAAAAGCTTGAGAATTCGGTTCATTGTATCGTCTCTATGGGGAGGGGACGGGCAGCGCCTGTCCGCTCCTTGTTTTTCAGAGTTCTTTTGCCCGGGCGTATTTGCTCTTTTCCTGGGGCTTAAGATCGAAACGCGCCTGAAGTCGGCGGCAAAAGGCCAGGGGCGCGGCGGGGGCGCCCTGCTTCAGCTCCAGCTCCAGCTCCCGAAAGGGGAGGGAACGTCCGGAGCCGAGGAGCTTCCCCTGGTCCAGGGCCAGCTCGGCGGCGCTGCCGTCGTCAAACCCCAGCAGCAGAGCCAGACGGCGGAACTCGGCCCCGCAGACGGGGGCCAGGCCTTCGGCCTCCGCCAGCTCCGGGGGAGCGCCCAGGACGATCAGCCGGGGCAGGGCGGCGATGGGATCGTCGGCCTCCAGCTCCCATTCGCCCCGGAGGCGGCTGTTTTCGGCGCCGGGGATCGGAGCCTTGCAGCAGACCACGGAACGCTCGTTTTCCAGCCTGCGCCGGAGCGTGATCAGACGGCCGCTCAGGCGGCGCTCCGGCGTGTCGTAGTAGACGGTCTGCATATGACAGATCCGGGGCGTCTCGAGCATCTGGCTCCGAACGTCCTCCCAGGCCAGGATCTCCTCCATCGGAAGCTCCCGGGGCAGTTCATATTTCCATTCCAGCTCGGTTCCCATCGCGATCCTCCGTTGTTTCTGGGCGGATAAGCCGCGCTTGCCCGCCCTTCCGTCGGAGCGTCACACCAACGGCATCAGGCTTTTGCTCAGCTTCTCATAGCGAAGCAGCAGGACGACCCGGATGGGCTCCAGCACCACGAGGACGAAGAGCATCCCCACCAGCTCCAGATGGAGCAGCATACAGCTCAGCAGCACGATGGTCCGCAGGTTGAAGGTCAGCAGATTCGTCAGCTTTACCAGCTTCCGGCTCACGGCATAGAAGGTGTCGCTGAGGGCGTCGGACTTGCCCTTCAGCTCAATGGCGTCCAGCAGCTTCCGGGTCTTGGGAGCCCGGCGCTCCTGGGCGCTGGTGTAGAGCCAGTAGCACAGCAGGGAGAAGCGGGAAAAGCCCTTTGCCTGGGCCATTTCCGCCTTGATGTGAGCGGCCCGGGACAGCTCGTTGCCCTTGGAGTTGTCGATCATGTACATGTGCAGGTTTTTGAAGTAGTCCGGCAGCTGGCATTGGGCAACGTACAGGAGAAAGGTCACCAGCGCGAAGCCGATCAGCAGCCAGTGGGGGAGAGGGTCTCCTCCCAGGAAGGGACGGTCCCAGAGCCGGACTACGCAGGCGACAAACAGAGAGATATAGACCATGGAGTCAGCCATGCCGTCCAGCATTCGGCCCAGACGGCTGTAATGCTTGGTGAGCCGGGCCACCTGGCCGTCGCTGGCGTCAAAGACCGCGGAGAGGAAGACCAGCAGCACGCCCAGCAGATCCATGCCCAGCCCCCGGTCCAGAGCCAGGATCACGCCTCCCGCCACGCCGGAGAGTCCGGAGAGCATGGTGACGACGTTGGGAATGATATGCAGGGCGATAAAGAGCTTGGAGAAGACCATCGCCACATAGTCCACGATGTGGGTGTCGATGGGGTCGTTGATATTCTCGCACTTTCGGGCGGCCACCACCTTGGCGCGGGCGGCTTGGAGGTTTTCTCTGGATTTTTGCAGGTTTTCCTTGACGCCTTCCCGGACGTTCTGTTTCGCGTTGTGGAGATTGTCCTTCACGCTTTCCTTGGCGTTCTGCAGATTATTTTTTATATTTGTATGCATCTTACATGTACTCCCAAATGGTTTTCGGCCAAAGTTCAAGATATTATAACACATCCTGCCCGCTATTTCAATAGCAAAAATTGATCCTGTCCCGGCGCTCCAAAAACGGAACCCTTCCCGACGCCGCGGCGTCGGGAAGGGTTCCGAAAAAGCGCAGGGCCCGGCGGTTTATTTTGCCGCCGCCAGCTTGACCACCTCGTAGGCGCCGTTGTAGAGTCCGGCGGCCTTGTTCCTGAGGATGCAGTCGTTCATTTTCAGCAGGATCTCGGGCTCCTCCTGGAGCAGACGGATCATGTCGGTGGTCTCCCGGCCAGGGGCTACCTCGTAGGTGCCGTCGCCGAGCTCGGCGGAGTGGATGGCGCCCCAGATCTCATGGCCGCCCACGTGCTGGATGAAGAGCTTGGGAATGGGATAGAAGGCCAGCTCAGAGGGCTTGGTCACCAGCACGTCGCTGGCCCGCATCAGCAGATTGGTGATGTAGACCGCGGCGAAAATGTCCTCGTGGCAGAAGCCCACGATGCCCTTGACCTCGCCGCTGACGGCGGATTCGGCGTAGGCCTTGGCCTTGTCGTAGGCGTTCAGGAAGACCTTGGCCTGTTCCAGCTCAGGTACGGATTTTTTCAGGCTCTCCCAGACGTTCTTGTGGTCGCCCACGTTGATGAAGAGCGC
Source organism: Oscillospiraceae bacterium (assembly GCA_017540945.1). The sequence goes on along the minus strand of JAFYAB010000064.1, from coordinate 10,182 downwards.
GGCCTTCCCGGCCTGAATATCCGGCAGCAGGGCCTTGATGATGTCGGCGAAGAGGGCCTGCTGGGCGCCGGCGCCCCCCACGGTGAGCAGATAACGCTTGGCCTTGCCGTTTTTGACCCGGTCCGCCCGGAAGGCGGTGTCGGATTCCAGATTCGCCACCAGCTCGTGGTCGACGTAGTGGCCGGTGTAGATGATGTCGCCGGCGGGCATGGGCTTGAGACTGCGCTTCTTGTCCATGCCCCGCAGGGCCTTGTAGCCCAGCCAGGCGGAGTAGGTCTGAATGGTGTGGGTGGCGCCCTCAGCCAGGTGGAGGGCCATGGGCCAGTTGTCGGGGATGGCGTTGACCACCTTGGAGAAGCCCGCGTGGATGGCCGCCTGGGCGGGCCAGACATGGGTGGCCACATAGGGCAGATCCTTGGGCAGGTTCTGCAGCAGCTTCGCCATCAGCTCGGCGCTGGCCTGGTCGGAGCAGTTGTAACTCAGCTTGCGGAAGCCCTCGGAGTTCAGAGGCTCCCAGTAGAGCTTGTTGAAGAGCTTGGATTTCTGGCTCAGCCGGGAGCCCATGGAGTAGAGCTCGTTCTGGCCGGAGATGATCTTGGTGCAGGTGGATTCCGTGAAGGAGTTCAGGTCCACCCAAACGGGCTCATAGCCCAGAGCTCTGGCGCAGGAGGCCATGGCCATAGAGATCCGATAGTGGCCGAAACCCATGCGGATGTTGCCCACGATCAGGGACTTATCGGAGAAGGCCGCGCCTTCGCCGAAGACCAGCTCCTTTGTCCCCAGCTCCGCCAGCACCGGGTTGTCCCGCAGGGCGAAGCGATAATCCCTGGCACTGTCGTCTCCGTACTTCTTCAAAAACTTCTTTTGGGTCTTTTCAGCCTTGACGACGTCCTTTTCGGACATCCGGTTGCCGAAAATCTCTCTGGATTTTTCTAACATGTGCGCCTCCTGTAGGAATCGTGATCGACAATGTGATTGACAATTTATACAAATTAAAGTATAGTATAGGTGCTGATTTTAGGCTATCATCCAACGAGCCTTTTGTCAAGTGTGTATTTTCATAAAGGAGAGAAGAATTCATGAAACGACTGACCAAAAAGCAAATGATCATCTTCGCCGTCGGCCAGCTGGGTTGGTCCATCCTCAGCGGCATCATCGGCGCTTGGTTCGTCACCTTCTATCTGCCCACGCAAGGCGATATCGACGCCGGCGCGAAGCAGTTCATTCAGCCCGGTCTGGTGATTCTGGGCTTCCTGACGATTCTGGGCCTGATCACGGCCCTGAGCCGGGTCTTTGACGCCATCACTGATCCGCTGATCGCCAACCTGTCCGACCGCAGCAAGAATCCTCGCGGCCGCCGCATTCCCTTTATGCAGAAGGCTGCCATCCCCCTGTCCATTGTGACGGTGCTGCTGTTCTGCGCGCCGGTGAACGACATCAGCGGCATCAACGTCCTGTGGATTTCCGTTTTCGTGGTGTTGTTCTACCTGTTTATGACCATGTACTGCACCCCCTACACCGCCCTGATCTCCGAGTTCGGCAAGACCCAGGACGACCGCATGTTTATTTCCACCGCCATTTCCCTGACCTTCTTTGCCGGCACCATGCTGGCTTACACCCCCTTCGTTTTCGCGGGGATGCTGCGGGGCGCCGTGGGCTTCAACTGGAGCTACCGGATCTGCTTCATCGTTCTGGCTGTGGTCGCCTGCGTCTGCATGCTGCTGCCCACCTTCCTGCTGAATGAGAAGGAATTCGTGGACACCAAGCCCTCCAACTCCTCCGTCTTCAAGTCCCTGGCCGCCACCTTCCGGAACCGGGAGTTCCGGGTCTTCGCCGCCTCTGACATTATGTACTGGGTCGGCCTGACCCTCTTCCAGACCGGCCTGCCCTTCTTTGTCAAGGTCTCTATGGGGCTGGACGAGAGCATGACCATGGTGTTCATGGGCGGCATGACGGTGCTCTCCGCCTGCTTCTATCCCTTCGTCAACGGCTTTGTCCGCAAGCACGGCAAGAAGAAGATGGTTATCCTCGGCTTCCTGGGCCTGGCCCTGGCCTATCTGATCACCGCCCTGATCGGCGCGGTCCAGCTGCCCAATAATATGATCTGGGGCGTTGCGATCTGCATCATCGCCGCCTTCCCCATGGCCCTGCTGGGCATCATTCCCCAGGCCATCGTGGCGGACGTGGCCGAGGCCGACGGCATCGTCACCGGGGAGAACCGAGAGGGTATGTTCTTCGCCGCCCGCACCTTTGCCATGAAGTGGGGCCAGGCCCTGGCCATGCTGGTCTTCACCTCCCTGGCCATCATCGGCACCACCCAGGCCACCAACTCCAATGAGATCACCGCCTCCGCCCTGGGTCTGCGCATCGTTGCGATCGTGGCCGTCTGCTTCTGCACCGTCGGCGCTCTGATCCTCGGGCTCTACAACGAAAAGAAGATCATGAAGACGATCGAGAGCAAGAAGGAGAAGTAACATGGAGCTTCTGCACAACACCGTCAAGGCCACCGGCGCCCTGGACGCTTCGGAGCGCTGGGAAGACGGACGCTATACCCTGACCCTCCGCAACCCGGGCCGGGAGCCCGTGGAGCTGGAGGAGGTCAGCGCGGTCTTTTCCATGGACTTCACCGGGGCCGACGCCTTCTTCCTCAATGGCTATCAAAGCTGGACCTACAGCCCCGAGCGCACCCGGAAACAGTTTGACAAAGCCATGCGGTATGTGCCCAAGGCGCTGGACCGGAAATACGGCCTGTCCCGGTACGGAGACGGCTACTTTGCCGACCCGGTCTATCGGAAGGATCTGCGGCAGGGTTACAAAAAGGGCTATACCTACGCCTACGTCCGCCGGGACAAGCAGTTCCGCCTCCTGGCCTCCCTGGCGGAGGACACGGGCTTCACCCGAATCATCATCAACAGCAAAGCGGGCATCGTGACCTGCAAGAAGGACTGCCATCACCGCTATCTGCAGCCGGAGGAGTCCTACCTGGGACTGGACATGCTCTGCGTCGAAGGCGACGAGGACGCTGTCTTCGACGCCTGGTTCGACGCCATGGGCGTCCGGGCCCTTCCGGCGCAGCCCAAGATCGGCTATACCAGCTGGTACAACTGCTATCAGAACATTTCCGAGGATCAGATCCTCCGGGATCTGGAGGGACTGAAGAGCCTGCCGGTCAAGCCCCACATCTTCCAGATCGACGACGGCTTCGAGCCCTTTGTGGGCGACTGGCTCACGGTGGATGAGAAGAAGTTCCCCAACGGCCTGGAGCCCATCATTCAAAAGATCAAAGACGAAGGCTATCAGGCGGGCATTTGGCTGGCGCCCTTCGTGGCCGAAAAGAACTCCGCCGTCTACCTGGAGCATCCCGACTGGTTCCAGTATCGGGATCGGGAGCGGGTCTTTACCGGCTGCAACTGGTCCGGCCACTACGCCCTGGATCCCTACAACGCCGAGGTCCGGGACTACATCCGTCAGAGCGTCCAGCGCTATAAGGACATGGGCGTCACCCTCTTCAAGCTGGACTTCCTCTACGCCGCCTGCATGAGCTCCCGGCCCGACAAGACCCGCGGGGAGATCATGGCGGACAGCATGGACTTCCTCCGGGAGGTCTGCGGCGACGCCCAGATCCTGGGCTGCGGCGTGCCCCTGGCCTCCGCCTTCGGCCGGGTGGAATATTGCCGCGTGGGGCCGGATATGACCCTGGACTATGACGACAAGCCCTTCATGCGGCTGATGCACAACGAGCGGCCCTCCACCCTCCATACCCAGCGCAATACCCTTTACCGCCGCCAGCTGGATGGCCGCGCCTTCCGGAACGACCCGGACGTCTTCCTGCTGCGGGAGGAGAACACCACGCTTTCCGACGAGCAGAAGCACACCCTGGCCATCGTTAACGCCCTCTTCGGCTCCGTGCTCTTCGGCTCCGACGACTTCGGCAAATATGACGAGAAGAAGCGCAGGCTCTTCACGGCCCTCTGTGAACTCCAGAACGCAAAGGTCCTGGCCGTGGAAGACGGTTCCCTGGAGAAAAAGCTTCGCACCGTCATTGTCCGCTACGAACTCAACGGCGCGGAAAAATCCATCGAGCTCCGCCTGTAGCGCCCCGCCAATACCTCCCCTGCTTGCAGGGGAGGAGGACCGGCTGCAAGGCCGGTGGAGGGGTCGCTTCGACGACAGAGTCCCCCGTTTTTCATTTCCTGCAGGGGAACGGATTCTTTGCTTCGCTCAGAATGACAGAATCAAAAGCGATTGCCGCCGCAGGGGACGGGTCTTCCGTCCCCTGCGGCGCGGAAAGGACACAATATGGACAACCAACGCTTATCCGGCAAATCAAAGCTCTCCTACGCCCTCGGCGCCGTGGGCAAGGATATGGTCTATATGCTCTCGGCCAGCTATGTGCTCTATTATTTCCAGGACCTCCTGGGGGTAGAGGCTTGGATCATGGGCGTCATTCTGCTGGTCGCCCGGGTATTCGACGCCTTTAACGACCCCATCATGGGTGTCGTGGTGGCGAAAACCAAAACCCGCTGGGGCAGGTTCCGTCCCTGGCTGCTGATCGGCACCGTCACCAACGCCGTTGTGCTCTACTTCATGTTTGCCGCGCCTCCTGCCATGGACGCCAAAGGCCTGACAGCCTACGCCGCCATTTTCTACATCCTCTGGGGCGTCACCTACACGATGATGGACATTCCCTACTGGTCCATGATCCCCGCCTTTACCCAGGGCGGCAAGGAGCGGGAGAACCTGACGACCATCGCCCGCAGCTGCGCAGGCGTGGGTGCTGCCATCATCACCGTCTTCACCATGATGCTGGTGCCGCGGCTGGGCGCCATGTTTGCCGGGGAGAATGCCGGTGCGAAGCTGATCGAGGTAGTGGGCTTCAAGTACTTCGCTGCCATCGTGGGCGTGCTGTTTATTGTCTTCATCGGTCTGACCTGCCTGAACGTCAAGGAAAAGTCCACCGCCGCGATGGAGACCGTCTCTGTGAAGCAGATGTTCAAGGCCTTGATCCAGAACGACCAGGCCATGACCGTCACCATCGCCATTGTTCTGGTGAACACAGCCATCTACATCACCTCCAACCTGGTGATTTACTTTTTCAAATATGACTTCGGCACCGTGGGCTGGAACGACGCCTACGTCCTGTTCAATACCTTTGGCGGCGCGATCCAGATCTTGGCGATGATGCTCTTCTACCCCCTGCTGCGGAAGAAGTTCTCCAACCGGAAGATCTTCGACATCTGCCTGGGGCTGGCTGTGCTGGGCTATGTGGTCCTGCTGGGCCTGGCTTTCACGAACATGAGCAGCGTCTTTGTGCTCTTCATTCCCGCCTTCTGCATCTTCTCCGCCAACGGCATCCTTTCGGTCATCACCACGGTCTTCCTGGCCAACACCGTGGACTACGGCGAGCTGAAGAACGGCCGCCGGGACGAGAGCGTGATCTTCTCCATGCAGACCTTCGTGGTGAAGCTGGCCTCCGGCATTGCCGCCCTGGCTGCCTCCATCTGCTTGTCTGTCAACAAGCTCTCCGACGAGGCCATCACCGAGGAGGCCAAGCATGTGGACTGGTCCCTGGGGGTCTCCGCCTCTGCCAAAACCGGCCTACGGATGACCATGACCGTCATCCCCATCATCGGCCTGATCTTCGCCTTCTTCTGGTTCCGTAAAAAGTTCATTCTCAACGATAAAAAAGTGGAGGAAATCGCCGCCGAGGTGAAAAAGCTCCACGAATAGCCTGTGGGGACAGGCCTTGCCGGTCTGCCATCCATACAAAAACGCCGCTCATTTTGAGCGGCGTTTTTGTATGGGAACTCATTCCAATTCGTCCAGATTCTTCCCGAAGCTGTCCAGACAGTGCTCCAGGAACCAGTCCAGCTCGGGCAGACCCATGTCCTCCAGGGCGGAGCGGGTCTGGCGGGCAGCGGATTCAAACTCCAGGTTCCCGGCCTTCAGCTCCTCGATGCACTTGATGTGGGCCGAGAGCTTGTCCGCGGCCTTGACGATGGGGGTGCTCACAGGATCGTCCTCAAAGATCAGCGGCGCCATCCCCGCCCGAAGCTGCTCCGGCAGCATCGCCAGCAGCTTTTCTCCGCTGACCCGCTCCACCTGCTTGTAGGCCTTCTTGATCTCAGGGTTGTAGTACTTGATGGGCGTGGGCAGATCGCCGGTCAGGATCTCCGAGGCGTCGTGGTAGAGGGCTGCCGTGGCGCAGCGCTCCGGGTCTGCCTCCAGGCCCAGAATGTCCCGGCGGATCAGGGCCAGGGCGTGGGCCAGCACCGCCACCTGATGGCTGTGCTCCTGGATGTTCTCCGGGAAGGAGTTCCGCATGAGCCCCCAGCGGGTGATGTAGCGCATTCTGGATAACAGGGCGTAGAATTTATATTGCATATCAGTCACTCCTTTTTGCCTTCCCCCTCGGGGGAAGCTGGCACGGCGAAGCCGTGACGGATGAGGGGCGTATCGTTCAAATCTCTCCCAGCGCGTACATGACAGCCGTGAGTCCTGCCAGCGGCGCGGTCTCGCAGCGGAGGATGCGCGGCCCCAGGGTGCAGATCTTCATCCCGGCGGCCCGGGCCAGGGCGATTTCCTCGGCGGAAAACCCGCCCTCGGAGCCGGTTACGAGAGAAACGGAGACCGTTCGTTTTTGCATGCAGGGACAAGCATCGCTTGTCCGCGGACGAACAATGCTCGTCTCTACATTGGATCCTGCCAGCGCTTCATGGAGCGTCAACCGCTCCTCATTCTCGTAAAAAAGAATGGGTGTGTCCGCTTTGGCCGCCTCTTTCAGGGACTCGGCGTAATTGTCCAGGGCCCGGACCGGGGGAATGACGCCCCGGCGGCTCTGTTCGGCGGCGGAGCGGGCGATTTTCTGCCAGCGCTCCAGCTTTTTGCCGAGGCTCTTGCTGTCGGGCCGGGAGACGCAGTAGCGGGAGGGAAAGAGAACGATCTCCGCCGCCCCCAGCTCCACGGCCTTCTGGATCACGTGCTCCGCCTTGTCCGCCTTGGGAAAGGCAATGTAAACGCAGACCCTTGCCGCAGGCTCCGCCGGACAGGGCAGGGGAGCTCCGGCAATCAGCGCGCCGCCCTCCGTCACGGTGCAGGGGCAGTCCATGCCCAGCCCGTCGCAGAGCGTCACGGGTTCCCCGGGCCGCAGCCGCAGCACCTTCGCGTGCTCCGCGTTTTCCCCGGTGAGGGTGTACAGACTGCCCTCCGCGGGCAGCTCATCAACGAAAAAACGTGCCATAGCGATTACCTGTTACTTCTTGCTTTTTTTACTTCTTACTTGCCGCTTGTCTGCCCCGGGCGGGCGGCCGCCCCTACGGCTCCGTAATATGGACGTGGTTGTGAATATGGTCCTCGCAGTAGCAGCGATAGCCGGCGCACTTGGAGCAGTAGCGGAACTCCAGGCCGGGATTGGTCAGCTCCGTGCGGCCGCAGACGGTGCAGCGGAAGCGGGCCTGACCGCTGCTTCGGCTGCCGCCTCTGCTGAGGCCCGCGTCGGCGTAGACGTTGGCCTGCTTCACCTGCCGCTTCCAGCTCTTATGGGTGGGATGATAGCGAATGAAATCCGGCAGGATATTGGAGGCCTGCTTGCCGAAGAAAAGCAGATAGTTGGCGATGGCCACCAGGGGAACCAGGAGCAGCAAATAGAGGCTGACATAGCTGGCGTGGAGTTGCAGCAGCTGGATCAAGCCCCGAATCAGCTGGAACAGAGTGAAGCCCAGATCAATCCAGGCCAGCCACTTCATCTTGACCGGGAGAACGAACCAGATCCGTACCTGTTCATTGGGCAGGATCGTGGCGACTGCCAGAAGAAGGCTGAAATTCACATAACCGATGTAGCCGACACCCAGGATGGAACTGATGAGCAGAGCGCCCTCCGCCCGGGCTGCCAAGGCGATCACGATCCCGGCCAGAGCTGTCAGCAGCACACCGCTCAGATAGAAAGCGTTGAAGCGCAGGGTGCCCCAGTATTGCTCCAGAATGTTGCCGCACCAGTAGAAGAACAGTAGGCTGATGATACCGAGGATCGACCCGGATTCGCAGAGATAGACGAATGGATAGGTAAACAGACGCCAGATCTGGCCGGACAACACCCGCTCCGGGCTGAAGTACAACAGCTCATAGAAGAAGGGATTGGACTGGTTGAGCATGGTGAGCAGCCAGACCGCCACGTTGCCGATGGTAATATAGAGCATCAGATTCCGGACGCCCTTGTCCCGATTGTTGAAGAAAAACCGGTTGATTTTGCTTGAAAGCCTTGCCATAAGATCACTTCCATATAGAGTGTTTTCAGTATAACCCATTTCCGGCTGTTTTGCAAGAAAGAAAGTGTAAACAATTCGGCGGCCAAGCCAAATAAGCAAAACTTATGTCCCGGGAAAGAATATCATAAAGATTTTTTTCAGAAAGCGGTTGATTATTTGCGCCCTGTCATGTATACTAATTAACAGTACAAGAGGCGGTCTGTCTCTTATGGAAAATTCACAAAACAAGTATTTGCAACCAGGAGGTATCACTTATGAAATACGGCCGCACTTACAACTTCTCCGCCGGTCCCGCTACCATGCCGGAGCCTGTTCTGGAGGAGATCCGCGACGAGATGATGAACTACCGCGGCAGCGGTATGTGCGTCATGGAGATGTCCCACCGCTCCAAGGTTTTCCAGCAGATCATCGACGAGGCGGAAGCCGATCTGCGCGAGCTGATGAACATTCCCGACAACTACAAGGTCCTGTTTATCCAGGGCGGCGCCACGCTCCAGTTCGCCATGATCCCCATGAACCTGATGAAGAACGGCAAGGCCGTCTACATCGAGACCGGCGCCTGGTCCAAGAAGGCCATCGCCGAGGCCAAGAAGTACGGTGAAGTCATTGTTGCCGCTTCCTCCAAGGATAAGAACTTCTCCTATATTCCCGACTGCTCCGATCTGGACATCCCCGAGGATACCGACTACGTCTACATCTGCGAGAACGAGACCATCCACGGCGTGACCTGGCCCAAGCTGCCCAACACCAAAGGCCACATCCTGGTCTCCGACCAGAGCTCCATGTTCCTGTCCAAGCCCTGCAACGTGTCCGACTACGGCATGATCTACGGCGGTGTGCAGAAGAACATCGGGCCCGCCGGCCTGGCCATCGTCATCATCCGCGAGGACCTGATCCGCGAGGATCTGGATCCCAAGACCCCCATCTACATGATGTACAAGACCCATGCCGACGCCGGCTCCATGTACAACACCCCCAACTGCTGGGCCATCTACGTCTGCGGCAAGGTCTTCAAGTACCTGAAGTCCATCGGCGGTCTGGCTGAGATGGAGAAGATCAACATCGACAAGGCCAAGGTCTTCTACGACTTCCTGGACGAGTCCAAGATGTTTGTGGGCACCGTCCGCAAGGAGGACCGTTCCCTTATGAACATCCCCTTCGTCACCGGCGACAAGGATCTGGACGCCGAGGTTATCGCCTACACCAAGAAGGCCGGCTTTGAGAACCTCAAGGGCCACAAGTCCGTGGGCGGCCTGCGCGCCTCCATCTACAACGCCATGCCCAAGGACGGCGTCGTCGCCCTGGTCGAGTGCCTCAAGAAGTTCGAGGCCGAGCACAAGTAAGAACTGTAGGGGCGGTCATTGACCGCCCGCAAACCGTGTATATTTGGAGGAAATACGTATGAGAATTCTTGTTACCGACGGAATGGATAAATCCGCAATGGCCGCTCTGCGGGAGCAGGGCCACGAGGTCGTTGAGCAGTTCTACGAGCCCGATCAGCTGGGCGCCGCCCTCCGCGAGTTTGACGCGGTGGTGGTCCGCTCCAAGACCAAGGTCCGCGCCAACCACATCGACGAAGCCAAGGGCGGCAAGCTCAAGCTCATCATCCGCGGCGGCGTGGGCGTGGACAACATCGACGTCAAGTACGCCGAGGCCAACGGCATCACCGTGAAGAACACCCCCAAGGCCTCCTCTCAGTCCGTGGCTGAGCTGGCTCTGGGCCATATGTTCGCCTGCGCCCGCTTCATCTCCGTTGCCGGCCACACCATGCGCGAGGGCAAGTGGGAGAAGAAGGCCTACGGCAAGGGCTATGAGCTGCAGGGCAAGACCCTGGGCATCGTGGGCTTCGGCCGCATCGGTCAGCACCTGGGCGTCATGGCCAAGGCCATCGGCATGAAGGTCGTCGCCTTCGATATCT
>JAFYAB010000063.1 GCA_017540945.1 Oscillospiraceae bacterium | reverse complement strand
CTTGTTCAGGGCCTCCTCCTCGTCGCCGCCGTTGGCGGTAATCTCCAGCACGTCGCCCTGTCTGGCCTTCAGGGCCATGATCTGGAGCGCGTTGTTGCCGTTGGCGGTCCTGTCGCCGCAGCGGATGGTGATCTGGGAGCTCAGGTTGACGCAGGTCTGGGCCAAAAAGGCCGCCGGCCGGGCGTGGATGCCGGTGGGATTCGTGACGGTATAGCGGATCGTTTTCATTGGTAAGCCTCCTTATCACTGACGTTTTGTATAATTATACCAAAAAAGTCAGACAATATCAATCGTTTCGCCCCCCAAAAAAGAAAAAAACATTTCTAAAAAATCAAAAATAAAGCTTTACAATTGACAAAACTTGTGCTAAACTATACCGGCTGGCAAAATGCCATAGCCCCGGTCCTCAGTTGACGGATCGCACCGACAACGACAGCCCCGCCCCGTAGGGGCGCACAGTGTGCGCCACCTGCGCCCAACCCGCGGAGCTGTCACCACCGACCGTCTACTTAGCCCGAGGGCAGAAATAACAGAAAGGTGGTAAAACCATGATCCAGAAGGAAAAGAAGACCCAGGTCATCCTGGACAACGCGACCCACGAGGGCGACACCGGTTCTCCCGAGGTCCAGATCGCGATCCTGACCGCCCGCATCCAGGAGCTCACCGAGCACCTGCGGACCCACACCCACGACAACCACAGCCGCCGCGGCCTGCTCAAGATGGTCGGCAAGCGCCGCTCCCTGCTTGACTACCTGGCCAAGAAGGACATCAACCGCTACCGCGCCATCATCGCCAAGCTGGGCATCCGTAAGTAATCGTTTTGCGAAACGGGGGTTTCCCGCTCGGGAAGCCCCCGTTTTTCAAGGCAACATCCCCCTGGGAGGCTGTTTCGTATTTGAAGGTGCCTTCGGACACGATTGTAGGGACAAGCATCGCTTGTCCGCTCCTTTCGATCCGCTTCCGCGTATCGGCAGACGAGCACTGCTCGTCCCTGCATGCTCCGACGGCAGCTTCAAGTGCGAAAACCTCCCGTGCAAGACAACAAACCACAAGGAGGTTTCCAATGATCACCAGAAAGCAATACCCCAACCATCACATCTTTGAGACCGAGATCGGCGGCCGCACCTTTACCGTCGAGACCGGCAAGGTGGCCGAGCTGGCCGACGCCGAGTGCATCTGCCGCTACGGCGACACCGTGGTGCTCTGCACCATCACCTGCAGCCCCATCCCCAAGGCGGGCATGGACTACTTCCCCCTGACCATCGAGTTCGAGGAGCGTCTGTACGGCGTGGGCCGGATCCCCGGCTCCTTCAACCGCCGGGAGGGCCGTCCCTCCGAGAAGGCCATCCTCACCATGCGTCTGATCGACCGCCCCATGCGCCCCTTCTTTGACGACGAGCTCCGCAACGACGTGGTCATCACCTGCACCAGCCTGGCCGTGGACCACGAGAACCCCGTGGAGGTCGTGGCCTCCCTGGGCGCCTTCATCGCCACCGCCTGCTCCACCGTGCCCTGGAACGGCCCCATGGCCACCACCGAGGTCGCCTACCTGGACGGCGAGTATATCGTGAACCCCTCCTGCGAGCAGCGGGCCGCGGCCCTGATGTTCTGCACCATCGCCTCCACCGCCGAGAAGGTCGTCATGATCGAGACCGAGGCCAAGGAGTGCCCCGAGGACATTCTGCTCAAGGGCATCGAGCTGGCCCACGAGACCAACAAGAAGATCGTGGCCTTCATCAACACCATCGTGGCCGCCATCGGCAAGCCCAAGTTCAGCTTCGAGAAGGCCGCCGTCAACCACGAGCTGCTGGACGAGCTCTGCGAATACGGCATGAACCAGATCGAGTTCGCTCTGGACACCGACGACAAGAACATCCGCGAGGAGCGGCTCACCGCCGCCCGCCTGGACTTCGCCGAGAAGTTCGCCGAGAAATACGAGGACTTTGAGGAGCAGATCGAGGTCTGCCTCTACAAGATGCAGAAGAAGGTCGTCAAGAAGTGGCTGCTGGCCGGCAAGCGCGTGGACGGCAGAGGCATGGACGAGATCCGGCCCCTGGACGCCCAGGTGGCTGTTCTGCCCCGGGTCCACGGCTCCGGCCTCTTCACCAGAGGCCAGACCCAGGTGCTCTCCATCTGCACCCTGAACACCCTGGCCGCCAACCAGAAGCTGGACACCATCTTCCCCGAGACGGAAAAGCGCTATATCCACCACTACAACTTCCCCGCCTTCTCCACCGGCGAGGCCAGAGCCGCCCGCTCCACCTCCCGCCGCGAGATCGGCCACGGCGCCCTGGCGGAAAAGGCCCTGGTGCCCGTGCTGCCCAGCGTGGACGAGTTCCCCTACTGCATACGTGTGGTCTCTGAGGTGGTGAGCTCCAACGGCTCCACCTCCCAGGGCTCCATCTGCGGCTCCACCCTGGCCCTGATGGACGCCGGCGTGCCCATCAAGCGGCCCGTGGCGGGCATCTCCTGCGGCCTGATCTCCGACCAGGAGACCGGCGAATGGCGGACCTTCACCGACATCCAGGGCGTGGAGGACTTCCACGGCGAGATGGACTTCAAGGTGGCCGGTACCACCGAGGGCATCACCGCCATCCAGATGGACCTGAAAAACGACGGTCTGACCATGGAGATCATCGCCGACGCCCTGGAGCGCTGCCGCAAGGCCCGGCTGGAGATCCTCAACGAGGTCATGCTGCCCTGCATCCCCGCGCCTCGTCCCGAGGTCAGCGAGTATGCGCCCAAGATGATCACCATCAAGATCGACGTGGACAAGATCCGCGAGGTCATCGGCAAGGGCGGCTCCATGATCCAGAAGATCGTGGCTGAGTCCGGCGCCGAGGTCAACGTCGAGGACGACGGCACCATCCACATCGCCTCCCCCGACGCCGCCTCCTGCGAGGCCGCCAAGCGCATGATCGAGGACATCTGCTTTGTTCCCGAGGTGGGCAAGCTGTACTACGGCAAGGTCGTCCGCATCATCCCCATCGGCGCCTTCGTGGAGCTGGCCCCCGGCAAGGACGGCATGGTCCACATCCGCGACCTGGAGTTCAAGCGCACCGAGAAGGTGGAGGACGTG
>JAFYAB010000016.1 GCA_017540945.1 Oscillospiraceae bacterium | reverse complement strand
GCTATAGGAGCGCTGTCTCGGCTCGGGTTGGGATGTACCGGAAGGCGCGCTGTTCGTCTGCGTGCTGCCGTAGGACTGGCTCGGACCGGGACGGGTTGTACCGGAGGGTACGCTGTTCGTCTGCGTGCTGCCGTAGGACTGACCCTGACCGGGGCGGGTTGTACCGGAGGGTACGCTGTTCGTCGGCGCGCTATAGGAGCGCTGTCTCGGCTCGGGTTGGGATGTACCGGAAGGCGTGCTGTTTGTCTGCGTGCTGCCGTAGGACTGACCCTGACCGGGACGGGTTGTACCGGAGGGTACGCTGTTTGTCTGCGTGCTGCCGTAGGACTGACCCTGACCGGGACGGGTTGCACCGGAGGGTACGCTGTTCGTCTGCGTGCTGCCGTAGGACTGACCCTGACCGGGACGGGTTGTACCAGAGGGTACGCTGTTCGTCGGCGCACTGTAGGAGCGCTGTCTCGGACCGGACTGGGAAGTACCGGAAGCTGCGCTGTTCGTCGGCGCGCTGTAGGAGCGCTGTCTCGGACCGGACTGGGAAGTACCGGAGGGTATGCTGTTCGTCTGTGTGCTGCCGTGGGACTGGCCCTGACCGGGACCGTCATTCCCGTTGAATTGGGAGCGGCCCGGAAGATTGTCTGGCCCGCTTTTCCCGCTGAAGGTACCGATGTCCTGCTGCTGTGAGAAGCCGCCCGGTCCTCCAAGGGGAGGAGGCATCGGCACACCGTTCCCAGGGCCGCGTTGGTCAAAAGGGACGTTCTCCTCCTTTTCGGAGGGCTCCTTTTGCTTTGCGGACTGAGGAAGCTCGCCGTCCCATTCCTTTTGGGCGGAATTCCACATGCTTGCGCTGCGGGGACGATCAACTTGGGCGTTTTCTTCCTTCTCGGAGGGAAGCTCTTGCTTTGCGGACTGGGGAAGCTCACCGCCCCCTCCCTTTTGGGAGAGATTCGGCATGCTCCCGCCGCGGGGACGATTCACTTGGGCGTTTTCCTCCTTCTCGGAGGGAACCTCTTGCTTTGCAGACTGCGGAAGCTCGCCGTCCTCCTTTTGAGAGGGGCCTTGCTTCATGGGATTCGGAAGCTCGCCGCCTTCCTTTCTGGGGGGGCCTTGCTTCGCGGAATTCGGAAGCTCGCCGCCGCCCTTTTTGGAGGGGTTCGGCATACTTTGGGAGCGCCCTCTTCCCGCGGGCGGTTTGGGGAGTTCGGGACGATTGCCGCCCTTGCCCCCCTGCTTTCCGCTGCCGGAGCGATTGGAGCCGGGAAGGGCTTCCCCCGCGTTTCCGCCGGAATTATTGTTTGAGCCGCCGGAACCTTCGTTTTTCTTTGGTTTTCCAAGGTTGCGCCAAGCCTGCAAGGGTCTGCTGAGATAATTGATCGCGGGGGCGGCTGCAACGCCGGCGGCGAATTTGGCGGCCCCAATGGCCTTCTTGGCCGTGTCGCTCATGTCGCCGGCTTGCATGGACTGCATAGCAGCCGAATCGGAGATGATACCGGTGAGGAGACCGGAGGCCTTCTTTGCCACGGCGTAGGCCGCAACGAGCATCACGGCCTTGGCAAAATAGTTCAGTGCGGGGCTGTCCGCGATCAGGATCAGATCGGCGTCAAAGATTACCGGCACGAAGATCAGCAGCAGCCGCATGACGATAATGTTGCCGAAGACGCCCAGGGCCTGGATCATAAAGGCGATGGTCCATTGCTTGCTCTTGCCGCCGCCGTCCAGCGGGCGGACCGCCAGCACGGGAGGGGCAATGATGTAGAGCAGCAGGATGTTGAACATCCGCGCCACCAGCGAAAGCAGAATCAAAAAGGTATTGACCAGGATCGCAACGCCGAGCACGATGGACACGAGGTAGTCGAAGCGCGCGTAGCTGATGGAAAAATCGCTGCTGATGACGTCGATGGAATCGACAGTGTCGGTGTCGTAGAGGGACTTTTCTCCGGAGTAGTAGGGATACCGGAGAGCGTCCATAAAGCTCGGTTTGACGTTATAGTAGCTGTTGTTGGCCGCATCCAGCGTGCCGGAGAGGAAGATGATGCGGTCCAGCGGGATCTGGAGCAGCGCGGTGTTCTCCTTCTTGAACTGCTCCAGGGGGCGGAAGGAGGAGTCGGTCCGCATCACGTCCAAGGCATGCTGCAGCGACTTCGCAACGTTTTCGTAATAGACGTCCGCCTTGAGCTCGTAGCGCAGGTCGGCTGAGGCCGCCACCTCCTGCAAAATGGACTGCCAGGAGTTGGAATTCTGGGGATAATGATAGTCGAACACGCCCTGGTCCTCGAGATAGATCAGATCCGGGCGTATGGTATTGAAGCAGTCGTTCAGATTGTAGCGGCTGTTGAAGGAGGGGTTCATGCCATAATTGGCGATGGTACCCAGGGCGCGGCCCATGGCGGCGCACTGTTCGTCGGTGTAGGTGATGGATTCCGCCTGGCTCAGGCCATCCGCGTTTGTAAACAGATAGTTCACCTGCCGCATGATGACATCCGTACCCGTGAGCGTCACGGTCAGAATGATGTTCATGCTCAAAATCAGGATAATGCTTTTCAGCCCTTCGGTAATGATCTGACCGATGGACATCTGAACCCGCCCCGACGCGTCGAACATTTTGCGTACAACGGCAAAAATCGCAAACCCAAAGCAGAGCACAATGCCGATCAGCGCCATGCCCCAATAAATATTATTGATTGTCGTGTTGTTCAGAAAGACGTCGAAGAGGAAAATTCTCTCTCCATTATAGCTCACCTTGGTCAGGCCGGAGAAGATTTCAAAGAGCTGCGTCAGCCGGTTGACGGCCCAGCAGATGATTTTGAGTATGGTAAAGAGTAACTTCGACAAGAATGATTCAGCCATCGGGAAGCTCCTATCATCGTCGTTATCGGCTTGCAGATCACGTCTGTTTCGCGGTGAAAGCGCGGCACGGGCAGGCGATCAGCGCACTTTGAATTTCCTGCGCTTCCGCAGGGCATAGAGGAATACGGAGGCAATGATTGCCAGCGTCAGAAAAACAAACAGAAAGGCGCTGGAATCCAGATAGAGCAAAATCGTAAACTGATACGAGCTGCTGTTTCCGGCAGCGTCGGAGGCCACGAGACGGTAAGTGCCGGTATCCCGGATTGTGGCGGTCCCATCACTGGCCGTCAGCCTCTCAGTCCTGCCGTCCCGCTCCAGGGTCAGAATCGTATCCTCCTCAATGTTGGAAACCGTGACCGGCCCGCGGACTCGTCCGTCCTCGCCCACGTTGCCGCTCAGGACCAGCTCGGGCGGCGTGCGGTCAATGGTCACACGCAGCGTATAGGTCCGGTCGGCCTGGAGGCATCGGCTGCTGACCTCGTATTCGCCCTCCGTCTCCATATCCGCGTAATAGCGGTCGTAGCCCTGCTGCTCTCCGTTGTGCAGGACCTCCCGGACGGCAAAGCCCTCCGGCACGGAATAACCGTGGATCAGGTTGGTAACCGGCGGAAGGATGGTAAAGCCGCAAATGCGGGTCCCGGTGGAGGAGCCGAGATAAACCGTGTACTCTCCGGGCTCTTTTAACGTGCTCTCAGCGCTCAGGTCCACTGCTTCTCCGTTCCGGTACACCGACAGCTGCGGGCTGCCGACGGTGGAGAGGGTAACGACGTCGGTGAGGAGCATCCCGTCGGCGGCGCTGCACAAAAGCTCGCTGTTCGCGCCGATCGGGAAGACAAAGTTTCCCTTGGCGCTGTCATAGAGCATGGTATCGGTAATGGGAATCCTGCCGCTGAGATCGGAGCTCTTGTAGCCGAAGCCGGTCTCCGGATCGACCTCGCCGACATAGTCGATGTCTCCCTGAAAGTCTCCGCCGCCGTCTGTGGCAGAGGCGGGCAGACAAAGCCCGAGGCCCAGGAGCACTGCCGCCAGCAGCGCGGGGATTCTCCGTGTTATGATGTGTTTTTTCATGGGCGTTTCACCTGTCTTCCGGTGATGACGCCGGCCGTCACCTGATCCACGTTGATGCCGCCGGTGGTCATGCCGTTCAGCATCGCACTGTCGCCGGAAAAGCGGATCGCGCTGTCCCGGAAGGCCTGGGCCTCGGCGGGCTTGACCTTGTATCCCAGCATCACGCCGCCCTCGTTATGGAAGGCGTTGGCCTTGCCGCGGATGGTCAGGGCTTGGGTCACGATGGCGCCGTAGTTATAGACGGTGCCGCAGGTCCTGCCGTCCTCGACGAACTTGAAGCCGGAGGCGCCCTCGCAGACCACGCGGCCGCCGCTCTGGATGATCACGTCGCCGCCGTCACAGATGATATTTCCGTTGCCGTTTCCCGGCTGCCAGGGCATGATGAAGGCGTCCTGCTTGACGATCAGGGTTCCGCCCTTCTCCACCCGGATGGTGCCGTCGTTGAACAGGCCGCTGCCGATGGAGAGGATGCCCCCGTCCTTTATGGTGAGGGTGCTTCCGGACTGCAGGGTCAGGTAGCTGCTGCCGTTGACGTTGACGATCTCGTCGTCGTCAATGACCTGGTTGTCCGCCACGGCGTCAATCATCATTTCCTCGCCGTAGTAGATATGAAACTCGACTGTATCCCACCATATGCTCGGGGTTGCGATACAAGAATAAGATTTCTTGTGCGTTTTCGGCGGAAACTGATCCTGTCCGGCAGTCAGATAGGTGTTCGTGCCGCTATTATTCCGATTGCGCAGACAGCCGATGACGTACTTCCCCTTGTCCACGGAGTCGTCGTGCTCGTAACCGCAGAAGTACCAGGGCGTCGGATTGTTGGTGATCTTCGCGCCGTAAAGGGGCTCTCCGTCGCTGTCAACCTGGGTGGCGGGATCGTAGCGGAAGCCGATGCTGTCTACGGTCTTATCAGTCTTGGGCAGGGCGATCTCATAGTAAGGCGCGTTGCCGAAATGGGGCTCTTTTCCGTTTCCGGCGGAGCCGGCCGTGCTGTTGTAGCGCAGGGCCAAGGCCATCAGATAGGAGTCGGTAAAGAAGGAATCCTTGGAAAGGTCGATCTCCGGGAATCGGTCCAGATCGTCTCCCGGATTATCCATCACCAGCTTGTCGCCGGCGGTTGCGCCATTCCCGTAATATTGATTTGGACCCACCTCGTTGCCGTGGATCAGAAAGATGAGCCCGAAGCCAAAATCAGCAATAATCAGCGCCCGGTGCCAGTTGCCGTCCTGGGGCGGCAGACCCCTGCGCCAGCAGACGTAGGTGCCCGGGACCGCAGTGAGGCTTTTTTCGGCGGCCTCGGCCCGGGGCCCGACGTTGACCGCGCCAAAGAAGAACAGCGCCGCCAGCAGGAGCAGGCAAAGTTTTCGAAGAAGGCTTCGCGTCGTCTTGTGATTCTTCATAGCTGCCTCCCCTCACAATTTCGGCCCAACCGTCGGGGCCGTCTGTTCCGGCCGGACTGCAGGCTCCGGCTTCGGCCTGGCGCTCCGCGCCAGATGGGCGACGTTAACCATTTCCACCAGTTGAAAGCCGTTGCCCTGTTTGGCCCGGTAGATCGCCTCGCTGAGCTTCCAGGGATCGTCCACAATGTCCTGCAGCTCCGTTGCCCCGTCGTGCATACTCCGGGCAATGTTCTCCACAAGCTCCAGGTCCACCGGTTCGCTGGTGGCCAGACGGCGGTTCGTTCCGGGGGGATCAATCCGCTCATACATCATTTGGTAATTGACCGCGTAGATGTTTGCCAGCAGCCGCTTGAGCTCTGTTCTGGCATAATCCGTGCTGAGGTCCGTAATTCGTTCCATCTCGGCGCGCTGCTGCCGCAGATATTCCCCGCAGCTCATCGCGGAATTCTTATTAAATTGGTTCACAGTAATCTACCTTTCTTCTATACGATTGGCGGATACTTTCGTTACAGCTGATCGTCTGAATCGTCATCGTCTGAATCGCCGAGAATGATTCTGTTGCGTTCTTTCAGATCGTAGTATACTTCATCGGCACGGAAGATGTTGCTGCGAATCTCGCTGAGATCCATGGGGCCGAACTGATAGTAGGGGCACTTGTAGGAAGGCGTATACTTTGTCTTCAGCGGGAAGGAGTTGAAGGACACGATGATGCTGTTGCCGGTGCTCTCCTGGTTGTTCAGCCGCTGCAGCTCGCTGGGGTAGATCAGCGGACGAACCTGAGTCTGCGTGGAAACGCTGACGTCACCGGATTTGCTCCCCAGATTGGAGGAGGTGGAGGTGGTGCGCACGGTCATGTTGCCGCACATCTCGGAGAACATTTTACAGGTATCGGTGTCGTTGGAGCCGATGAACATCTTGACGCCGCAGTTGCCGATGACGATGTCGGCCACCTCCTTGCCATAGACGTTGGTCAGCTGAACGAAGGACTGGACCACCATGTTGAACCAGATCTTTCTGGAACGGCCGACGGTGATCATCTGGCCGAACTTGTCGATCTTGGGCATATTGCCGAACTCGTCCATGATGAAATAGACGTTCCGGGGCAGGGTCTGGCCGGGAAGTCCCGTCGCGATCTTGATCAGCGCCTTATAGGTGCTGAGGATGAACAGAGAAGCCAGGGAATGGCGGGTGTCCTTTTCGTCGGGAATCTTGAGGAAGAGGGCCGTCGGTTCAAAGGCGAAGCGGTCGGCATGAATGTCCGTGGCGGCGGTCAGCGCGCAAAGGCCCCGGTCGTTGAACAGATTCATCTTATCGAAGGTGATGGACATATAGGAGCCAAGGGTGGTATCCGGGGCCGTCATAACCTGACGGGAAAGCTGATAGGCCTGGGAGAGCTTGCTTCTGCCCTCAAAATAATCCTTCAGCGCCTGGTACTCGTTTTCGCTGTTGCCCAGGGCTTTATTGACGTTGAAGAGATTGAATTTCTCTTTTGTCATGCCGAGCTCGGGGTTTTCGCTGTCCTCCAGCATGGCCAGGCACAGCGCCATTACGATGGATCTGGCACCCTTTTCCCAGAGAGGGTCCTTCTCGTTCTGAACGGGGATCAGGCCGCCGATCAGATCGCTCAGGTCCTCGTACATTTCATCGTAGATCTTCTGCTTGGCCACCTGGACGTCGTCCTGGCAATGGGTCAGATCCAGATAGGCCCTGCCGTTGTATTCCACCCAGCGTTCGCCCGGCGCAGCCTCGCCATTCATTCGCTGCAGATCCGGGTAGTCGCTCATGGAATCCAGATGCATTTTGATCCCGCGCCCGGCCTTGACATACTCCTGATAGGCGTCCCAGATAGGCTCCAGCGGGTTCCAGCGGCTGGAGGAGTAGGTGTCGCGGAGGTCCAGCACCATCACGTTGTAGCCCCGGCTCTTGAGAAAACCGGAATGCAGGTCAAAGAGCTCGCCCTTGGGGTCCGTCATGATCATGGAGCTGCCGCAGTTGGTGGCGCCAAGCAATTGGATCATGGGGTTGATGAAGGTAGTGGTCTTACCGGAGCCGGTGGCGCCGATGACCAGGGCATGGACGCCGGGCTTGAAGTTGCCCACCAGCTTGCCCTTCTTGTCCAGCACGGCTCTGGCCGGGACGCCGTCCTTCTGCACCTTGTCGATCTCGTCATATTTGAACGTCGGGAAATACTTGTCCCGTTCCTCATCGGTGAGGAAGCGGCTGTTTTCCAGCGCGCCCTCGACCACGTTCTTATCTGCTTCGCCGCCCAGCAGGCTCTTTCCCATGACGCCGCGGAAGCCGCCGTTAAGGGCGATAATCGCGGTAAATACACCGCAGATGAGAAGTCCGATCAGCCAGGTTCTCATTTCCAGCAACATGGACGTGCGGAATGCCCAGCGCTCTCCGCTTGCAATATTGCCGATATTCTCAATCAAAAAACAAATCAGGATGCCCAAAAGCAGAGAGCCGATCAGAAGAATCAGCAGATTCAAAAGATATAGAGGCGCCCAGCCCTTTTTCTTCTTGCCGCCGCCTTCAAACAGCTTTTTGATCTCTTTGAACACCGCAGTCCCTCCCTTCGGCATAAAAGCGCAGAATAGCCCTATTGTCATATTTGGATTTATTTTACCAAAGGGCCAATTTTATTGCAATCAAACCGACACAAACGGCATAAAATCGGCATATCGTTCCCTTGAAGAATATCACCAATTTATGATACAATAATTTGCGGCAAGATTGGTACATATGGAATTGCTTCGGCGATTTACCCTGCCCTCTGCCAAAAGCCATCCCAAATAATTCGAGAAAAAAGGAGGAAAAACCATGTTCGACTCTGTTGTAGCCCCCATTGTGGAACTGCTCAACAACATTCTGACCCCGATGCTTCTCATCGTGGGTGCTGTCGGTTCGCTGTTTTGCGTCATTCTTGGCGTCAAGTACGCCAAGGCCGAGGAGCCCCAGGACCGTGAGAAGGCCAAGGGCGCGCTGAAGAACGCCATCATCGGCTTTGTGCTGATCTTCGTTCTGATCCTGGCCCTCAAGCTCCTGACGCCCATCATGGTTGAGTGGGTGAACAAGAACGGCGGCAATATCAAGCTGAACTGATTCGTCAGAAACCTGAAGCCTTCCCCCGCAGGGGTGCTGCAGCCGCGTCAGCGGTCAAAGCCCCTGCGGCAAGGGGAAGGTGTCATCGGTCTCACGACCCGGGGGCACGGAGCTGCCGCGCCTCGGGGTCGGGAAGCGTGCGGAGAGACGCTCTGCACGACCGGTGTGCGCATTGGCTGCTGCAAACCGTAATAAAATCGAGTTTGCCGCAGCCAAACATCTACGCGATCAAAGAAAGACCGGGGGGAAGAGAATGGCTGCTTCCAATACGCTCGGCGAACTGCTCGTCGCGCTCCGAACCAAATACAGAGTCTCCCAGAAGGAGCTGGCCGACTATCTGTATGTGAACCAGGGAACTGTTTCCCGCTGGGAACGCGGTATCCGCTTCCCGGATATTGAGCTGATCCAAAAAATCGCAAGCCGCTTTGACGTGGATCCTTCCGTGCTGATGGACGCGCCTCTCAACCGAAGCGGTGAAATGACCGTGATCCTGGTGGAGGACGAGCCCATCCTTTTGGAGGATTCCGACCGGACTCTGCGGGAGGTTCTGCCCGAGGCGACGGTAGCCTCCTTTCGCTGGCCCTCCGACGCCATGGAATATGCCGCGGAACGCCGGGTGGACGTGGCCTTTCTGGACATTGAACTGGTGGGCGGCGACGGTCTGAGTCTCGCCAGATATCTGATGGACCGCAACCCCAGAGTCAACGTTATTTTTCTGACCAGCCATCCGGAATACGCCGGGGAGGCCTTGAATATGTTCTGCTCCGGCTATGTCCTCAAGCCCTTGAGCCCGGAGAAGATTCTTACGCAGATTGCACATTTACGATATTCGGAAGCGGGGGTGCTGCCATGAACGGCAAGACAAGGACGCGGCGCAGCTGGCCGGAAGCGCCAATGGCCGCTTCCCTTTCGGGCGCAAAACGATCCTGGCGGGAACGAATCGTCCCGGCCGTGCTCGTCCTGCTGGGACTGCTGAGCCTGACGATGACGCTGCAGGTTTTTGGAAACCCAGGCAATCAGCGCTACACCTTTGCTCCCCAGTCCTTCTATTTGCTGCAGCCGGAGTCCGTGGCAGAGGATCACATCCCCGACTATGCGGGCCTCCGTGTCAGCTACAGCTTTACGGTCCCCGACGGTGCGAAGGTCCGTCACGGGGCAAAAATGTGCATCTTCCTGGAGCACTGCATCGCGGAGCTCCGGCTGGACGGCGAGCTGCTCTACAGCTCCGCCGAGACGGAGGAGGCCCACGTGGGCCATACCCCGGGCCGGCTCTGGCTCTCCGTACCCATGCGCTCGGACTACAGCGGCAGGACCGTAACCGTCACCCTGACGCCGGTCTACAGCACCGCACTCCTGGCCCGACCGCCCTATCTCTTCATAGAACGAGAGCAGCTGATGACCCGGATTCTGCTCCCGGAGGATCTGGCTGCGCTGATCATCGGGGTTGTGACCCTGATCGTCGGCCTGTTTCTTACGCTCTTTTCCGCCCTGCTTCGTCTGGATCGAAGCTTACGGCGGAGACTTTTTTTACTGGGTCTGCTGGCGGCCTGTGCGGCTCTGCGGGTTCTGACCGCCCTGCCAACGGTGCTGCTGGGTCTGGATATCTACGGCATGGAAAAGGGCCTGTGGTATCTGAGCGCAGCGGCGGCCCTGCTGACGCCGGTGCTGATTCTGCGTTACTTTAGCGTGCAGCATCCCGAGGGCCGCTTCGGGCAGCTCTCCGTGCTGCTCTGCGCCGGGGCCGGGATCGTTCTGGTACTGCTCCAGCTGCTGAACGTGCTGGACCTCTGGTACGCCCTGCCCTGGTACGCCCTCTTCGGCATCGGCCTGGAGCTGGGCGCCGTATTCGCGCTGGGCTTCCGGCGCTGGGAATTGGCTGCGGGCCTGCTCTTCCCTGCCGCGGGCCTGGCGGACCTGATTCTCATTTGGGCACAGAACACGGAACGCCACGCCATCGTGGGGCTGGTCTGGGTTGCCCTGCATCTGGTCCTGCGGAGCTCGGGCTTCATCAGCGAGGCCATCGCGAAAGAAAAGGCCCTGCGCCAGAAGGAGGATGAGCTGCACCGGGCTAAAATCGAACAGCTGCTGCAGCATATCCGACCTCATTTCATTTACAATACCCTCAGTTCCATCTACGTGCTGTGCAAGAACGATTCGCCCCGCACGCTGCCTGTTCTGGAAAACTTCATGACCTATCTGCACGCGAACTTTACCTCCATCGACGCGGAGAATCCCATTCCCTTCCAGGACGAGCTCCAGTGCACCAGCGCATATCTGGAGGTGGAGTCCATGCGCTACGGCGAGCTGCTGACGGTGGAATACGACACGCCCCACACGGTCTTCCGCCTGCCGGCCTTCACATTGCAGCCCATCGTGGAAAACGCGGTCAAGCACGGGCTGAAGCAGGAGAAGGCGTCACTTCGCATCGTCGTCCGCACCCGCCGCGGTGAAAACTGCAGTCTGATTCTTGTGGAGGACAACGGTCCCGGCTTCGACCTCGAGGCTTCTGCCGAGGGTACGGGCATTGGTCTGCAGAACGTCCGGGAGCGGCTGGAAATGTCTGTGGGCGGCAGCCTGGAGATCGCGCCGCGGCCCGGCGGCGGAACCGTCGTGACCATTCGCATCCCCGATTCCCACGAGTAAACGGAAACCCATCCCCGCCCGGCGTCGCCCGGACGGGGAATTGACATAGCGCTGCCATTATAAATCATAAAAGAGGAGGAAATCCCATGCCGAAAGAAAAACGCACG
The DNA here is from genome assembly GCA_017540945.1 of Oscillospiraceae bacterium. Next base: position 53,703 of record JAFYAB010000016.1, on the reverse strand, counting down.
CCCTTCCCGGAGGGATATACCAACTGGAACTATAACTGGCATCAGGTGTACAACCAGCTCGCCGGCGAGGTCCTTTCGTGGGAGTACATGTTCCCGGGTGACAGTCGCTTAACGTATGATAGTGTCCCGGCATACAATGATCCCGGCTTCGAGGCCATCGAAGATTTATCAGACCGTCGGATGAGTCCGTGTCTGTTGATGCCCCAGCGCGAGTTTAAGGTCAACTGCAGGAAACCTGGCTCCTTTAACGCTATGAACGCTCCGGAATATCGGGAAGCAGAAGAAAAGAACGTAAACAAGCTGCGGAAGGTCGTGGGCGATTACAGCGCTGCTCTGGACGAAAAGCAGCTTGCGATGGCCGCCACAAACCCGGAAGGCGCTTCTTTTCTCCGCTTTGTGCGGGAGAAGGCCTCCTTTGCCCTGCGAAACTTCGGCTCGGAGGCCATGAGCGACTTTGTCTTCCTTCAAATCAGTTCCCAAGAGGGGACCATACACGTACCAAACGGCACTGAGAAGAGCCCTGAAAATAAGAATTTTACCTATATCATGGACGAGATGTCGGATCTTCCCTTCCTGCCCGTCTTTGAAAACGCCGCCCGGATGGTAAACGTCGCCTGTGACCACGCCAACGCAAGCCGGGCCGGGACCCTGACTGCCGCCCAGGATCGTCTTGCCCGGAAGCTGCTGCTGACGCAGTACGACCATCTGTCAGCCCAGATTCTGGATAGCATAGAGGCTACGGATCCGAAGCATACAGAGGATTATGCGCGCTGGGGGAAGGTGATGGACAACAATCCCGACCACGTCGGCGGCTACGAGCGCGGACCCCATCGCGTGCCCTACGACCTGGAGGGCCGCCGGATCGCCCTGCGCCAGGGTTGGCCGATCCAGGACGCCGCGTTGATCGGTGCTCTGTTTGTAATCAAGAGCAACATCTATTATCCGAAATCCTTATCCGCAAAATACACGGAAAAGACGAAGCAGTCGCTGGATCAGCTGATTGCGGAGATCAGCACCACCCGGATCACCGATTCGACGAGCAGGAGCCAAATGCTGAATCGCATTGAAAGCTACGTCAAACAAAACTATAAGGATCTCCACATCGATCCGGATGGGATGAGCGTCACCTTCGATACCCGGAAGGCCGAAAAGATTCAGAATTGCCAGTATCTGAGCGCGGCGGAGCTGGACGAGGCCGCGCGGGAATATGAGCGCCGCAAGGCCCTGCCCCGGCAGGCCGGCAGCGACGGCTCCCCCGTGGGCTATTATGAGCAGATTCTGGCGGGAACCGAGGTCCTCTCCCGGCTGAGCGATCTGGCTCAGCGCATCGCTCCGGTCAATCAGGGCAGGAAGGACCTTCCGGAATATGACTTTATGCGGAAGGGCGTCACCAATCTGGTCGGGATGATCTCCGCCTTCTACGGCTCCAACGTCCCCGCGGGCAAGCAGCGTCAGATCGATCTGGCGCAAATCGAGAACGCCCACGCGGCGCTCAGCGATCTGGCGCAAAGCTATCTGAACGCGGCGGAGAAGAGTAAAAAAGAACCCGCGTTCAAGAAGGCCGCGGCAGAGGAGCTCCGGTACTACTGCGCGCAGATCGCGAAGACCGCCGCCGCCACGGAAATCGGCCTGGAGGCGGCGGAGAACCGCCGCGCCAAGCTGGATTGGCGCATTGAGAAGGAGAAAGCAAAGAGCGCCGCGGCCCAGATCGAGGAGCCGAAGGTCGAAGCACCGAAGACCGAAGAGCCGAAGACCGAAGAGCAGAAGGTCGAAGAACCGAAGACCGAAGAACCGAAGACCGAAGAGCCGAAGGTCGAAGAACCGAAGACCGAAGAGCCGAAGGCCGAAGAGCAGAAGACCGAAGAGCAGAAGACCGAAGAGCAGAAGGTCGAGGAACCGAAGGTCGAAGAACCGAAGACCGAAGAGCAGAAGACCGAAGAGCAGAAGGTCGAGGAGCCGAAGGTCGAGGAACCCACCAGTCCTGCTATGGAGCGCTATGACGTCTCCACGCAGAAGCCCGAGGAGAAGCCCGCGGAGCAGCCCGTCGAGGCGGAGGCGGAAGACCGGTCCGCCTATCAGGAATACCTGACGGAAATCATTTCCGCGGCAAATGAAATTGCGAATACGCCCTTGCCGTCTCCGCTGGATTACCAAGGGACCAATCGGCAGGAGTATGAACATTTCAAGATCAAGACGAAGGTGCCGCACTTTGCGTCCTCGATATCTGGCTGCGGCATCACCGCGCCGCAGGTCATTGCCCTCTATCAGAAATCGCTTCCGCCAAAGGAGGCCGCAGAAAAGAGCTTTGATTTTGCAGACAGAACGCTTGGGACTTGCGGACGATTGATCTCAGACAAGGGCGTCCACGGAGCTGTTTTGAGAAGATCTCCCAGCAACGATGCGAAAATCGGCTGGGCGGAGATGACGCCTGAAGCCCAGCACGAAGCTATAAAAGAGCGGATCGATGCCATGCTTAACGCGTCGATGCGTGTCTTTGACGAGGGCGTTTTCAATCACATGGCGGATCTCGAGCGAAAGATCCGGATCTGCAGGAGGTACGTGCCGGACGGCAAGGTCGCTGAGCTGCAGAAAAAGCGCGAGCAGGAGAAGGCAAAGCAGGCAGATCCGGCCCAGGCGCGGCAGGAAGCGCAGGCGCGGCAGGCAGAGCTGGAGAACGCGTTCCAAGCCGATTTGGCAGAGATCCGGAAGCTGATTCAGGCAAACAACATCACGGCGGAGGACGTCACCAAGGACGGAACCCTCGGCTGGAAATACATGACCGACGCGCAGAAACAGCGTTATGCGGACGAGTCCCTCCGGGAGATGCTCCAGGGAAATTACTTCGAACTGGACATCTACGATCAATACGCCACACCCGCGCAAAAGCAGGCGATCCTTGAGAAGTTCCTGACGGAGGAAGAGATCAGCCGCGTCAGGGCAAAGTGCCTGGACGAGACGATCACCCCGGAAAACCGTCTGAAAATCTACAGCAATCTGCCCGACGTCCTGCGGCCGGACCAGCTTCATACCGTCGTCGATTCGCTGAACAAGGATCCTGTGATCCAGGACCACATAGAGCTGACAGAGCTCAAGCCGGAGACCGCCCGGGAAATCGATGTCTGCAGGCAGAAGATCCTGAAGGAGGTGCAGGATCCCCAGCGTCAGGCGGCGCTTCTGAAGGCCCTGGATGGCGCTGATACAATCATGAGCGTCGCAACCTCCTCGGCCAAACAGGCCACCGAGGCGGCAGAACACATCGGCTGCGACACAAACAATCGCTACCGTTACGCCGTGTGCAATGAGCTTCGGCTGGAGCAGCCCGGGGTGCAGATTGATCGCGCCGGTCCTCCGCTGCCGATCAGCCACTATGCTGTGCTGCCGAATGCCACCAACGAGAGCACGGAAAAAATCCTGCAAAAGCCGGAGCTTCCCGGCAAAATGCGGGAAACCCTCATTCGGATGCTGCAAAAGATGTCCGATATGCAGATGCTTCCGGAGAACCCCCCGGAGTACCGGGAAGAAGAGGGTAACAAGATGTACGGCTACCGAACGATCAAGGCCGCAAAGATTGACTATATGAATGCTGTCCGGAAGGGGGATCTGGACGCGCTGGAGCGCGCCAGAGCCGCCTACGACCAGGAATACCGGAACATGGATGAGCTGATCCAAATCGCCAAGGAGGGCTTTGGCAGCGAATACACCAGCGCTCCGGATATGTACGTGACCCGCGATCCGGAAACCTTCGCCTTCGATCAGCTCAACAGCGTCCATCAGGGACAGATCAACTCCGTCTATCTGCTCTATATGCAGATGCACAAATACAAGATGACGCCGGAGGAGTTGGTGAATGACTTCCCTAAGTCCCTGATGCGGGGTTTTCAGAAGGAGGTCTCTGCGCGCTGCGATCAGGAGCTCGCCGGCAAGGACTTTGCGGGCGTTCTGGAAACCCTGATGGAGGCGGAGAACTACGACGAGATTGCGGGGCACGTCGACTATCGTCCGCCCGTCCGCTCCCTCCCGATCTTTTGGACCTGTGTGGAGCAGGAGGGCTTCGACCGGGCCGGGATGGCAGGCTGGGCCAATGACGCCTCAGCCATGCTGCACGACATCCAGGGCCGCGAGATCCTGCGTCTCGAGGTCCTCAACGGGCAGGCGGAGGACAAACGCCCTGCCAAACGCCAAACCATTCAAAATCTGATCACCGTTGCCGAGGCGGATCAGGATTACCGGCAGATGGTGGGCATCGGCACCTATGACGGGGATCTGCAGTTCCATCCCTTCTCCCTGGACAAGTATATCCAAAGCCATTCGATCGACGCCGATGGCATGAAGCGGCGGCTTGACACTTTCATCAACGTCGCATCCAAGGTCTCCAATGGCCCTGAAAAGGGGGAGCTGATGGCCGAGGCTGTTGTGTCCTGTACGCGCGTGCTCCTGCTCAAGCAGGACGAACGCGGCACGGACGCCTACAAGGCCGTTGAAACGATGGCCCGGGATCTGATGAACTCCATGTCGCTCACGGCATCGGGGATGGGGCAAGCCGACCGGTATCGTGAATGCCGGAGCCGGGCAAATGACGCTCTGGGTCGCTATGAGGCCTTCAGCCGATTCACCCAGGAGCTGGAGCAAGCAGGCGTCGCCCCGGAGCAGAACGGTCCCTTTGACGCCATCCGGCTGTCTGTTGAAAAGCTGAACGAGCTCACCTGCTCCATGCTGTGCCCGCAGCCGGACGGCTCTCTGCCAAAGCTGGACACTCAGCAGCGGGAGGAGCTGAAAACTGCTTATCAGCTGGTCATCAATGTCGCCAACGCCTTCTCGGCCGACGCCGATTTGGAACCGAATCCTGCTCTTGACAAGGCCAGAGAGGCGGCGGAGAAGATTCGCAGCCTGGCCGCCGAGGATCTGGAGACCCTCACCGGGGTCCGGGGCAAATACGCCGACGACCTGGGGCAGATCTATTCCAAGCGGAGTCTGACTGTCGATGTCGCCAGCCTGCAGACGGAGAACCTGGGTACGCCGGAACACGTCCGCAACACCCTGGCGCTCACCACTCCCGACGGGAGAACCGTGGACGGCGTCTTCACCCCGGACCGTCCCCTGCCGCAGCCGAAGGACGAGCTGGAACAGCTCAGAAAGCGGATCGGGGCGTTGTCTGAGAACGCTGCCGTGGCCCTCGAGGTCTTTGAAGAGGACCCGGAGGTGAACCGCGAGCTGATGTCACTGGATGAAAACGGCGTGCGGGCAATGCTGGCAAAGGCGCAATCGGAGAGCTACAACAACTGGACCTACAACCATCACTACGACAGGTATCTGGATCGAATCGGAAGCACGAGAAAGATCCGGAATTTCGACATCAATGACCTCGTAAACGACGAATTCACCGAAGCCGTTGACAGCTATCTTCTGTCCAAAGCCGAGATCGATGGCCGGAACAAGCTGTGCAAAAAAATGGGGATCCGTCCCGGCGAGCCCCTGGAATCCCGCGCCGCGGCCATGACTGCCGTAGCGGAAGCCCTGGGCGTCGGTTCTCTCGTGGCGGCGACCCGGCCTGTCACCGTGACGCAGAACGGCAAGTCGCGCACCGGCTACTTCACTGAAAACGGCAAGGGCACCGACTGCAGGAACATTCCGGACTACGACCCCCTCCTGAATTCAGCTCGGGCCTCCATGATCCCGAAAAAAGCCGTCCGGGATATGGCCGCCCTGCAGGTGCTGGACTTCATCTGCGGCACCGCAAACCGGAACAAGGACAACCTGCGCTTCGAGACAGCGGATAAGAGCAACACGGCCATGCTGCTCGGCATCCAGGCCGTCGACAACGGCATGTGCTTCATGGGCTGCCCCATGAGCACGGATCTGGGCGGGAACCGAAAGCTCTCGGACCTGAAGACCATTCCGAAGTTCATGGCCGACCGGGTGATGGCGCTGGACGGGGAAGCCCTGACGGGCATCCTCCAGCAGTTCAAGCTGCCCAAAAACCAGATTGACTTTGCAGTGAATCGGCTGAATGCGGTCCAGGACCGAATTCAGAAGGGCCTGGAATACTTCCGGGACAAGGAAATCACTGCGTCCTCCGACAAATACATCCACGTGCTGTCAGACGAAGCCTACGAACACGTCTCCAAGAACAAAGATTTCGTCAACGAAATGCCCGTCAAGAAGTGCCTGGATCAGGCCATCGAGACGGCAATCCAGGACAAGCGCCAGCAGGAGCTGGCCAAGCTCGGGAACTCCCTCCGGCAGGACGAGCGGGAAATTCGCAGCTTTTACCAGAAGCTCGTGGAAGCGGACAAGAACGTCTACTTCGGCTCCAAGGAATATGCCGCCGTGAAGAAGGCCTTCGTTGCAGTTGCCAAGGAACGCACGGAGCTGACCTCCAAAGCCCCTACCAAGGCGGACAACGAGGCCGGACTGAGCATCCACAAGCCCACGAAGGAAGAGATCCAACATCTGCGCTCGAGTTATGAAGTACTTACTGAGGCTGTGAACGCATACATCAAGCGCAAGGAAAATCAGTATAAGAAAAGCGGCCCCCTGGACGAAAAGAGCTCTAAAAGATATGAGGTGGCCCGGGCTATCAGCGCTAAGCTCAATGACCATTTTCTGAATTTGTCAAATCTGGATAAACATCTGGATACCATCCAGAACCTCTACCCCGCCGCAGCGGAGTCAAAGAAGCGGGAGCGCTCGCCGCACCTCGTTTACGACAGCGCGTCGCTCGAACGGGACCTCAAGCGAAAGGAAAAGGAGGCCAGGAAGGTCACCGATCCCACCGCGGAGCAGCGCATGAAGCCTGTGATGGCGGAGCTTGCGTTCCAGGGCAGCCTGTACCTGGACAACATGAAGCAGACCATCTCCCGCAAGGAGATCGCCCACAAGCTGTATGAGGCCTTCGCCATGGCGGAGCTCAGCTCCGTTCTGGGGCCCAACGCGCCGGTGAGCGAGGGCAGCAGAAAAGCCATGCTCACCCTTATGCAGACCGATGAAAGCAAGCCGGCATACGCAGACAGCAAGAAGCAGCTGGAATCCAACCTGAAGGAGGATTTCCAGAAGCTGCACCTGGATACCTTCAAGCAGATCCGTGAGGCCGTCAACGCAACGATAAGCACCCTGGAAGGACGCGACAAGGAGAGGGACAAGAAAGACTCCGTGCAGAAGGTCAAGGAGCCCGTATATCTGAACAAGCTCATTGAACTGCTGAAGAATCCGGACAAAATCAAGGACGAGCTGCCCAAATTCACCCAGGAAATCCAGAAAAACCAGGAGGCGGAAAAGGCAGTCAATCCGGAAGAAACCCAGATCAGGCAGGAGGAAAAGTCCCAAGTCAAGACCGGGGAGAATCCTCAGGTCACGACCGAGGAAAAAGCCCAGGTCCAGCAGAAGGAGAATCCTCAGATCAAGCAGGTGGAAAAGCCCCAGGTCAAACAGGAGAAGATGCAGGAGGACGAACCCCAAACTGCCAAGACGCGTCTGGACATGCTGGTCAGCACTCTGAGCGAGCAGTGCAAAAAGCGCCGCCTGGTCGCCCTTGGCAAGCTTGATAAGAATGACAAGGAGGTCCTTAAACGCAAGGAGCTCTCCCACAAGCTGGTGGAGGCCTTCGCGATGGTGGAGATTGGCGAAGTGGCCGGGTCCAACCAGGTCCGGGTGGATCGCGAAAGCACGAAGCTCATGTGCAATGCGCTGACCATCAACTGGGAGAAGAACCGCGACCAATATCTCGGAGCCTTGCAGAAGATCCAGGATGTTATTCCGGACGGCGATCTCAACCAAATGCATCACGCGCAGCACGCTGACATGCGGGCAGTCATCAACATGACCTTGAACGACGCCGGCAAATTGCCGGATCGGCTGGAAAATCTGACGAACCTTCTGAAGCAGCCCGGCAGTGTCTTCGGTAAAATGGAGGATCTCGCGAAAACGCTCGACAAAGAATATAAAGACGCCGGCATTGATCTGAATCGTACCGGGAAGCCGGAGAACAAGAAGAAAAACAACAAGCCCGGCCTGAAGGCCTGACAAACAGCAGGGAAGCAGACCTCCCTGTACCATCCGGTTTTCATGATGTTAAAGATGCCACGTAAAGTAGCGCAAGATTATGCCAAAGTATCACGTTTTTTCCTACAATGAGATGGTCCACTAAACGTGATAAAAAAGAGGAGGAACTCCCATGCCGAAACAAACATCCACCCCGTTCCAGCAGGGCTATACCAACTGGGACTATAACTGGTCCCAGGTGTATATGAACGTTTACGCGGAAGCCGTAGCTCTGCACTATCTGTTCCCCAAGGACGAGCGTCTGACGACTGATGAGGGGAATATCCCGCCGAAAGAAATGATGCTCGAAACCACGCAGGCCTACCGTGAGAATCCGAACCTGTTGATTACGGGCAGGATGAATAAGGTCCTCTGCAAGGAAAACCCGGATGACTTCTCGGAAGAAGAAACCCATGAAAAGGAACAGGCGAAGGTCCAGTCCCTGCGGGAGCGATTCCGCAAATTCTGCGCTGCGGTGGACGAGAAGCAGATCGAAATGGCTGCCGAGAATCCGGAGGGCGCTTCCTTCCTCCGGATGATGCGGGACAAGGCCTCCTTCGCGCTGCGGGGCTACGGCATTGAGGCCATGAACGACTATTCCTTCAGCCTCATCGCTTCCCAGGAAGGGGCCATCCACATGCCGACCGGCCGAGAGACGTCTCCGATCATGGGGAATTTTACCAGCACCATGGACGAGCTCTCGGATCTGCCCTTCATGCCGGTCTATGAGAACGCCACCCGGATGGTCAACATCGCCTGCGACCACGCCAACGCGGTCAAGGCCGGGACGCTGACCGAGCGGCAGGACCGTCTTGCCCGCAAGCTGCTGCTGACCCAGTACGACCATATTACGGCGGGAATCGAGGAAACCGTGCGGGTCACGCAGGATAAGAATTCGGCCGATTTCGTGCGCTGGGCCGCCGTGATGGACAACCCGCCCAGCGACCTCGGCGTCTACAACCGGGGCTGCTTCCGCGTTCCCTACGACATGGAGGGCCGCCGGATCGCCCTGCGCCAGGGCTGGCCGGTGGAGGACGCCTCGATGATCGGCGTCCTCTTTGTGCTGCAGTCCCGGATTACGAATCCGCATGGGATTTCCGTGGAGTTCTCGCCTTCCGTGCAAGCGTCGTTGGCCGCCTTGATTCAGGAAATCAGCTCCACCCGAATCACTTCTCCGGAGATCAGAACCGCAAAGCTGAATCGCATCTTCGATTATCTGGCACAGAACCAAAAGGAGCTTCATCTGGACAGGGAGTCGGTGGACTCCTTCACCGACCTGTGGAAGACCTTCGAGATCCAGCCCTGCCAGTATCTGAGCGAACAGGAGCTGAACGAGGCCGCCCAGGAATATACACGCCGCAGCGCCCTGCCCCACGTGGCCGGCAGCGACGGCTCCCCCGTGGGATATTTTGAGCAGGCTCTGGCCGGGACCGAGGTGCTCTCCCGGCTGAGCGCCATGCGTGAGGTGATGAGCCCCGCCAACAAGGGACGTCGGGATCTGCCGGAATACGCCCAGCTTCGGACTGCCACCGAGGGGCTCATCGAGCGGATCTCCGGCCTTTACGGCCCCGTTCCCCCCCAGGGCGAGGATCGGACAAAGCTGATGGAGGACCTGTCCGCCGAGCACATGCGGCTCAACGAGCTGGCCTCGAACTATCTTTCCAAGTGCAGCAAATCGGAGCCGAGCTTCAAAAAGGAAGCGGCCCAGGAGATTCAGCGCTTCTGCTACAGCTGCGCCCAGACGGCCATCTACACGGACATCGGTAAGGGCTTCGCCTCTTTCCGCCGTTCTTCGCTGGATTGGGTGATGGAAAAAGAGAAGGCAAAGAGCGCCCCGTCCAAGGTCCAGGAGTCCAAGGTCGATGGGCCCAAGGTCCAGGAGTCCCAGGTCGATGGGCCCAAGCCTGTGGAGTCCAAGGTCGAGGAGTCCAAGGTCGAGATGCCAAAGCCTGTTGAGGAGCGCTATGACGTCACCAACCAGAAGCCGGAGGTGGTCGGCACCCTTGTCAACCGACGCTACGGGTTCCAGCTCCCCCAGGAGGGCGGGCAGCGCAAGGCGGGCTTCTTCACGGCGGATCTGCCCCTGCCGACCATGGATGAAGAAATGGCAGCGCTGAACGAGCATATCGCCAAGCTCTCCCCCGCCGCCGCCAAGGCCATCCGGGTGATGGAGGAAAAATCCGAGTCATTCAGGCTGCTGTCCACCGACGGGCTGTTTGCCGTTCCGACAAGGCAGCAGCAAAATCAGGAGAAATACGTCCACGATTGGGAGTATGGCCACTGCTATGACAGCTATTTGATGGAAGCCGGCTTCTCTGACAAAGAAATCAAAACGATGGCCACCGGCGGCTTTGCCGAAGCCATCGACGAATATCTGACGACCAAGCTTCAGATTGAGGGACGACAGGACCAGTATGAAACGATCGGCGTCAATCCGGGGGAGACGGTGGCGCTTCGCAACAGCGCCATGTCCGCCGTGGCGGACGCCCTGGGCGTCGGCTCCCTGCTGGCGGCTTCCCGACCGGTCACCCTGGTCCGGCACGGCCAGGAGGTCAAGGGCGTCTTCATGGAGCAGGCCAAGGGCTCCGACTGCATGAATCCGAAGGCGGACGACCCGATCCTGAAGATGACGTCCAACACGCCCTTCTCTCCCAAGGTGCAGCGGGAGCTGGCCTCCATGCAGGTGCTGGACTACATCTGCGGCAACGTGGACCGGCACCCCGGCAATCTGCTCTACAGCTTCACAAAGGATCCGCAGGGCAACGTGGTGCTGGACGGTGTCCAGGGCATCGACAACGACATGTCCTTCATGGCTTCCAAACCGGACAGGCTCAGAACGTCTTACGAAATCAACACCAAGATGCTGAACCAAATGCCCCAGTCTCTGGCGGACAAGGTGATGCAGCTCAACCCCGACTCCCTGAAAAGCGCCCTGCGGGCGTACCGTCTGCCCGAAAACCAGGTCGAGCGGGCTGCTGAGCGCCTGGCGGACGTCCAGAAGCAGATCGCCAGCGGCAGGGAATACTTCCGGGACAAGGAACTCAACGCGGTCTCCGAGGAGCATATCCACGTGGTACCCGACGAGGATTACGCGAAGCTCTCTCCCCAGACCCAACTGGCCAACGCCATCCGTAAAGAGGTTCCCAAGCTGGCGCAGACCAGCGTGTTGGAGCACGACCGGGTCAAGGTTCGGAATAACTTCCGGAAGGACGAGCGGACCCTGCTTTCCCTCTATCAGCGGGCCGATGAAACCGACAAGGCCGTGTGGTTCGGCTCCAAGGAGTTCGAGAACATGAAGAAGGCCCTTCGGACCGTGGGGAAACAGTACAGCGCCCTGCTGGAGCCCAACGAGCAGGATCGGCAGGCCGGCAGAACCCTGCACACGCCCACCGAAGAAGAACTGGTCGAGCTCCGTGTATCCTACGACAAGCTGAGCCGCGCTGCCGGCAGCTATCTGCTCCGCAAGCAGCTCGAGCAGGAACGGAAGGGCAGTCTGGATAAAATGAGCGAGGCGAGAGTGCGGATCGCCCGTGAGATCCAGGCTATGCTCGAGCCTCAGGCAGAACACATCACGGAACTGTTCAGCGCCCAGAGCCGGGAAGCCCAGCGTGCGAGGGAAGCCCAGCGCGCGCAGGAAGCAAAGAAGCAGCAGACACTCCTGGCGGATAAGAAGGATCTGGAGAACGCGAAGAAGGCTCTGCAAAACACGTCCCAGTTTGAATATGTGGTGAACAACATCCTGCCAAAGAAGCAGGCTGCGGCCAACGAAAAAGCGACCCTGGAGTACCGCAGCGAAGCGAAGCAAAAAGAGCGGGCGGCGAGCTTTGACGCGCGGCAGCAGGAGCTGAGCGACACGTGGCAGAATGCGCTGTACCGGCTGAACAGCCAGGAACAACATGACTACATCCAGAAAACGCAGCAGGCGATGCCCGGAGAAAAGCGCAGCGCCGCCAGCGTTTACAGCGAATATGTCGAGAAATGCAGAACCAGCATGGACCGATACAGGCAGACATATAACACGGACCTGCAGAATCTCCCGAGAGCCGTCAGGAGTGCGGTCGGCTACGGGCACGGTGACCAGCAAGCGTATCGCGACGCGGGATACTATGGCTGCATTGCCTTTGCCTGCACCACGCTGTTCAAGCCTGACGAGCCGGTGGACCAGGAGAAGCTTGACGCGCTGGTGGACCAGATGCGCGACATTCAGGAACTGAAGCTGGGGCTCCAGCACAGCGTCGTCAGGGACAACAGATTACGCGTCACGGGGTTTGATCGGAATTCCGTCCCCTTCGGGGAGGCGATGAGCAAGTTTTACGACACCATCCGGAAGGACTACGTCCAGGGTAAGGAACGGCAGCATGCGCCGACGCAGACGCTCAGCATCGACGAAGTGCGGACGGAGCTGCTGACCGAGGGCGCCGAGGCCAGGAAGCGCTATGACGAAGAGATGAAGAAATTCAACGAAGCCGAGCAGGCAAGGAGGAAAAACGCTCTCCAGCAGAACGGTGAAAGCAAGGAACAGTCCGCGCCCTATGAGCGGCAGCCGATTCCGGAAAGCGTACACAACGCCCGCAGCCTGATGATCCAAGCCGCCGTCGCGGACCATCTTCTTGAGAAGCAGTATCCCGACCGGAGCGCCGCGCTGGATCTGGAGAAGCTGATGGTGCAGACGAGAAAGATCGTCCAGGACAGCCAGTTTATGGAGAAGGTGGCGAATCTGGACGTTAACAGGGACATGATGAAAACCATCCAGGCAGGCTGCGACGCGTATTTGGAAAAACAGAAATCGGTCGAACAGAAGCAGAGTGCCGGCCCCAACAAACAGGCCAATTCCAAGAAGAAAAACAACAAGCCCGGCCTGAAGGCCTGACAAACAGCAGGGAAGCAGACTCCCCTGTACCATTCAGTTTTCGTCACCTAAAAATATAAAGGAGAATAAGATTATGCCAAAGTATCACGTTTTTTCCTACCCTGAGATGGTCGAGTACATGAACGGGATGGCGGTAGACTCTGAAATCTATCCGGGAGATTACTGCGGTTTAGGTATAGGTTGGGATGCCGCGAGGCAGAAGGCGAAGGAGGAAAAGGCCACGCTTCCCGAGAAGGATTGGAGCCTCATCACCCTTCTGACCGGTTGGGGGGACATGTTTAATTATAAGTACCCCCAGCTCAAAGAAAAATCAACCTATGACAACACGGGCCATGTAATCGTCAATTCTAACAAAGAAAGTGCAATTATCATCCAGTTTAAAAATTATGCGGATCATATTTTCAAAAATAAAAAAGAAGAAATCGGAGAGCACAACGGAACCACCCCGCTTTACAGCGTGGTAGCCGGCGTCAAGGAGGAGAAATGGGCGGAGATGCCCGAGTTTGCCCACTACGCCAAGCTGCTGATGCGGAAATGCAACCTGCCGCTGCCAGCCCCCCGCAAGGACCCTCCGACCCGCAAGGAGGCGGAGGAAAACTATATCAAAGCAATCGAAGGGGATGAACCATCGGAGAAAAACCTGCAGGCGATGCTGGGCATTCTTGCCGTGCGGGCGCCCTTCACAGTAGATGTGGACGCCTGTATCCCCTATGAACACCATAGTGAGTATACGTTAAAAGATGATGATGCTGTGGAGATGTACACGGTATACGCCCATCCCATCCTGACGGCGGCCTCCGAATATGAACTGAGCCAAAACAAGGCTGTAATAGAGCTCCTGAATACGGCCGAAGCGGTCAAGGCCGCAAAAGAAGGGACCCTGTCCCAGCTGGTGAATGAGCGCGTATTTGACCCCGAAGCGGCGGCGAAGGCGAAAGCAGCCCAGGAGGAGGCCGAACGCCAGCGTTTGGAGCGGGAAAAGCAGCGAGCGGCGGAGGAGAAGGTGGAACGCGGCAGGGCGGTGCAGAAGAAGCGCCGCGAGGACCTGCGCGAACTGCTCACGCGTCTCGGCGTGACCGACGCGGACATTGCCAAGAACCCCGAGGATCTCAAGCTGAGCGGCAGCACGGAGTACAACAACATGGCGCGGGCCGCCCTGGAGGCCTACCAGTCCGCCAGCGGCGAAGAGGCTTACAACATCGACCTGGACGATAAGGTTCGCAACGCCTGCTTCGCCTATACGAAGGGCAAGAAATCCGTGCGCTTCTTCGAGTCCGGGCGCAAGCGCTTCGACACCTGCCTCGAGCTGATGATGAGCGTCAGCGGGCCGAACGAGAAGGGAGAATTCCGCGAGGACATCCAGAAAGAGTTCGCACGGATCAACGAGGTGCGGAAGGCGAAGGAGGGCGACCCCAACTACGTCAGCCCCAGGTATTTCAAGTTCCAAAAGAATCAGATCACGGTGCAGCAGGCGCTGGACGGACTGCCCACGCACAGCTATGCGACAGATGAGAATAACAAGCCGAACAAGCTCAGGTACGATACCGTCCTGAAAGCGCTGGAGGAATCCTGGCCCAGGCTGTCCAACGGCGAAATTGACCGCCGGGCCCTCGTCGACGACTTTTACATGGTTGACGTCTTCAACCCCGTCGAGAATCCCCTGCTCAACAGCCCGATCGCGAAAGCAAGAAATGAATACAAGAAAATTGAGAAGGCGCAGCAGGAGGAGCGTGATAAAGAATGGCGCGCCGAACGACAGCGCCAGGCCGAAGAGCAGGAACGGGAGAAGCAGCGCAGGCTCGAAGAGGAAAAGCAGCGCAAGCTTGAGGAAGAGCGGCGCAAGGTCGAGGAAGCGGAGCGGAAAGAGAGAGAGCGTCTGGAGAAGCAGGAAGCTATCCGGCGGGAAGAAGCGAAGGAGTTCGCGAGGCTAAGGCCCAGGATGATGGAGGAGAGCCTCGCAAATCATGAGACGGCCGCGCAAGAGCTGGCGAATCAGACGGACAAAGAGAATGCGGAGAAGATCGCGAAAGACACAAAAGAAGCGTTTACGAAGCTGCTGTACGACGTTCTGCCTAAGAAGCAGGCTGCGGCGGACGACGAAGAAACCGCGAAATACCAACGTCAAGAGCTGGTCGATCTGCGCGGGAAGCTCTTCGACGCAAAGCAGATGGAGTTGAGCGATGCGTGGGAGAAGGATTATCTCAATCTCAACTATGTCAAACAGGTTAGCTACAATCGGCAGGCGAATAAGGCTCTGCCCGAAGAACAACGTTGCGCCGCCGATCTTTATTACAACATGCTTGACCAATGCTGGATCAAAATGGGATCGTACAGACAGTCGCAGCGAAGGGCCCAGGAACTGGCCAAAGAAGGTAACCAGGGCTTTGGTCGTGAAAATGCGTATATGAACGCCCCCGCCTCTGATGAGCAGGCGTATCGGGAGGCGGGCCGCTGTGCCTGCGCCGCCTTTGCCTGTACCAAGCTGTTCAAGCCCGACGAGGCGGTGGACATGGCGGAGCTCAAGAAGCTGGCGGACAAGATGGACAAGATTGAATCCCTGAGAACGTCGCTCCAACACAGCGTCACCATGAGCACTAAAAACCAATCACGGGGATTCGATATGAATTCCGAGTATTTCAAAAACGCGCAGATCAAGTTTAACAACACCATCCGATATGACCACGTCACCGGCCGGTTGGAAAAAAAGCAGGGCCTGCCGCAGACGCTCACCGTCGCCGACGTGCAAAAAGAGCTGGTGGAGGCGGGCACGGCCGCCAAGCAGCGCTGGGACACGGAGAAGAAGAAGTTCGACGACGCCGAGCAAGCGCGCTTCACGGAATGCAAGGCCAAGCAGAAGGCGTATCTCGATTACCTGGCCAAGCCGGAGGAGGAGAAGCAGGGCGAGCCCGAGCCGGAGCCCGTGTACTTCGCGAAGGGAGCGATGCCGGAAGGCATGCACGAAGCGCGCACCACGATGATCCGCAGCGCCGTCGCGAGCCGCCTCCTTGAGAAGATGTACCCCGACCCGAACGCCGCGCCGGATCTGAAAAAGCTGAGTGACGAGACGGAAACGGTTATCCGGAACGGCAAGCTCATGGTGGATACCTTGAATCAGGAGCTGAGCAATCATCTGCTGCAGACGGTCCGGAACCTCTGCGATCAGCATCTGCAGAAGGCGGCTGAAAAGGACCAGCCCAACGTCGCCGCCGGCGGAAACGACAAGAAGAAAAAGAAGTCCAACGACAAGCCGAAAATGGGGGTTGGCTGAGATCCCGTGTTTTGAACGGCTTAATCTGAAAGATTTAGAACTGCCGCGGCGGATTTTCCGCGCAGGGCAGGATCAAGGAGAAAAACTATGCCAAAGTATATGATTTTGTCCTATGCGCAGATGGAAGAGCACCTTGGATTCCAAGCGAAGGACTATGATGAGGATCCCGCGCAGCATTGCGGCTTCGGGATGGGCGAAGAGAAGGTCAGGGAGAAGGCGGCGAAGGAGAAGAAGGAGTCTCCCGAGGAGGAATGGAGCATCTCCACCCTTCTGACCGACTGGGATTCCATGTTCAAAAAGTACCCGCAGCTCTCGTCGAGGGATACCTACTCCAACGAATACAATGTGATGTGCGCCAAAGGTATGGAGGGTCCCAGCGTACAAATTTACCCCAAGCTGGCGCAGCTGATTTTCAATAGCAAAGCAAATACGAGCCAGTTGGGAAAGACCAACGGCATCCTGGATGTTTACGGCATGATGGCCGGCATCAAGGAGGAGAAATGGGCGGAAATGCCTGAATTCGCCCATTACGCGAAGGTACTGCTGCACAGATGCAACCTGCCCCTGCCTACCCCCCGCAAGGACGCGCCGACCCGCGCGAACGCGGAGATCGCTTATCGGGATTCCATCGAAACCGACGCGCCGTCACCGAAAAACCTGGACGCGATGCTGGGCATCCTGGCCGTGAAGGAACCCTTCAGAGGCATGAAGGAAGCCTATCTCCCCTATCAACAAACTCCAGAATTTAACAAAGTTGACAAAAAAAAGATGCGGCCGATGTACGAGGTCGACGCCCACCCCATCCTGACGGCGGCAAAGACCTATGAGCTGCGCCAAAACAAGGAGCTGATGGCATTCCTGAATACGCCGGCGGCGGTCAAGGCGGCAAAGGCAGGGACCCTGTACGAGACGGTGCAGGAGGAGGTGTTCAACCCCGAAGCGGCGAAACAGAGAAAGGCGGAGCAGGAGGAAGCGCAGCGCCGGCTCGAAGAGCAGGAAGCGCAGCAGAAGAAGGCAGAGGAGGAGAAGCGCAACCAGGCGTTGAAGGAGAAGCGCAGCGAGTCGCTGCGCGCCATGCTCGAACGCCTCGGCGTCACCGACGCGGACCTGACCAAAAAGCCCGAAGAACTCAAGCTCAGCGGCAGCAAGGAGTACAACAACATGGCGCGGGCCGCCCTGCAGGCCTACCAGGCCGCCAGCAGTCCCGAAATGTACAGCGCCGACCTCGACACAAAGGTGCGCGAGGCCTGCTTCGCCTATACGAAGGGCAAGAAATCCGTGCGCTTCTTCGAGTCCGGGCGCCAGCGCTTCAAGGCCTGCCTCGACCTGATGATGAGCGTCAGCGAGCCGAACGAGAAGGGAGAATTCCCCCCAGGCATCCAGGCGCAGTTCGACCGGATCAACGAGGTGCGCAAGACGAAGCTCGGCGACTACCACTACGTCAGCCCGAAGTATTACAAGTATGACAAGAACCAGCTCACGGTGATGGAGGCGATCAACGGCCTGTCCAAGAATCCACGCGTTTTCACGGATGGCAAGTTCGACCGCAAGAAGTACGACTTCGTCGTGAAGCCGCTGATGGAAGCCATGCCGAAGCTTCCCAACGGCAAGCCTGACCCCGATGCGATCGTCGACGGCAAGACCTTCCAGGACTGCTTCGACCCCAAGCGGGCGGAAAAGCCGGATCTGCTCCAACAGGCGCTGAACGCTTACGACGAACAGGTAGAAAAAGAGCGGAAACAGCTCGAAGAAAAGCAGGCGCAGGAAAAGAACGCAAAACTGCAAGCGCTGGACGCATTGGAGAACTACAGGAAAATGAGCCCGGAGGACCAGAAAGCATACCTGAAAGCCGACCCCAATCGACTGGAATCGCTGCAAAAAACGATGGAGGTCAAACGGCTGAGTTCGGATCAGTGGGGCGCCAGAAACGTACAGACCGACGGTAAAGCAGATTTCCTGAATCTTCTGAACGGTATGCTGGGAAAAAAGCAGGCGGCGGCGGACGCCAAAGCCAACGAGGATTACCACAGCCAGGAGAGCTGCAGCAAACGGAGGGCGATCTTTGATGCGCGGCAGGATGTGCTGAACGATGCGTGGAAGGGTTATGGTGCGCTCCAATACCTGGATGATTATGATCGTTACTATCGGAATATGGAACAAGATTACGGGAACAAAAGCTGCATCAGGGTATTCCGTGACGCGATCCATAATGCGGCCGAGATAAAAGATGAGCTCGACTCGCTGAAGGCAGAGCTCGAAAAGCGCAGGCAGGCCGCAGAGGGCGGGAAGGACAAGCAGACCGCAGAGGGCGGGAAGGACAAGCAGATCTCCGACCGCGAGAAGGCCGCCTTGGAAAAGATGGAGAAGGATGTGCAGAAGCTGCAGGAAGATGCGGAGATGTGGGCCTGCCGTGCCTACGCCTGCAGGAAGGTGCACAAGCCCGACGAAATGGCGAACTCAAAATCGCTCAGACAGATGACGACGAAGCTGCTCGACGTCCCCGGTATGGGAAGCAGCCTCCTGGAAAGCATTGTTCAGGATAAAAACAAAACCGTCGCCACATGGCACAATAAATCGAAGAGCTTCCAGAATGCGCAGAATCTGTTTCACGCAGCTATCCGCGAGGACGCTGCCCTGGCTCCCGACATCAAGGTTCCGGCGCTCCCGCAGACGCTCTACGCCGACGACGTGTACCAACAGCTCAATACGATCTACAGCGACGCCGTGAAAAAATGCACCGAGGAAAAGCAGAAATTTGAAGAAACCGAGCTGCAGCGCAAACAGCAATGCGAGAAGGACAACTTGCCCTACTTGAGAAATGAGATTCCGGAAGCCTTGCACAAAGCGCGCGACATGGCGGTCCGCGTCCGCGTCGCGGGCTATCTCGTCCCGCAGATGTACAAGGACAAGAACGACCAGCCGAATCTGAAAGATCTGAATGAAAAAACGAAATCCGTCGTAGAGGACTCCAGTTTCATGGAGAGTATCGTTTATCAGGACATCGATGCGAATCTGGAGCAGCTCCTCAAAACGAAGTGCAGCGAGTATTTGAATCCGAAGAAAGATGCCGAACTGTCGAAGAGCGCCAGCAAGGAGGAGCAGAAGCAGGTCAGCGCAGAGCCGAAGGCCAAGAATAAGAAGAACAATAAAATGGGGCTCGGGTAAGCTGAGCACGGCTTCGGGAAACAAAGGACGATCGTGTGTCCGCGGACACACGATCGTCCTTTGTTTCCCGGCGGGGTCCGTGCCGGAGCTCCCTTGTGACGCTTCCGGCTAAATTCTGCGGTTTCCGCTTCTGGGATTGCTGGGCTTGTCGGGCTTGGGTTTCCGGAGGCCGGCGTGGCGGGCCCGTTCCACAGCCTGCGTTTTCTCCTTTTTGATTTCCTCGTTTTGGGGATTGCTGAGCGCCTCGTATTCCGCCACCTCTTTCAGAAGCTTCTGGGCATATTCGATGCGCTTCCGCTCGTATTCGTTCTTGCCCTGCACGTTTTCGATGCTTCCTCCCCGCTCTCGGACCTTCTTCTGCAGGTAGGTCTCCGCGGCCTCGCGGACCTTCTGCATGGCCTGGTCGGCCTTTTCCCGCTGCTCTTTCACCCGCGCATCGGAACGGTCCAGATGCTCCCTGTCCCCGCCGATCTCCTTCCGGATCCTGTCTGCCGTGGCCTTGGCGTTCTTGACGGCCTTGACCATGCTCCGGAACTGGTCGGAGCTGCGCAGGAAGGAGGACAGATTCCCCACCTTGAAGCCCGTGACGGAGTTCTGGATGGCCCGGGACATGCCCTGCATGGAATCGGCAATGCCACCGGCCACGTACCTGCGGTCGGTGGTGCCCACCTCCCGCAAGGGCTTCGCCTCCTCCCGCCGCGCCTTGGGATCGTAGGGGTTAAGATGGCGTACCCTTTTCACAAGCGCAACGTACCTCGTCACCACGCTATGGATGATGTTGCCCTCGGTCTTCATAACGCTGTCGAGCTTCAGCGACTTCAGCGCGTCATCCCCCATCACGCAGAGGGTGGTCCCGGCATTTTCCACCTCTTCTGAATTGGCAGCCACTTTGCTGCGTGTCCGGATTGCATCCTGAAGATCTGTCAGACGCCGGCAGGCGACCCCCAGCTCCTCTTCCTTCAGGCCCCGTCCCCGGAGGGCGAAGCGCAGCATGTCCGGGCTCAGGCTCTTGACCCGCTCCGCCATGCTGGCGCTCATGACGCGAAGGCTGTCTGTCCCGTGGAGCATGTTGTATTTTCCATTCTTTCCCGGAACGCTAAGTCCGAAGGAGGAATCGTTGTCGATGGCCTGAACGCCCTGAAAGACGCCTTCATCGTCCACAATGTAGGTCATGTTGGCGCCGTGACGATCCACGTTGCCGCAGATATAGTCCAGAATCTGCAGGTCCGCCAGGGATTTGAAGACCCCGGCAGGCGGCGAGAAAGGCTTGTCGTTGACGTATTTCAGGTTTTGAAAATTGCCATACAAGTCCAGTCCCTTGGAAAACTCCATGAAGGTGCCCTCCTGGACGTCGCCCTGCTCGTCCAGGTACTTCATGTTCTCGGCGCGGGCCACCAGATTCGGGACCCCCAGCAGGGACGCCACGGCGCTCATGGCGCTGTTGCGCTGATCCAGCCGATCCCCTTCCTTCAGCAGCAGCGTTTTGGTATTTGTGATATTGGAAACGTTGTACGAGTATCGGGTCAGTCCCTTCTCCAGAATCGAGAAAGCCTGGCTGCTCATCGTTTCAGCGTTGTAGCCCATGTCGTTCAGCAGCGCTTTCGGCTTTTCTCCTTTGCGTAATCCAGCTTGGATCTTCTGGGAAAGGTGTCCGATCAGCAGCTCCTCCGACGCGTCTTCCGGCTTTATGTCCCGAATCATTTCCTGGCGGTCGATCAGATACTTCCTGAACCTGGGGATCAGACCGTTGACCTGCTCCTTCATTCCCTGTACGACTTCGTCATCGCTCAGATCCTCAGGATTCTGTTTTCCCTCCGGACGATACCCCTTCTCCATGAGCGTTTTCGCAAAACCCTCCGCCTGAAATTCGAAGGACTGCTCGTCATATTCGGCGTTGACGCGCCGGAGGATTTTCTCAAAATCCTCCTTGGCATTCACGTAGGAGGCCTTCGTAAAGACGCCCTCACGGCGGCGGCCCTTCTCGTCCACCACGGTCATGGCAATCCGGGTGGATTGGGCGCCGCCCAGCTTCTTGAGATCCATGCCGCGGAAGTCTACGATCTGGGTCCTGGCGTTCTCCTGGAGCTCCGGGAAGGAGAGGCCCGCCTCCTCGGGGTTGTAGGCGTTGAGCACCTCATAGTCGTCGAAGAGCAGATTCTGCAGCCGGGTCACCATGATGGGAACGTTCCCGGTTTTGCCCGCAGGACCCGCCGTCTGGAGGCTGCGCAGGAAGGTCTCGCCCGTTCTGGCGGTTTCCCTGATCGCTTCGATCAGCTCCTGCTTCCCACCCTCCTCCAGAACCTTGGGAAGGCCGTCTTCATCCTCCACGGCGGAGTGCCGGTCCATCAAAACGTTCAGCTTACCCAGCGCTTTGGCATAGTCCAGATAGTCCCTTCCAGCGGTTTCGGGATATTGATTCTGCTGCACGTTCAGGATCTGATTCATCAGAAGCGCGCGATCCGAGAGGCGCTGCTCCAAGCCGTTGTGATTCGCCGCCTGCTCATTCTGTTGCGTAGGCATAGCATCATTCCTTTCTTGAGAGAAATCAGATGATTCAAAAGTCTCCGGCCAGCAGTGCTGCTGCTCCGTTCCTTCCGAATGGAGGCCGGTTAAAGCGCCGGGTTATCGTTTTTGGACTTTTTCTTGTTCGACGTTCTTCTCGACTTGTCCCCGGTCTCCGAGCCGATGGCGGTCTTCTCTCTGTCCTCGGCCTCCATCTCGTTGCCAATGCCCCGCCGCAGCTTTTCCAGCATCTCCCGCTCGTTCCGGGCGGAAGTCTCGATCTCCTTCTCGGAGATATTTCTGCAGAAGCGCAGCACGTCCTCGGCGATCTCGATGCGGTTCTTGGTGTAGGCGCTGTATTGCTTATGTTCCGGATCCTTCTTCGTCAGATAGTTCTGGGCCGCTTCCCGCATCGCCTGGGTCAGCTCCTGCACCTGCTGGAGATCGGCAAAGGTGACCACGCGGCTGAGAATCAGCTCCTCGTCCTTCTGCGGATCCAGCGCGTTCAGATCCTTGTCCCGCAGATTCTCGCTGGCGTCGAAAATCCGCTGACCCAGCTTTTCCTGGAAGGCGGTGTAGGCGGCGACCGCCGTCTGCATGGCCTGGTATTCGGAAGAGCTGCGGCCAAAGGAGGTGCCCTGCTTCAGCTTCTCCTCCAGGACCCGTGCCTTTGCCGCCTCTACCCGGGGAGCGCCCGGGTTGCCCCGGTCTTCGGAGCCCAGCGAAAAATTGGTTCGCAGGGATCGGTACTGCTGATCCTGCCTCCGGAAGAAGCTGCCAAGGCTTTTGATGGCGTTCACTGCCTTCGTGAAGAAATTCCCATCCGCATAGTCGTAGGATTTTCCTTGTTTATTGTACCAGGATTTGTTGTAGTCCTTGCTCAGACTGTTGACGTCCAGGTTCTTGAACTCCTCGTTGGGAATCACCCGAAGCCGGTTCCCTACCACCACAGACCGCGGCTTCTCGACCTCATCGGTCTTGCCTTCCCGGTTTTTTTGCTCCCGCTCCCGATAATAATCCAGGTTCTTCTCGGCTGCATCCCGGACCTGTTTCATCCGGGTGCAGGCCGCGTCCAGCTCTTCCTCGCTGAGATCAAAGCCCCGGAGGGAAAACTTCAGCATATCGGGGGTGATCTTGCTGATCTGCTCGTACATGGAAGCGGAGATCACGCCCATGTTCTCGACGGTGGTCAGGTGGCAGGTGTACTTGTCGCCCTCCTGGGGAACATAGGTGCCGAAGGAGCAGTCGTTGTCGAAACCCTGGACGCCAATGAACTTCCCGTTCTTGTCAAACTGATAGGCAACATTGTTTGCGTGCCGGTCTGTGTTGCCGCAGATATAGTCCAGCACCTGCAGGTCGGCAATGCTCCTGAGCCCCCTGCCGTCGGTCTCCATCATGGAGCCCCAGCCGCCCAGGTTGGAATCCTCCGGCCGGACGTTTTTCGGGTCCACGCCGACGGCCTCCATCATGAAGGTGCCCTCCTGCTCCTCTCCTTCACCGTTGATGATCTTCATGGGAACGGACTTGGCTAACAGGCGGGACACCCCCAGCAGCGACGCCACGGCGCTCATGGCGGCGTTGCGGTTGTCCAGTCGGGCTCCGTCGTGCATCCGGGCAAAAATGGTGTTATTGATGATGGAGGTGCCGTCGTCTTCGAAAGCCTGCACCATGGCGGCAAAGGGACTGCCGGTCAGAATCCGATCCACGTTTTGCAGGCCCAGGGGCGTATTCTGAACCGGCGGAATCCCCTCCGGATTGATGTTGCTGATTTTCGCGATCATCTTCATCGTTTTGTCGCGTCGCTGTTCTCCTTTGTGGTTCACCCTGGCCTGCAGGAAGAAGGCCCCAATTCGGGCGCTGTGGTCCGCGTTTGCGGGCAGGCCCAGCAAATCGGCGGCCTCCGGCGTATCCAGGCGGCGCATGAAATTCCCCATCAGATTTTTGATCTTTTCAGCATTGGGGCCTTTGGCTGCATTGGCGACCTTTTCGAGCTTGTCGGTCCAGTTCTGCCAGACGGTGGTGCGCTTCAGGGGGGTGAACACACCGGTAAGCTCCACGCCGGACTCCGTCAGGAAGGTCAGCGGCTGGCGGACGTTCTGGTTGGCTTTGACCGTGCTGACCAGCTCTCCCTGCCGGACGTCCACCACGTAGGTACGGGCCTTGTCCAACAGCTCCGGCAGGGTTTGGAGGGTACCGGAGGGGCGATAGCTCCGCAGATGGCGATAGTTGTCGGCGGCCATGGCAGAGAGACTCCGTACCGCATCCTTCTGGTTCTCGGGGAGATTGGAGGAGATCAGCTTCTCGGCCTCCCGGCCCAGCGTCAGATGCAGCTCCATCAGCTCGGTTTTCCGCTCGGCGTCCAGCAGGGGGAGCCTTCCGTATTCGTCCCGCCGGTGGAGGAGCGCCATGACGTCCTCCACGTTTTTGACCGCATTCTTAAGCGGCAGCAGAACGGAGTCGTCCCGGTTCTCAAAGTTCTGCAGCATCGCCTCATAGGCGCTTAACAATTGTTGTTTCGGCATGCTTCCTGCCCTCCGATCTTCGTTATCTCGTCATGGATTTATCTTGCAAATGTCAGCGTCAGGGGTGCGGGAACGATTACATGTTGGGGTTTTGAGGCCGCGGCTTCGAGTTCTTCCGCTTTGCGTTGTGCTGCTCTCCGCCGGGTTTTGGCTCTTCCCGGTTTCCGCCGGGCTTCGGCACGCTTTGCTCCTGGGATTTCTGCTGACCCGAAGGCCCTTCCAGTTCCTGCTTCCGCTCCAGGCAGAGCGTTTCCAGAAATTCGCCGAAAGCCTGTACGCGATTTGGCCGATCACCGAGGGCCTGCTTCAGCCGTTCGTTGGTCTCCGGCTGCGTCAGCTGCCTGCTGGCAGCGATTACGTCCGGATCGGCCATCAGTCGCTGGCTGCGGTTCGCCAGGAATTGCGGCTCAACCAGCGCGTCGGGGCCGAGCCTTTTCTCGTGCTCCCGCAGCGCAAATACTGCGGCGACGGTTTTCAGGGTCTCTTCGCTCGTGCTGCGCATGTCAAGGATATGATCCAGCATTTTCCGGATTATATCGCCCGCATAGTACGCGGCGACCGTCCGAGGCTTTTGCAGCTTCCTGTCCTCACACCCCTTCTGGTATTCCTTCGTCAGCCGGATTCCGAGCTGCTCGGCGGGGTAGATTTCCGCCCGTTCTCCGCTCAACCCCTTCTCCCGGGCCTGCTTCA
This sequence comes from Oscillospiraceae bacterium, assembly GCA_017540945.1. Next base: position 28,649 of record JAFYAB010000016.1, on the reverse strand, counting down.
TCAGGTCCTTGTGATACTGAATCCACCGCTCCTCTGCCATGAGCTGCGCACCCTTTTGCCGAATGAGCTCGCCTTTTTTCAAATCCTCGACACGGGATTGCAGCACCGCCAGATTGACACGGGGCTCCCCTGTGCGGTCGCCTTTCTGTAAACGGTCCATGTGCTCGGCCAGGGCTATGAGGGTGGCGGTGAGCTCCACGCTCTCCTGCTCGGGGGTGCCTTTCGTCTCGAGGCTTACCTTCGAGAGGCTTTCGAACTGGAGAAAGGCGTTGTGCAGCGGATGCATCATTCCATCGAGCACTTTCATCTGTTTTCGGTACAAGTCGGTGATGAGTGGGTTCTCTTCTTCGTACTTTTTTTGTTCCTCTCTCTGCCTGTCCTGTTCCTTTTTGATCGCTTCTTCCTGCTGCTTTTTCAGCAGCTCCTCGCGTTTGGCTTGTTCCTGTTTGGCTTGCTCGTCGGCCAGCTTCTGACGTTCGGCGGCGATCCTGTTCTTTTGTTCCTGCGACAGGCCGTTCTGACAGCCCTGGATCGTATCAAGATTTCCTTCGAGGGCCATCATCAGCAGCTCGTCCCTGGGGCCTTGCAGGACCGCCTGGAAATAAGGGCTTGCCTGGATCTTTTCGATTTCCGCCTGCAGGGCCTCGTGCTCCACCACCAGGTCTTCGCCGTCCGGACTCCTGGCCTGGAGATTCTTCAGAGCCGTCAGCATCGCCAGCTCCCGCGGGCTTGGCGCTTCCTCTGCCTGGGCAAGGGCTCTGATCCGGTTTTTCGCATTCTGATATACTTCCTTTACCGTGCCGATCTCGTCGGGCACGAAGCAGCGGGGATTCGTCTTCTCGTAGAATGCGCCGCCTTCTTCCACGGAAACCACCAATTTGATGCCGCGCAGGCTGTTGAGTTGATTGCAGTATGCCCGGAAGCTCTTATCGTCCATGATCTGCTTCAGAAAGGCCATGGAACAGGCCATGCGGGTCCTGCCCACTGCGGAATTGGCGGCCTGCAGATTTTTGGAGACGTAGGCCTTCACGGTCAGGGAGGCGGTAAAAAAGTCCAGCTGTTTGGGAGAAGCCAGCTGCGCGACTGTCTGCATGGCATTCTTCGCCGCGTTGAACTGTGTGCTGCTGCCCACGACGCGCCAGGTACGGTCCATCTGCCGGAAGATCTGTCCCGCCCGGGTACGGGCGTATTCGATGCTTTCGTCTTTGTGGAGTTTTATCTGATATTGAAAGTTGGGGTTGATCCGCATACCGAAGTCCGCCGGTGCGGCGCATTGTCTGTATTCGTCCGCGATTTCCTCCATGCGGGAGCTGAATGCCATGGGAGAAAGGGCAGCCAGGCTGTCCGGCGCATCCCGGTTTATCTCCAGATCCAGGTAAGCCATGTAGATCTGAGCGTTTTGATTGATGCGATCAAAGTCCAGGTCTGCATCCGTTTGATTGCGTTTCTTCGCGATAGAAATCTCAAAAGCATAGGCCGCAGCCTCGGCCAGCAGCGCCTTTTTGTTTGCGGCGGAAGTTCCGGCATCCTGCGCCTCACGCAAAAGCTCCGTAATCATAGCTTCCAATTCAATGATGCTTCTCTTCATGATGATTTCTCCTCATATCAAAACTCGTGGTATTTCAAAAAATAGAACGGATATGGCTGCTAAGCCGGGACCCGCCACAGCCTTTTGGATTTGATGCTGGCAAAGCGAGCATAAGCTGTATGCCAAATCCCTTGTATTTGCCAGACTTCTCTTTTTGCGGCAAACAAATTGAAATCTGTCAAACATAATCATACAAAAAAACAGCGGAAAAAACAAGCAAAAACCCATTCAAAATTATGCCGAAATTATTCCATTTGTTCCGCCTGGAAGCGATCCATCCATCCTTGCTGCCTCATACTGAGCTCCAATAAAAATATGTAATTTTTATCGGAGCGGCACCGTGCTGTGCACGCTGCCATTTTGTGCCTCTGGCACAAAATACGTCTCATGCGAACTCCAACGCGCCTACGGCGCTATAAAATGCTTTTTAAAGCATTTTAATGGAGTTCAGTATCACAGACTTGTCGGAAAGACGTTTCCAATGGAAACAACAATCGGGCAGCCCCAAAAGAGCTGCCCGATTGGCACGTTTTCGTATTGGCGCTGTTCTGAATGTAAACCGCCTGTCTTTGTATCCCGTTTTTCGGTCACTGTGCGCTGAGATCAATCACGGTATTCTTGAGCTCGCCCTCCACGGTCACGGTGTTCAGTTTGATTCGGATACAGAACGCTCCGTCAACCGTCTTGCCGAACGCAGCTTTGATTATGTCGGAAGAATACGCAGCCGAGGCCATGGAAACGGGCGTAAGAGACGAAGCGTCGATCTCAAATGTGCCGGTGAATTCACCGACGGCTTTCGAATCCAGATCGTAGTCCGCATCCAGATATTTCGCCTGCCCGTCTCCAACCTTCAAGGTAAAGCTCTTGTCCTGGTTCAGTACCAGCGTGATCTCATTTCCCAAAGTGCCGTCAGTCTTTTTGAAGCCGCCCTTGTAAGTTGCGCCGTAAAGGTCATCCGGCGCGAAGGTCAGGTTGAAGATGTTGAACTGCGCAGGATTCGATTTCAGGAAAATACTGACGGAAACTTGCCCGTAAGCCTTGCGGGTCACAACGCCGTCCTCATCAACGGACGCGACGCTTTCGTCGCTGGCGATCGAATATCCGAGTTCGCTTGTCTGGTGCCCTGCCTTCAATTCGAGCACCGTCTTGACGTCGAAAGCATCCTCTCCGACAAGCAGCCTTGCCTGTTCTTTCAGTGTGATCGGAAGGACAAGATCGTTGAGGTCGATCGTTTCTGTCTGTTCGCTCAGTTCCTCTTCGGCTGCAGGAGTCGTTTCTGGTACATCGTTCTCTTCTGTACATGCGCACATCAAAAGAATCACGAGCAGCACGAGGAAACCAACGAAAATTCGTTTCATGGCAATACTCCCTTTGCATACAATATTCGGAAAGGCGCTGAACGCTTTATCGCCTTACAGCAAAATCGAAACGATTCGTTTTTCGTTTGTGAGGCAATGCTCGCATACGCCAATCCTTCTTATTCGCAACATGATTTTATCATGTACGAAAAGGAATGTCAAGACGCCGACGCTCTCGTTCCAGAGATCGAATTGTTTCGGTCATGCCTATGGACCTTGGTTTGAAAGCAGTGCTGTATTTGCTGCAATACCATTATTTTATCTTACCAAACAACATATAGCATAAAAAAGAAAGGCATCAACAGGCTGAAATATGCGTATTATAAAGAGCAAGTCCGGTTCCATGGCCCAGCTGGCCACCGCCATCAAGAGCCTGCGCAATGAGAACACCCTGGTGGTGGACGCGGGCGATACCATCCAGGACAACGCTGCCGATATCTTCCTCGGCGAAGAGGTCCATCCCATGATCGCCGCCATGAACGCCATCGGCTACGACACCTGGACCACCGGCAACCACGAGTACAACTACGGCATGGAGACCCTGAAGAAGGTCATCGCCTCCCAGAAGGCCAAGGTCCTCACCGGCAACGTCTTTGACGAGAACGGCAAGCCCATTGCCGACGGCTTCGCCATTTTCGAGCGGGGCGGCGTCAAGATCGGCGTCATCGGCATGGTGACCCCGAACATCACCCGTTGGGACGCTGCCAATCTGGCTGACTGCACCGTCACCGATCCCGTGGAAGAGACCAAGAAGATCATCGCCGAGATCGGCGACAAGGTTGACGCCCTGGTGGCTGTGATGCACATGGGCATCGAGAACGAGTACGGCGTCGCCAACTCCGGCGTCACCGCCTGGCCAACGCCTGCCCCGAGCTGGACGTGATCGTGGCCTCCCACGAGCACATGCTGGTCGAAAGCGAAACCATCAACGGCGTGCTGGTCGTTGAGAACAAGAACATGGCTCAGACCCTGTCCGAAATCCACCTGACCATGGAGAAGGGCGCCGAGGGCTGGACCGTGGCCGACAAGACCGCCAAGTCCGTCGCCATCGCCGACTTCGAGGCCGACCAGGAACTGGTCGATCTGCTGCAGCCCTATCATGAGCAGGCCGTGGCCGACGCCGAGGCCCTAATCGGCAAGCTGGAGGGCGGCCCCCTGGCTCCCGCCGACGAGATCAACGGTATCCCCGCCGCCCAGATGATGGACACCGCCCTCATCGACCTGATCAACGAGGTCCAGATGCACTACACCGACGCCAAGGTCTCCGCTGCCGCCCTGTTCGTCATGAACGCCAATATGCAGCCCGGCGACATCAAGAAGTGCGACACCTCCCTGATCTACAAGTACACCAATACCCTCTACAAGCTCGAAATGACCGGCGCCCAGCTGAAGCTCTTCATGGAGTGGTCCATGAATTACTACAACCAGTATCAGCCCGGCGATCTGACCATCTCCTTCAACCCCGACGTCCGCGCCTATAACTACGATATGTTTGCCGGCGTGAACTATGAGGTGGACGTTTCCAAGCCCGCCGACAGCCGCGTTGTGAATCTGACCTGGCCCGACGGCACCCCCGTGACCGACGGCGAAGTCTTCACCATTGCTGTGAACAACTACCGCGCCAACTCCCATCTGCTGGTACCCGGCGAGATCTATGAAGCGGACAACCTGCCCAAGCTGCTGGAGATCGACGTCCGCGGCGACATCGGCGGCGTCCGGGAACTGATCCGGGACTACATCGTCAACGTCAAGGGCGGCGTCATCACCCCCGAGCTTGACAACAACTGGAAGATCGTCGGCAACGACTGGGACGAGGCGCTGCACCAGAAGGCCGTGGAGCTGATCAACGACGGCAAGATCGAGATCCCCGTCTCCGAGGACGGCCGCACCCCCAACGTCCGCGCCATCACCGAAGAGGACGTAAAGGCGGTCGGCTGATCCGGATCACGGATAGCGGCACAAATTCAACAGAACAAACGGCACGGAGCTGGAAGCGCTTTCCAGTTCCGTGCCGTTTTGCGATATATTAGCCGGGGGCGGCGCTGTTCTGCAGCGAAGAGACCAGGGGCTTGCCCTCCCGGTCCAGCAGGGGCATCATGCCGCTGGCATAGCCGCTGGCGTGGAACAGATAGTTGACGCCGGTTTCCCTGTCCACCCAGACCTCCATTACCGTCGCGCTTCCCTGGGAATAGACCTTTTCAAAACGCTCGTTCTTTGCCACGTTGGATTCCTCCTCAAGATTTTTTGTAATTGTTCAGTCGCCCGTAGGGGCCGATGCCTACATCGGCCCTACCTACCGATTTTTGCCTGCAAGCGAGGGCGGATGTGGGCATCCGCCCCTACGACGAAGGGGGCTACTGAATAGATACGATTTTTTTCATCTCGGCAGCTCTGCCCTACTCCATCTCGCATTCCACCAGGAAGCTGCCTGTGCCGCTCAGGGAAAGCCGGTACCGGTATTGCCCGGCAGGCAGGCGGAGCCGCAGATCCCGGGCCTCAAAATCCGTCTCGGTTCTGGTGAAGACGACTTCTCCCGCCTCGTTCACAATGGAAAAGGTCATGGGGTCCTCCGACTGCATCTTCAAATCCAGATAGTAGTTGTCGGGATATTTCACGGTGAAGTCCATCCAGTCGTTGTCCTCCGCCGGGTATTCCGCCGAGTCGGCCTGCTGGGAGGTGCTGAAGTGGGGCCGCAGATAGGTCAGGGTGATGGCGGCGGCGGAGCCCAGAAGGATCACCGCCAGAAGGAGGGCAAACAGCCGGCTCTCCCCGCCCCGCTTCCGGGGGGAATTGGGGCTCCGCATGATGTACCAGCCCCGCAGCAGGAAGCCCGCCTCCACGGCAAGCATCAGAGTCATGATCAGATTGGGCAGCTGGAACCGGCGGATGGTGGACCAGAGCCAGAACCCGGCAAAGCCCAGCAGCACCATGCCGACGATTCCCGCGATCCGGGTCCAGCGCTTTTCCATCTCCGGCAGGCCGCTGCGCTCCGTGTAGATCTCATAGGCGGAGTCCGGCAGAGCAGGGTCCCAGGCCTTGCGGAAGTAGTGCCAGCCGTTGAAGGTGGAGTTGACGTACTCCCAGCCCTGCTCCCGGAAGGTCTCAATGTATCGGCCCATGTCCTCGATCCGGCCGAAGTCCAGCTGATAGCGGTAGCGGACAGCAGGGTTCTTCACGAATTTGTTGTGGAAGCAGCCGCCCCGGACCAGCTGCCAGCCCTCCTGGGAGGCCTTGTCCAGGTCCTCCAGCTCTTTTTCATAGTCCCAGGCGGTATAGGCCCGCCAGGAAGATTTGCGATCCTTTGCCATGTCTTACACTCCTTCCGCGTTGTCCAGCATTCGCCGGAGTCTTGCGATTTCTCCCCGCAGGGCCTCCCGCCCGGTCTCGGTGAGCTGATAGAGCCGGCGGCGCTCCACACCGGGCTCGTCGGACAGGATCTCCCGGATCCAGCCCTTTTTCATCATATTGCTTGTGGCCCCGTACATGGTGCCGGAGCCGATGGTCACGTCTCCGCCGGAGAGCTTGTCCGTCATCTGCATGATGCCGTAGCCGTGGTTGGCGCCCTTGGCCAGGCACAGCAGAATGTAGTAGTAGCTCTCCGACATGGGTTCGCTGCGTTTCATACTGTCGCCTCCTGATATGTCGTATTGCGTTATGTCGCCTTACGACTGTATCATAGCACGATATATGTCGTTTGTCAACATATATTTTTGAAAAATTATGAAAAAGACGAAGCCGGGACGCAGGGTCCCGGCCTCATACAGAAATGCAAATCTCGCTCCCGTAATCCTGGGCGGAGGGATCGCCGGGCAGATCGTGTTCAGGCTCATATTCCTGGAGCGGCCCGGAGCCTCAGCCCCGCCCCGTTTCCAGGGCCTTCAGCCCGCGAAGGAGCTCCGGCAGATGTTGGAAAATGGTACCGGGACTGCTCTCCTCCTGGTCGAAGATCCGCTTCATCTCCCGCAGACCCTCGTGCTCCGGCTCCTTCTCACAGGCAAGCTCCAGCTCCTCCATAAAACGGAAAATGACGTCGCTGTAGCCGTTCTCTTCGTCATACAAGGTCTCGTCGGTCTCCAGGACGGGCAGGAAGCGGGTCAGGCGATGATAGTTCCGGGTTTCCGTGGGATCGGAAGGCCTTGAGGCAGATTGGACGGAGGCCTCCGCTTCGGCGCTCTCCCGCTCTTTTTGGGCCGCGGCTTCTTCCGCCTTCTGCTTCTCTCTGGCCGCCCTTTTGGCGCGGCGCTGGGGCCGGTTCTTGGCCTCGGAGGCGAATACCTCCACCGCGGCGTCCGTCAGCTCCTCATCCCAGACTTTTCCGGAGATCCTGGTTTTCACCCAGGGGCAGAGCTTCTGATAATCCGTATCCAGAACCACCGTGTAGGGCGGGCCGCAGCGATCGTCCACCGCCATATACAGCTGGCGGCCTTCGCAGATCAGGCGGGAGGGCCATTCCACGCTGGGATCGTCCACCCGGTCAAAGATCTCCTTTGTGATCTCATACAGACTATGATTGGGCCCGCCCCCGAGCTCCGCCGTGTACAGGCCGGTTTCCGGGTCATAACAGCATTTCCATCCCATTCCGGTTTTGAATATCATCACAAACGGCTCCTTTGCAGATCGTACATGAACGTGGATTGATTTTCTTCATCGCATTTTCGTATGCCATTGCCGCATCCGTTCTCCGGCTGCCCGGTGGCTCTCGGACTCCTCATAGAATCCGCGCATCATTTCGCAGGGAAATTCCGCGCATTCGCCGCAGCAGGAGATTTCCCTGCGCCCACAACAGTCCACCGCCGGGCACGGGTCTTCGGCCGGCCATATCGTATTCCGGCAGCCGCGACAGACCCCCGCGGTATAATCCACGCAGACGCCGCAGTCCACGCCGCAATAGCCGATCGTCTTGTCGATTTCTCTCATCCGTTCTCCTCTTTGTTTCTGTTCAGCCGCTTTCTTCGCAGGGGCGGGTGCCCGCATCCGCCCTCGTTTGCCGGGAGCGCCCGGAGGGCAGGGCCGATGTGGGCATCGGCCCCTACGGCCTGCTGAATCATGTTCCGTTCTCCTGCTTCCCGTCCCGGATCAGCGCCAGCTTTTCCTTCCTGGGCAGGCGCTTAATGTGCCATTCCCGGCTCAAGGCTTCGTGCCGGTCTTCATAGCTCTCAGAATACACCAGCTCCACCGGCAGGCGGGAGCGGGTGTATTTCGCGCCCTTTCCGCTGTTGTGGGCCTTCAGCCTGGCGTCTAGATCCGTGGTCCAGCCGCAGTACAGCGTTCCGTCCCCACAACGGAGTAAATAGACGTAGTTCACAGCGCCTTACCGACCCAGCATTCTGCCGGCCTTCAGCACCGCGACCTGGGTTTTCCCGTCGGGGACCCTTCCTTCCATGATGTCTTGGATCAGCTTATCCATAGGAAGCAGCTGCACGTCAAGAAACTCATCCGCGTCCAGCTCTTGGGTTCCCTTGTGCAGATCCTGGGCCAGGTACATGGTAATGACCTCATCGCTGTAGGCCGCCGCCGGATAGTAGAGGCCCAGCTCGGTCCAGCGCTCCGCCGTCAGGCCGGTCTCCTCTCTCAGCTCCCGTTTTGCCGCCTCGAGAATGTCCTCCGTATTGCTGTCCAGCTTCCCGGCGGGGATCTCCGTGATGACCTGCCCCAGCGGATAGCGGAACTGCCGTTCCACATAGACCTGGCCGTCTTCCGTCACCGGCACGACGCATACCGCGCCGACGTGGACGATCAGCTCTCTGGCGGCTGTACCGCCGTTGGGCAGTCGGACCGTATCCTTCCGCACATGCAAGATCTGCCCGTGAAAGATGTCCTGTTCCGTAAGCTGCGTTTCCCGCAGCCGCTCAAATTCCTCCGGACGATAATCCGGGTCCTTGTAGTTCCTCATTTGCCGCTCCTTTTCTCTGTCCTTGCTGGGCCTTTGCTGCGGTAATTCGATTTCTGTCGCAGCAAAGCCGCGGAATAACCTGCAGCCGGGAGGAACATGCTATGATCTGTAACCTCTGCCCTTTCCTTGTGATTTTGTATCCCGGCGTGTTTTCGATCCCTGTCCACTCCCATTTGCGGAGAGGCCAGGATCTACATATTCATGTCCGCTGCAGTCTTGTACTTGCACGCTTCCGGCTCCGCCCGGCTAAATGACGCGCTGTACAGTTTCATGCGGCTCAGCAGCCCTTTCTGCCGGCCCTGTGATCCTGGATGGAGCAGGCGTTGGGGCTGCCGTACTCGATCAGTCCCGCGTCCGCCGGGTCAATGGAAACGCTGCCGTCCTCAAACACGAAGGCGGGGATGCCCACGTCGCCGATTTCCTTGCAGTGGTCAAAGACGGGGCTCGTATCCCGCAGCCGGGTAAACGCGCTCATATTACGGATGTTCTCTCCGATGTTGATATACTGGAATTCGTCCTCCCGGCCCGCGATCTGCGCGTGCACGTAATCGCAGTAGGGGCAGCTGGGCATGCCGTAAATTTTGATCATGTGATTCGCTCCTTTCCCGGTACAGATGCTGCGCCGCAGCAGGCTGTTACAGTTCCTCCAGCATTTGGCCTGGATTCTCGGCGGCCTTGACTTTGTCAATGGCCTTGACGATGATCCCGTTTTCGTCGATCAGATAGCTGGTCCGAGCCACGCCCATGCTGAGCTTGCCGTAGTTTTTCTTCTCCTTCCAGACGTCGTAGGCCTGGATGACTTTTAACTCCGGGTCTGACAGCAGGGGGAAGGGCAGGCCGTGGGCGGTCTCAAATTTCTTGTGGGAAGCCACGCTGTCCTTGCTGACCCCCAGGATCACGGCCCCCTTCTCCCGGAACTGGGGCATCAGGTCCCGGAAGCCGCAGGCCTGCTTCGTGCAGCCGGAGGTCATGTCCTTGGGGTAGAAGTACAGGATCACCTTCCGGCCCCGGTAGTCCGACAGGCGGCGGACTTCTCCGTTCTGATCCGGCAATTCAAATTCCGGCGCAGCTGTGTGGATTGACAGCATCGTATCATTCCTCCTTGATGGTTCTTATTCTTCCGCTTTTGTTTCCTTGTTTTCGGGCTTCTGCTCTTCCTTTGCCACCAGCTCCGCCAGGGCGGTAATCACCAGTCCGCAGACGGTGAACACCCCGCCGATCAGAAGCTGTCCCAAACGTTTTCTGTTCATAGTCGCTTCCTCCTACTTCTCAAACAAATAGTTCAGCATTCGTTCCGGGTCGTTGAGAAACTGCCTGGTGATCTGATAGTGCTCCGTGTCCCGGTAGTCCACGCTGCGGACGCCGCTCTCGTCGAAGCGCTTGATCTCCGCGCCGGGAAAGGCCATGAGGATGGGCGAATGGGTGGCGATGATGAACTGGGAGTCCAGCTCCACCAGATCGTGGATCGCCACCAGCAGAGACAGCTGGCGTTGAGGCGACAGGGCCGCCTCCGGCTCGTCCAGCAGATACAGGCCGTGACCCTGGAAGCGGTTCTGCACCAGGGCCAGGAAGGCCTCTCCGTGGGAACGGGTGTGGAGCTGGCGGTAACCGTAGCGGCCCAGGCGGCTGCCGCTTTGGTCGATGTAGCTGGAGGTGTTGTAAAAGCTCTCCGCCCGGAGGAAGAAGCCGTCGTCCGGCACGGTCGTCTTCACCGTGGTCAACAAACGCCAGAGCTCGGAGTGGGAATCCTGGGTGGAAAAGCGATGCTCCCGTCCCCCGCCCTCGGCGTTGAAGCCCATGGCCACAGCGATGGCTTCCAGAATCGTGGACTTCCCGGTGCCGTTTTCACCTACGAAAATCGTGACGGGCTTCGGAAACTCCATGGGCTCGCCCTGCATCAGCTGCCGCACCGCGGGGATGTCCTTCAAATACAGGTCCTGCTGGGGCGGCTCCCGCAGGAGGATGGAACGTAGATAGTTCATTTCTGCTCCAATGAAATCGTTTCGTCTTCTGCCGCGGATTCCCTTCCGGCGGCGCCGGAAGCCTGATTCGCGCGACTTGGCTGCGATTCCGCAAAATGAGAATAGACGTATACGCCCAGGATGACGACGCAGCCTCCCAGGACGACCTGCAGCTTTGGGATCTCCCGGAACAGCAGCAGCCCCAGGACGCTGGCGAAGACCGGCTCCAGCAGCTTGACTGTGGAGATAAAGGCCGCGCTCTCATACTTGAGGCCCCAGCTGAACACGCTGTGCCCGAGCAGGGTGCAGAACACCGCCATCCCCAGAGCCGAGAGCCAGTTGACGGGGGCGTAGCCCAGCAGGGGCGTTCCTCTGCAAAGCAGGATTACCAGGACGGTACACGCGGCGGAGGAATAGACCAGCAGGGTGTAGCTCGTGGTGCTGATCTCCCTGCGGCAGCGTTTCCCGATGATGGTGTAGACCGCCATACAGGCGGCCCCGGCCAGAGCGATCAAATCGCCCAGCAGCACGTTGTCTCCCCCGCCCGCGTCCGAAAGCGCGATCAAAAGGCTTCCCGCGAAGGTGAGCAGAATGCCGATCCAGGCCCACCGGGGGATCCGCTCCCGGAACAGAAACAGCATCAGAAAGGCCACGAAGAAGACTTCGGTATCCACCAGCGCCACGGCGGAGGCGATCGACGTGTGGTGGATCGCTTCAAAATAGCAGGTAAAATGCAGGCCAAGAAAGAGCCCGCTCACAAGGCTGAGCCAAAAGGAAGCCTTCCCCATCCGCCGGAGCTCTGACCGGTTCCGCAGCAGCACCCAGGGCAGCAGCAGGAGCGCCGCGATGAACACCCGGTAGAGCACCAGTACCATGGAAGGCGCGTCGGAGATCCGGACAAAGGGCGCGGACAGGGAGACGCCCAAAACGCCAAGCAGGATCAGCAGCTTCTTCATGACCGCACCCTCCTGAAAGTGATTGTTTCCTGCTGTCTGTTCATTCGCGCCCTTTATCCCCGCTTGATCTTCTCCAGGGGCTTTCCCTTGGCCAGCTCGTCGATGAGCTTGTCCAGCTGGCGGATGCGCTTCATCACCGGGTCCTCGACGGTCTCCACCCGGATGCCGCAGACAGCACCGGTAATCTTCTCCGCCGCGGGATTCCAGCAGGGGGCCTTGGCGTAATAGTCCCCGCAGGGCAGCGATCCGCAGGCCTCCGGATCGGGATAGCCCGTCAGCCAGGTGATGAGCTCGTCTACCTCCGCCTTGGTCCGGCCCTTCCGCTCCGCCTTTTGCACCAGCAGCGGGTAGACCCTGGCAAAGGGCATCTCCAAAATACTCTGTCTCGGCATATGCAAGTCTCCTCCTGCCGCCATATCCTGCTGACATGGACCGGATGCGGTCCGACCCGTCCGCAAGGTTCTATTTCGTTTATATTTTATCAGAAATTCCGCATAAAGTAAATAGAATGGCAGCACTTTTTGATGCAGCCAATTCTTCTCAAATATCCCCCTCCGCCTTGTCTGGCGCAATTCCCACTCGGAACATTTTTCAATCTTTTTATGGGAGTTCAGTATAAAACGGCACGGAACTGGAAGCGTCCTTCCAATTCCGTGCCGTTTTGTTCTCTTTTTTTGCTGTATTCCCGGATTGCCCACAACCCAGCGGTCTTCTTGCAGGCACTGTTAACAGTCCGGTCCGTACGGCAGCCGTTTCCTCATTTTACCTCAAAGGCGGGTTTCCAGCCTGCGAACTGGACAAGCTGTTCCTCGGTGCGGTGATAATAGCGCACGCCCTTGTCGAACCTGGCAATCTCCGCCATCTCCGCATCGGTCAGCGTGAAGTCGAGGATATCGAGATTGTCCCGGATGTGCTCCACGTTGCGGCTGCCCGGGATAACGGCGAAGCCCATTTGCGTATGCCAGCGAAGAATGACCTGGGCCGGGGTCTTGCCGTACTTTTTGCCAAGCTCCGCGAAAACCGGCTCGTTGATCAGCGCCCTGTCGCCATGACCCAGGGGATACCAGCTCATCAGCTTGATGCCGTATTTGTCCAGGGTCTTGCGCAGCTCGGTCTGGGTGAAATACGGATGCGCCTCCACCTGGATGAACTGGGGCGCAATCTCCCACTTGGTCTGCAGCTCTTCGATGTACTTTCCCTCGAAGTTGGAGATGCCGATGGCCTTCGCCTTGCCCTCCCTGTACGCCCGTTCCAGCTGCCGGTAGCCGGCCAGCCAATTACCCGCGGGCTGATGGATATAGAGCAGATCCACGTAGTCCACACCCAGGCGCTCCAGGGTCTCGTCCACAGCGTTTTCGTTCTCGTATTCGCTGGGCCAGAGCTTGGTGGAGAGGAAGATCTCCTCCCGCTTTACGCCGCTGGCCCTCATGCCGCGGCCCACGGCCCGTTCATTCACATAGGCGTTCGCCGTGTCCACAAGGGAGTAGCCCATCTTCAGGGCCTCCCAGACACTGTTCTCCGCTTCCGCCGGAGAGAGCATAAAGGTGCCGATCCCGATCACCGGGCACTTCAGGCCGTTGTTCAGTTCCATGTATTCCATCATCATAATCCTCCTTAATAGGTTGATGCTCTGGACTCGGTAAATTTCCAGGTCCCGTTTTCTTTGCGCAGGGAAAAATCACCCTGCAGCCGCCAGCTGTGCTTCCTGCCCCCATAGACGGCCGCCGTCACCCGGCTTCTGCCGATCATGACCGCGTTGCTGCCGTTCAGTTTGACCTCAATGCTGTCGTGGTCCGCCGCGTAGTAGTTGAAGGTGCCGTCCATCAGGCCCTTCAAAAACACCTCGGCCGACTGCTTTACACCGGTCATGTGAAGCAGAGAATAGTCCTCCGCCATCAGACTGCGCAGGCCGTCCGCGTCCTTCTCGATCATGCAGCGCCAGTACTTCCGGTACATTTCCCGGATCAGCTCCCGGTCGTCCGTCATTCTTTTTGCTCCTCCGGGTTCTGGTAGCGGATGACCTTTGCCGGAACACCGCCGACAACGGCGTAGCCCGGCACGTCCTTTGTCACCACGGCGCCGGCGGCTACCACGGCATATTCGCCGATGGTCACGCCGGGGCAAATCGTGACGTTCATGCCCAGCCAGGCGTTCTTCTTCACAAGCACTTTTCCGTAGGTGTATTTGGTGTGGCGCTCGTTCATGTCGTGGTTAATCGTGGCGATCCGCAGCCCCGGCGCAGACATGACGCCGTCCTCGAATTCGATCCCGCCGGAGGCGGAAAGGATGGCGGAGTGATTGAGAAACACGCCCTTGCCAAACTTTACCCGGTTGCCGAAATCGCAGATGAACGGCGTGAGGATGCGGACGTCATCCAGCGGTCTTCCGAACAGCTCCTCCAGATAACGCACGTAGGTCGGATCGTCCGGCAAAGTTGCGTTGGCCTTGGCACAGAGCGTTCTGGCCCGCATCATTTCCTCCACAGCTTCCTTGAAGTAGGGCTCCCGGTTGTCGGTGGGGCCGCCCTGATCCATCAGCTGATAGACGTAGCCCTTTTCGTACTCCATCGGAAATTCCCCTTACAGCAGGCCGTTGGACCTCAGCCAGCGCCGGACGCTTTCGCCGGAGCCCGCGGCGCTGCTGCCGGTGACGGGAAGGCCCTTCTTCACATCGGCTCCCGGCGCACACTGGCGGATGGTCTTCTCGCTGCCGCCCATGCCGCTGCCCTCATTGGTGCAGAGCGGAAGGATCGTCTTGCCCGTAAAGTCATAGCGCTCCAGGAAGGTGGCCACCGCCATGGGAATGGTGCCCCAGTAGTTGGGATAGGCCAGGATCACGGTATCGTAATCGTCGATGCTGTCCAGGTAATTGGTCAGTTCCGGACGGGCCATCTCCCGCAGGTCCCGTTTGGCCTCGTCGATGCAGGTCATGTAAACCGGGGAGTAGGGGGTCAGCATTTCGATTTTGAACAGATCCGCGTCGATCATGTCCTTCATGAGATTACACACGATTTCGGTGTTGCCCACCTTCACATAGCGCATCGCGCCGCCGAAGTAGTTTTCGTCCGCTCTGGAAAAGAAAGCAATCAGGGTTTTCGACATTGTGTTGTCCTCCGTTTCTGTATTTTCTGGTTCGATTATATCATTTTTCCCTTGCAATGTCCAATCGGAAAGGTATATAATTGATTTAAGAATTAAATTGCAGGAGGGTAATATGACGACAAAGCAAATGGACTACTGCATCGAGCTGGCACGAACGCTGAACTTCACCCGGGCCGCGGAGAACCAGTTTGTGAGCCAGCCGACCCTGACCTATCAAATCAAGCTGCTGGAGGAGGAGATCGGCTTCACCGTCTTTGAGCGAAGCGGGAAGGGCGCAGCGCTGACGCCTGCCGGAGCCCAGTTCGTTTCCTTTCTGACCGGGATGCGGGAGGACCTGAAGCGCGCCATCGAGCAGGGACAGAATTTCAGCGCCCGGTATCAGGACAGCATCTCCGTCTGCATGTCGGTGCGGCAGTCGCTATACTTCCTTCCGGAAGCTATGCGTCTGTTCGCGGAGGCCTGGCCAGCGGTGCAGATCACGCCTGTCTTCCAGTACGGAAACAGCATGGAGTTGTTTTTGCGGGGGGAAGCGGACCTTGTGTTTGCTCTGCGGGAACAGACAAAACAGGTCGCGGGCATTCAAGTCCACGACCTGTTTGAAAGCCGGATCTACCTGATCGCGGATCGGGAGGACCCCTTGGCCAAGAAGGATCTGATCCGGGAGGAGGACCTGTACGGCCGGACGCTGATGGTGGGGGGCGGTTCCCCGCAGGCCCTGAAAACCGTTCAGCACCGGCTGATCAGTACCGGGAAGATCCGTTACTTCAACAGCGCCGACCA
This sequence comes from Oscillospiraceae bacterium, assembly GCA_017540945.1. The sequence continues at coordinate 13,012 of JAFYAB010000016.1, read as the reverse complement.
CGACACCACCCTGACCAACGTCGCCGCCGGGCGCGGGGTCTGCCTGGCCCCAGGTTTTCTCAACGACCACAGCGGACAGTTCGCATGGATCCCCTTTGACTGCCGGGAGCGCTTTTCCTGTGTCCTTTGCACCCACAAGGAGGACAGACGTCCGTCGCTCCAGGCATTCCTGGAGCTGCTGAAGCGCCTGTATCGGGATGCGGTGGCCTTTCCCCTGTAAGGTGCTCAGCAAATCGAATATACTGTTTCCTCATCATCTGCGGCGGATCTGCTAACGTAAGTCACGCATTTAGATATCGTCCTTGGATGTGCCCCACTGCTTCATCGACGCAGAGTGAGCACAAACGATATAGCAGGTATCGAAACCGGCGGAGCTTTGCGCATAGTTGACCAGCTTCTCCATACACAGGTCATAGTCATATCCGTTCGCCGTGATGGTGCTCTCAACGCGCTCCATAGAGTGTTCCAGGCCGTCGGTGACCACGTCCGAGACCGCGCCAGCCATTTCGTTGTAGACGTCCGTGATACCAACGCTGCCGAAGCCGCCGCGACCAGCGACCAGTACACCGTCTGCAGGTTCCGCTTTTTTTCTAGCTGTTTCACCATTTTACAAACCTCCTTCCTGAGAAATGGCAAAGCAAAACGCCGCCTCCGAAGAAGCGGCGTATCGCTCGTCCCACTTTGGGACGATACTATTCTATCACATTTGCTTTTGCATGTCATCGGCAAAACTGTGCCAATTTTTTGCCAATTTTGTGCCACGGTTTTGCCAAATCTTTGCCATCCCGCTTAGGCCCTGCATACAACGAAAAGCCGGTTAAAGCTCGGAAATACAGTCTGCCAAAGCAGGATCGGGATTGAAAAAACGATGAAATAGAGTATAATAAAATAATAAGCAAAAAGTGTTCGTCAAATGCTATATGGAGGTGACTGCCATGCTACTGTTCTCTATGAGAGCAAACTTGAAGAGGATCTTCTGAAAGTGGCTGAAACGATGAGGTCAGGCGGGTATGCCCAGTCAAACGGTCTTCCGCAGGACATGCTGGGAACACTGCTCTCCGCCGACGAGGTGTATTGTGAGGTACCGTTCAGCTATCTGGAAGAAACGGAAGAGATGCGGGCAGTCTGGAACGGTATCATGGACGTGCTTTACCTGAAGGACGGAAAATGGCATATCGTCGACTACAAGACAAACGCCGACGGAAGCGACCTGGATACGCGCTACCAGGACCAGCTCGCGGCTTATATCAAAGCATTCAAGGCAACTATCGGATTTACCGCTGACGCCATGACGTACCATATCGATATCTGACAAACGATAGTGAATAACATGAAATACAAGCACACAAGGTGTCCTGGTTTTTTCTTCGGGCTGATTGATTTCTGCACAGCGGGAATCTTCTTCCTGCTGTATATGCCGCTGGGCGGTTTGCAGGATGAACTGGAGGAGATCCTCGGACATAAGACGATGCCTTATTGGAAAGCCTACCTTCTTGGAATCCCGACGCTGTTCATTTATACGCTTGTATGGATGGCGAGGATCGCAGAGGAGTTAAAAACAAAGGCAGTCGGGCTCGGAATCGAAGGTCCACACACCTCCTGGCGGCACATGTTCGGATGGAACACCTTTGGAATCCTTCTGTTCGGACCGGCAGTCGCAACACACAGGTTTTTCTGCACGCTGAACAAGGTGGAAATCGAATTGAACAGGAGGAATTGGGCAAGCAGAAACGAGGCATCTGACGGACAAGATGAGTTCTGAAAGAAAGGGTGGATCATAACATCATGACGATTGAAACCGAACGGCTGATCCTCCGTCCCTTCCGGGAGAGCGACGCAGCCGACGTGCTGGAATATTTGCATGAGCCCGCGGTGAACTGCTTCGCGTGCATGAAGCTGAGCTCACCGGAGAAGGCACAGGCCGAGATGAAAAACCGCGTCAGCGAGACGGAGTATTACTTTGCCATCGTGCTGAGGCAGAGCGGCAAGGTCATCGGCGAGATCGACGCCTATCCGGAGACCGGCGAGCCCCATGCGGCCGAAAACGCTCCCAAGGACACCTTCAGCCCCTGCTGGATGCTGAACAAGGCCTACCAATGCAAGGGCTACGCCTATGAAGCCGCACACGCTTTCTTTGACTATCTCTTCAAGGAGAAAGGCGCTAGGCGCATCTACGCCTATACCGAGGACTACAATTTCCCAAGCCAGCGCCTCTGCGAAAAGCTCGGTATGCGCCGGGAAGGGCTGTTCCTGGAGTTCGTCTCCTTCGTCAACAACCCAGACGGCTCGCCGCGCTATGAGAATACGGTCCAGTATGCGATCCTGAGAAAAGAATGGCATTGACAAAAGAAACTCTGCAACGGTGATGAACGAAAAGAAGGAGGTTTCTATATGAAGAGACTCATCACATTAACGCTGGCATTGTTGCTGCTTTGCTGCCTGTATGCCTGTGCGGGGCAGCAGCTTTCTGCAGACGTTCCATCCGGCAAGGAAAGCACATCTGCGCCATTGGAAAGCCAGGTGGAAACACAAAAGGATTCGGCACCGGCGGAGAACCAGCCAGATCCACAGACGGAGACTGAGCCGTCAGAAATCCAAACGGAACCGCAGAACCCCCCTGATGTGTCGGTCACGAAAACCGTCAGCATCACGATTCCCGTTATGAAAACAGAGGATTTCGTCAGCTTCTGGCCGGAAGGAAACACGCAGGAGTCCGGGATCACGCTGCAGATTCCCGCGGACTGGTCTGAAGACGCAGGGCTGTTTTACTGTCCCATGGAAGGAAGCGTCCGCAAGGTTCTGGAACCTGTTTGTCTGGTAGAGGCAATGGACGACGCACAATGGGAGAAGCTCGCGCACTTCGATATCACGCAGCCCGACGGCGAAACGACGTACCTTTCCGTGACTGGCGGCGTCGATGCAAACGGAAGGGATTATATCCAGCTGCTTGGCAAGAGCTATCCGGAGGGCGGTACGGTCAGTGTTTGGTATCCCTGCTTCTGCTACCTTCGGGATGCGGGCGGAAGCACCGTGGTCCTGACATATTATCTGCTGGACCCAGAGGATCAGACAGCCAAGGCAGAGCTGCGGGAGATTCTTGACAGCATCCGTTTGGAATGAGCGCCATGAAAGCAATGATTCTGCCAATTATCGTGGAAGAGATCAACACGGCGGCCATGCCGCAAATCGCGCCGCTGGTCGCGCAATTCCGCATGACCTTGAAAGCCCTCAAGGGAATTGACGCCAGTCCCAATGCAGAAGCGGGCGCTGCGGAATTGAAGGAATACCTCGACGCGGGATTCCCTGTCTACGCGGCCCGCAGCGAGGATGAGTACTGCGGCTATCTGGTCTGCCGGGTCGACGAGCCCTGCGTCTGGGTGGAGTCGATCTACGTCCTTCCGGAATACCGAAGACAGGGCGTCGGCGCGGCGCTGTTTCAGAAAGCAGAAGCGCTCGCTGCGAGCTATGGTGAGAGCACGGTCTACAACTACGTCCATCCTAACAATGACAGAATGATCGCGTTTCTGAAAACGCGCGGCTACAATGTTTTGAATCTGATCGAAATCCGCAAGGCATACCCCGGCGAGAAGCTCACAATGCAGATCCCGGTAGCAGAGAATTGGTTTGATTACTGAGTATTTCAGGGAGGAATTGACATGATTATCAAAGCTGTGAAACTCTATGAAAACGGATTCATGACGCAGGCGCTGGCGTTCGGCGGCGAGGGTATGGAGGGCGTCGATCCGACTGTGCGCTACCGCTCCAGCCTTCAAAACTATCTGATTGACACAGGAGAAGAGGTCATACTGGTCGACACAGGGATGCCCGCCGAGGTACCGGACATGGTACCGGATGAGAAGAGCCTCATCTATATGGGCAAGCGGGTCAACACCTATGCCGATGCGCTGGAAAAGCTCGGATATCGGCCCGAGCAGGTCACTAAAATCCTGATTACCCACAAGCACGGAGACCACACCGGCGAGCTGCGCCTGTTCCCGAACGCTGCGATCTATGCCGCCCGGGAGGAATGCGCCGCGCAGGAGCTGCAATATCCGAATGTCGTGCCGGTAGACTTTACCGACGGCCCCTACGCCAACTTTGCAAAAAGCCAGAAGATCTCGGAAGGTGTTTGGTACATCTCCGGAAAGGGCCACACGAACGGCAACAGCATCGTGATCGTCGAGGACGGCGGGTTGTACTACATGATCCACGGCGACGTGACCTATACGGATGAAGCGCTGTATCAGAACAAGCTCTCCATCGTCTTTGAGGATTTGCCCGCAGCCAGAAAAACACTGGACGCCGTGCGGGCATTTATCGCAAGCCACCCAACAGTCTACCTCTCAACCCATACGCCGTTGGGCTGTGAGAATCTGGAAGCAAAGAAAGTGGTCGATCTGAACAACCCGCCTGAAAGCATCCCTGTTGGTGAAATCGAAAAAGGGCAGGCAACCGGCAAGTACGTTTGCTCGATCTGCGGCTATGTCTACGATCCTGCCGAGCACGGTGGCGTCCGTTTTGAGGACCTGCCCGCCGACTGGAAATGCCCGCGCTGCAAGCAGCCTAAGGACAAATTCAATCCGGCGTAAAGATGCGGTTAATTTATTATGATGAAGGTATTGCTTTTGAGCTGCAGCACGGGAGAAGGACACAATCACTGCGCCAGGGCGGTGCGGCAGCAGCTGGACCGCATGGGCGTGGAGACGGATTTCTTCGACATGCTGCACCTTTTCGGGGAGCCGGGACCCATCGGCGTGGAGCAGCTGCTCAACGTGATATCCACCAAAGCGCCGAACCTCTTCGGCTGGATGTACAGGACCGGTGAGAAGGTCAGCGCTCTGGGTGTCACGTCCCCGGTCTATTTGATGAATACGAACTACGGCCGCAAGCTCTGCGACCTAATCAACAAAAACGGCTACGACGCTGTGGTTTGTTCCCATCTCTTCCCCATGGAGACTTTGACCTTCATTCGGAAGCACTGGGAGCTGAAGGCCCGTTGTTACGGCATCCTTTCGGACTATACCTGCATCCCCTTCCTGGCTGAGACGGAGTTGGACGCGTATTTCCTGCCCCATGAGCGGGTCAAGGCGGAGTGCGAGCAGGCGGGGATCCCGGCCGAGCGGTTGATCGTCACGGGTATGCCGGTGGCGGATTCCTTCCGTTCGGAGATGACCAAGGCCGAAGCCCGCGCTTCTCTGGAGCTTCCGGCGGAGGCGAAGATCTACCTGATCATGACGGGCGGCATCGGCTGCGGGGACGCCATCGGTCTGTGTGAGAAGCTGCTGAAGGTCCCGGACGATGAGATGCTGCTCTGTGTCCTGGCGGGGCGCAACCGGGAGCTGCTGGACGCCTTGGGCGCGGCCCGGCACGAGGATCCCCGCGTCCGGCCGGTGCCCTTCACCGACCGGGTCAGCGCGTATATGAGGGCCGCGGACGTGCTCCTGTCCAAGGCGGGCGGGATCTCCAGCGCGGAGGCTGCGGTGGTGAACGTGCCCCTGGTGCATACCATGATGATCCCCGGCGTCGAGACCCGCAACGCACGGTTTTTCTGCGAACTGGGGATGTCCATGATGGCGGAGAACTTTGACGAGGCAGCCAGATTCGCAGACCGCATGGTCTACGACGAGAAGACGGCGGCCCGGGTCAAGGAATGCCAGCGGCAGCACATGCCGCAGGACGGCGCCGAGCGGATTGCCGCGTACGTTTGCGGGCATTCTGACAGGGCGACGACTGCCGAACCATAAGCAAGGCGGCAAAAAACCAAACACCGGTTACAGACGATGATATAATACGGGAAACCAAACAGCCTAAGCACACGGCCAGGGGATCTTTACACCTCTGGCCGTTTTGCTTTTGTTTCGGTTGGCTTTGCGCTGTCCTTTCGCGCTGTGTGCCGCTCTGACACGGCCGGTAATGTTCAGGGCTCCTGTCGGAGATACAGGACCTCGCTGCCATCATAGGCGTTGACGCTGTCTGACAGCTGCAGCAGCCAGGTACCGCCGGGAGAGAGGGACAGAACCCGCAGCATCCTGTGTTCGTCCTTGAGCTCGAAGGAGACTTCTGCCCATTCACCATCCCGGAGCGCCAGGACCTCCGGGTTCTCCCTGTCCCCGTCAAAGTCCAGGCGGTAGACCGCCGGGCTGCCGCTGCCCCTGGACAGGCACCAGAGGTCGTCCTTCGACAGCAGGGCCTCTCCGCGATCCAGATCCAGCACCGCCCGCAGGGTGCCAAAGTTCTCGTAGTACAGATACCGGTCCTCCTGAACGGAGAAGCCGCTGACCATCATGCCGAATTCGTTCAGAATGTCCGCTTCGTTCACGAGCCCGGAGACAGACTTGGCTGCCGGGATGAGGGTCTCGTTCAGTGATCTCTCCGAGCGCTTCCTGCCCTCGTTGTCATAGCGGTCCAGCAGAAGCTCCGCGGGATTGCCGTTCTCCAAGCGCAGCCGCAGCAGGCAGAAGCCGTCCGTCGCGGCGCAGACGCCCCGCAGAGAAACCGTGCCGTCGTCGGGGAAGGACAAAAGCTCCCGCAGCGCGCCGGAGGCCGGGTCGAATTCCAGGAGCTTGTCGCAGCGGGCTGCAAGGGTTTCGTGGTTCAGGATCAGCAGCTTCCCGCCGACAGACGCCATGGCGTCATAGGGGAAGCCGTCCTCTGAGACCTGGTACTTGGTCATGGTCTCCGCGGCGGGGTCCAGCGCCAGCAGCCAGAGCGGATCCGGCGTTTTGTCCATGGGATTGCCGGTGACGGCCAGGGTATAGACGACTCCGTCCAACTCCGTACGGGCATAGACCGCCTCATAGCCCTGGTCCTCCAGGCGCCCCAGCAGGAGGTCCTTTCGGTCGGCTGTGCGGATGAAGCGATATTCCGCTGTTGCCGTGGGCTGATACTCTGACGGTGCAAAGACGCTGTACAAGATCCCAGCGTCTGCAGCGGTACAGGCGGCCCGCTCGTCGATCCCGCCCAGGCGCCCTCCGTCCTGGTCCAGGATCGTCATCAGCCGCTCGGGCTCCGCCTGCGAGTCTGTCCGCAGTTCGGTTTGGGCTTCTGTTTGAGGTGCGTCGTGGGTGTTCGTCTCTGTGCCTGAGTCGCCGCAGGCGCTCAGGGCGGCGATCATCAGAGCTGTCAGCAGAAGGCAGAGTATCGTTTTAATCAGATTCCGTTTCATGGGGAAATCTCCTTTCCATCCGGTCCCGGCAGGGACAACATACTTTCCGGTCGGGTACGTCTGACCCGTTCACCTGTTATACAACGCAAGTGTTGGTATTTCCTTATCTGTTCTGAAAAAAACTGCTGTATTTCGTTGTTATAGGTCACGACTGGACTGCCTTTTTCGATTTACACCATGATATGCTGACACAATCGGCTGGATAACCATGTGGTTTATGGGGGTAACCGCGTAATTTGTGGTCAATGGAGAACGAAAACGGCCTTTCAGGGCCACCGGTGCGGAGTTTTTAGGCCACCCTCTCAGACCTGAAGGCCATGTGCTTCTTAAGAAATTCTTAGCGGTCCCAGATTATTTTTCGGGACTTTTCTGGCAGGATCGGTAAGAACTTTTTTGAAATCCTCCCGAAGACCTGTCCACCCGAAGAGAGATAACAAAAACGCCTCCGAGCCGATGTGGTTCAGAGGCGTTGCTGCGTCTATGGGGTTATTTGCAATTGCTCTTTTGATCCTGTAGAGTGTATTATTGAGTATCTCAGCGTCGTTTCCAACGAACGCTTTTGCCGCCTCCGTGTCGCCCTGAAGCAGCAACATAAAAGCTCCTGCCTTATTCTTTCCGTGGGTCCGGATCGGTTTCGTAATCCTTCAGCCTTTCGCAGTACCAGTTCAGCTTCCGGGTGACCTTGTCCAGATAGGACTGCATCTCCGCCATCCGGGCCAGGACCTTGCCGCGGTGGGCCTCCAGCAGGGCGCAGCGCTGCCGCAGGGTGCTGTCGCCCTCCTTGGTGAGCTGCATAAACCGGGCGATCTCCCGCAGAGACATGCCTGTGTTTTTGAGACAGCAGATCCCGCCCAGCAGCTCCAGGTCCGCGTCGGAATACTGGCGGAAGCCGCTGGAACTGCGCTCCACCCCCGGGAGCAGACCCTCTTTCTCGTAATAGCGCAGGGTGTGGGCCGAAAGACCGGTCTTTTCGCTGACCTCCTGGATCGAATACGTCATACTTCATCCCTCCAAAAAATCTCTTGACTTAGAGCAAACTTTAAGATTTAGAATGATTATACACCACAACGGATGCATCGTCAATCATCCGTTCCAAATTTGATGCAGGAGGGCAAGGATATGAACGAGATTTTGAGAGGGCTGAAGGAGCGCCGGAGCTGCCGGAGCTACAAGCCGGAGCTGATTCCCGAGGACGTGCTGGAGCAGATCCTGGAGGCGGGCACCTACGCCGCCACCGGCATGGACAGGCAGTCTCCCGTTATGATCGCCGTCACCGACAGGGCGCTGCGGGACAGGCTCTCGAAGATGAATGCCGCCGTCATGGGCATGGACGGCGATCCCTTCTACGGCGCGCCGGAGCTCATCATTGTCCTGGCGGACCGCCGGGTGCCCACTTACCTCTACGACGGCAGCCTGGTCATGGGCAACCTGATGTTGGCAGCCCACGCCCTGGGGGTCGGCAGTTGCTGGATCCACCGGGCAAAGGAGGAATTTGACAGCGAGGAGGGCAAGGTCCTGCTCCGGGAGCTCGGCATCGAGGGCGACTACGAGGGCATCGGCCACTGCATCCTCGGCTGGCCTGCCGGCGCGGGCAGACCCGCCGCCCCCAGGAAGGCAGGCTATATCCACCGGGCCTGATCCGGCCGAGGGCGTTTCGATGAAGATGCTTTGGCATTTGAGCCGCGAGGCATTCGGTACAAGACCCTGTACGTCATCGCGATCCTCTCCACCCTGACGCTGACCGGGGTAAATCTGGCCGCGCCGAAGGCCTTCCCCGCCATGACCGGCGTGGTGGAGTCTGGCGTGGACGAGGCAGGTCTGCGCCGGATCTGGCTTCTGACCGCGGTGTTGGTGGGCCTGTATCTGCTGCGGGTCCTGTTCCGCTTTCTGAGCAGATATCTCTCCCACAAGGCCGCCTGGTACTTGGTGGGTGACCTGCGCACCGGAGTCTACTACAAGCTGGAGAGGATGCATCTGGGCTACTTTCACTACAAGCAGACCAGCGATCTGATGAGCCGGGTGGTCAACGATACCCGGGCAGCACAATGCTTTTAATCAGCCTCTGCTGTATAATTGTTCTATTCTCACAAAAATTTATACATATCAGAAGGGAGATGACTCGTTATGACAATCGCAGTCCGGTATTACACGAAGACCGGGAACACAAAGCGTCTGGCCGAAGCGGTGGCGGAGGCAGTCGGTGTGGAGGCGCTTCCCATCAGCAGCCCTGTTGCAGAACCGGTCGATATCCTGTTCCTTGGCAATTCCTATTACGCGTTTTCCATTGACCCGGAGATCCGGGCTTTCCTCAAAACTTTGTCGAAAGACAAGGTTGGCCGCATCGTCAATTTCGGTTCAGCCGCCATGTTGAACTCCACCTGGAAGAAGGTCAAGGCCGAGGCGGACAAGCTCGGGATTCCCATGGACAAAAGGGAGTTCCACTGCAAAGGCGAATTCAAGGGCATCCACAAGGGCAGACCCAATGAAGCAGATCTGAAGGCGGCGGCAGACTTCGCAAAGACCCTTGTTGCCAATCCTTAAGCCGGCCGTCAGCGGAGTTCCCCGTCGAATCGACAAAGAAACTGTTGAAAATAGTCCCGAATCACGAAACAACAAATAAACTGAAAGGAGAAACGGAAATGGCAAAATGGGTATGTACGATCTGCGGCTACGTTCACGAGGGGGAGCAGCCCCCGGAGAAATGTCCGGTGTGCAAGCAGCCGGCGGAAAAGTTTAAGAAGCTGGAGGAGAAAAAGAAGAATCCCTATGCCGGGACCAGGACCGAGAAAAACCTCTGGGAGGCCTTTGCGGGCGAGTCCCAGGCGAGAAACAAGTATACTTACTTCGCCTCCGTTGCCAAAAAGGCCGGCTACGAGCAGATCGCGGCCCTCTTCCTGCAGACGGCGGAGAACGAGAAGGAGCACGCGAAGCTTTGGTTCAAGGCCCTGGGAGAGCTGGGAGACACCGCTGAAAACCTCCTGCACGCAGCGGAGGGGGAGAACGCCGAATGGACGGACATGTATGAACGGATGGCCCGGGAGGCCGAGGAGGAGGGCTTCGCCGAGCTGGCCGCCCAGTTCCGCGGCGTCGCGGCCATCGAAAAGCTGCATGAGGAGCGCTACCGCGCCCTGCTGAAGAACGTGGAGACCAAGGCGGTCTTTAAAAAAAGCGGCGTGACTATGTGGGAATGCCGAAACTGCGGCCACGTGGTGGTCGGGACCGCGGCACCGGAGATCTGCCCCGTCTGCAAGCATCCGCAAGCTTATTTTGAGGTCCGAAAGGAAAACTACTGAGTCGCTGTCATCCTTTTTGAACGACAGAAAATCTGAACAGATGGGAGGACGGATCCCATGAAAATGCTTTGGCGCCTGAGCCGCGAGGCTATTCGGTACAAGACCCTGTACGTCATCGCAATCTCTCCACCCTGGCGCTGACTGGCGTGAATCTGGCCGCGCCTAAGGCCCTCTCCGCCATGACCGGCGTAGTGGAACGCGGAGTGGATGAGGCGGGACTTCACAGGATCGGGGTCCTGACTGCGGTGCTGTTGGGGCTGTATCTGCTGCGGGTCCTGTTCCGCTTTCTGAGCAGCTATCTCTCCCACAAAGCCGCCTGGTACTTGGTGGGTGACCTGCGCACCCGGGTCTACGACAAGCTGGAGCGGATGCACCTGGGCTACTTCCACGACAAGCAGACCGGCGATTTGATGAGCCGGGTGGTCAACGATACCCGGGACTTTGAACTTCTATACGCCCACATGATCCCGGAGAGCATCACGAATCTGGTCACCTTCCTGGGCGTGCTGATCATGCTGCTGACCATCAACCCGAAGCTGGCCCTGATCACCTGCGCCCCCATCCCCTTGATTCTGATTTCCGGCGTGATCTTCTCCAAAAAGGTCCGGCCCTTCTTCCGAATCTCCCAGAAGAAGATGGGCGAGCTCAACGCCAAGCTCCAGGATAATCTCTCCGGCGTCCATGAGATCCAGTCCTTCGGCCGGGAGGAATACGAGACGGAGCGGGTCAACGAACGAAACTTCGAGCACGTCCGGGCCATGCTTCACGCCCTGAAGATCAGCGCGATTTTTCACCCCTCGGTGGAGTTCATCTCCTCCATCGGCACGATTCTGGTGGTCGGCTTTGGCGGGCTCATGGCCTACCGGGAGGGGCTGTCCGTGGCGGATATCGTTGCATTCCTCCTGTATCTGAGCCTGTTCTACGGCCCGGTAACGGGCCTCGCCAATCTGCTGGAAGGCATGCAGCAGTCCCTGGCGGGCGCCGAACGGGTGCTGGCCGTACTGGACGCTCCCTGCGAGATTGAAGACCGGACCGACGCCGCTCCGCTGGAAAACGTCCGGGGCGATCTGCGCTTTGAGCATGTGAGCTTTTCCTATGACGACAAGATCCCTGTTCTACGGGACGTGTCTTTCCATGTGAAGCCTGGAAAGATGCTGGCCCTGGTGGGCCCTACAGGCGTGGGTAAGACCACGCTGACCCAGCTCATCTCCCGCTTTTATGAACCCAATGAAGGCAGCATTCTCATTGACAGGCATGACATTTCCGGCGTCACGCTGGAAAGCCTGCGTCGAAACATCTCCCCGGTGCTGCAGGACACCTTCCTCTTCAACGGCACCATCGCAGAGAACATCGGCTATGCGGTACCCGAGGCGACCATGGAGGAAATCATGGACTCCGCCAAGGCTGCCAACATCCATGAGGATATCCTTGCCATGCCGGACGGGTATGAGACCCAGGTCGGGGAGCGCGGTCTGCGGCTTTCCGGCGGACAGAAGCAGCGCGTCGCCATTGCTCGGGCCATTCTGCGGCGTTCACCCATCGTGATCCTGGACGAGGCCACGGCCTCGGTGGACGTGGAAACGGAGCAGCAGATTCAGCGGGCTATCGCCGGGATCGCAGGCAGCCGGACCATCATCGCCATCGCCCATCGCCTCTCCACGATCCGGAACGCCGACAAGATCCTGGTTATCGAGGAGGGCCGCGTCACCGAAGAGGGTACCCACGAGGAGCTGGTGGCTCTCGGCGGGAGCTACGCCCGTATGAACAACATTCAAAGCAGCGCAGCCAAAGGCGTCGTCTGAGAAGCACGACTGCCGTGATTCAATCATTCAGAAAGGAGATTTTTCCTATGGAATTCAAAGAAGTCATTCAGCGCCGTTATTCCTGTAAAAAGTTTTCCGACCGCCAGGTGGAGCCGGAAAAGCTGAACGCGATCCTTGAGGCAGGCCGCCTTGCGCCTACCGCAAAAAATCTCCAGGAGCAGAAGGTCTACGTGATCCAATCCCCTGTGCTGCTGGCGAAGATCGACGCGGCGACGCCCTGCCGTTACGGTGCGCCGACTGTCCTGGTGGTGGCGTTCGATAAAAACAACGTCTTCACCTATCCCGGCGGAAAGCGGAACTCCGGCGTGGAGGACGCATCCATCGTCGCCACACATCTGATCCTGGCTGCCGCCGACGAGGGCGTGGACAGCTGTTGGCTCAATTATTTCGATCCGGACAAGCTGGCTGCGTCTCTCGGTCTGCCCGAACATGAGGAAGTCCTCATGGTGCTGGATCTGGGTTACGCCGCGGAGGGCGCCGGCCCGCTGCCGAACCACGCGAACAGAAAACCGCTTTCGGAAACCGTGGTTTTCCTGTAAATGAGGTTTTAGGAGGACACGATGATGAAGCAATTTATCGTTGATGCCTTTACGGACAGGCCGTTCTCCGGAAATCCGGCAGCAGTCTGCGTGATGGACCGCTGGCCGCCGGACGCCTCCATGATGAAGCTGGCGATGGAGAACAATCTATCCGAGACCGCTTTCCTTGTCAAGGAATCTCAGGGCTGGCGT
>JAFYAB010000155.1 GCA_017540945.1 Oscillospiraceae bacterium | reverse complement strand
CCCAGACGTCGGGGGCGCTGGTGGCCATGTGCTCGTCCACCTTGATGATGTTGCCGATCTCCAGACCGGCGTCCTTCGCCACGGCCACGTTGCCGCGCATACCGGTGGACATGATGACCAGCTCGGCGGGCAGCTCAGTGCCGTCGGCCAGGAGGACGGACTTGTCGGTGATCTGGGTGATCTTCGCGCCGACCATGACCTTCACGCCCACCTTCTCGCACTCCTGACGGAGCACGGTGCCGGCGGCGTCGTCCATCTGGCGCGGGAGCAGCGCGGGCATGGTCTCCAGGACGGTGACATCCAGGCCGCCCTTCTTGAGCTCCCAGCCGCTCTCCAGACCCATGACGCCGCCGCCGATGATGACCGCGTGCTTGGCGTCCTTGGCCAGATCCTGCACCTTGAGGCAGTCGGCGATGGAGCGGATGGAGACCACGTGGGGCTGGTCGGAGCCGGGGATGGGGGCCACGAAGCAGCGGGCGCCCAGGGCGTAGATCAGCTTGTCATAGACGTACTCGGCCCGGTTGGTCTTGACGGTCTTGTTGGCCACGTCGATGGACTCGACGGTCTGACCGAAGACGATGCGAATGTTCTGACGGGAGTACCACTCGCGGCTCTCGATGGCCAGGCGGTCATAGCTCAGATCCTGGAGCGTGACCTTGGTCAGCATCGGGCGGTTGTAGGGGATCTCGTACTCGTTGGTAATCATGATGATGCTGGCGCTGGCGTTGCGCTCGCGGATGGCCTTGGCCGCGAAGTGTGCCGCCGGGCCGCCGCCCAGCACCAGGAACTTCTCGAAGGTGGCGTTCTGGAAGCTGGTGGACTTGTCGGCCACGGGGACGCACTTGTCCTTGCCCACGCCGCAGGTCGGGCAGCAATCCAGGCTGGAGTCGAAGATGGCGCCGCAGACCAGGCACTTCAGCAGGGTGCTTCTGGCGTTGGAGGTCTCGGGCTGGACTTCCTTCTTGCGCAGCACGGAGCAGCCGAAGCGATAGCCGAACTCATAGGCGTCCAGGAGCTGGTTGTCGCTGGGCTGGAGGCGGATGCGGAAGCCCTCGTCCTCCACCTTGCAGTGGAGCTGGCGCAGACGCTCCAGCAGATGGGGCACGGCCTCGCCGGACCAACCGTAGCTGCCGAAGGCGCTGGCGTGCTTGCCGCCGTGGACGGGCGGGAAGAGGCTGAGGGTCAGGTCCCAGATGGGCTTCAGGGCCTCGCCCAGGATGGTGGGAGAGCCGAAGAGCAGGCCGTCCGCCGCGGCCATTTCCGCGACGACGGGGCCGGCCTCGGTGGTGACCATGTCGTAGGTATGGACGTCGATGGGACCGGCGTCCGCCACACCGGCGGCGATGCGCTCAGCCAGCTGGGCGGTATAGCCGTAGGCGCTGACGTAGGGCATGACCACCAGCTTGCGCTCCCGCTCCACGGGACGGGCGCACCACTGGTGATAGAGCTCGAAGATCTCGTCCAGGTGGCTGTCCAGCACGGGGCCGTGGCCGGTGCAGATCATGCGGATGTCCAGGTCTTTGATGCGGTCCAGGGCGTCGGCCATGAAGGGGACGGCGAAGGGCCCGATGATGTTGTCAAAGTAATACTTCGTGGCGCGGAGGTAGCCCTCGGTATCGGTGACCTTGGAGCGGAGGATCCCCTCATGGCTGTAGTGGCTGCCGAAGGAGTCGCAGGTGAAGAGCACGCGGTCCTCCTCCAGGTAGGTGTACATGGTGTCCGGCCAGTGCAGCTGGGGCAGGACCATGAAGTTCAGGGTCTTTCTGCCGAGGTCCAGGGTATCGCCGTCGCCGACGGCCATGGAGTTGAAGTCGCAGTTGATGATCTCCTTGAGGAAGTCGATGGCGGTGGAAGTGCCGACGACGACGGCACGGGGATAGAGCTCCAGCAGGTTCTTCACGCTGCCCGCGTGGTCCGGCTCGGTGTGGTCCACGATGATGTAGTCCAGCTCGCCGGGGCCGACCAACTCCTGGACGGCTGCCTTGTAGTCATCCCAGAATTTGGCCTTCGCGGTCTCGAACACTGCGGTTTTTTCGGTGCCGCGCAGGAAATAGGAGTTATAGGTCGTACCGAATTCGGTATTCATGATGATGTCAAATACGCGAAGCTCGGGATCCAGGACGCCGTTCCAGTACAGGTTGTCCATGAGTTTAAGCGTTTTCATTCAAATTGCCTCCTTCAATTGAATTGTGCTCTCCTGCCATTATACAGACTCCACAAAAAAATATCAATCAAAAAAATAAAAAAACCGCGCACTTTTCCCTTGTCAGGATAGACAAAATCACGGGCGGATATTTGGGGAAAGCGCCGCGAAGCCCGAAAAAAGGGCCGTTCAGCGCTGTTTTCGCCAGCATTGGGCGCAAAGACGGCCCCGCGTGTGCAGGGGCAGGGCCTTTCCGCACTTCTGGCAGAAGCGGATGTTGCTCCGCAGCCGGTGCAGCAGGATCTCGTTGATCTCCTCCGCCACGGCGCTCCGGGCCTCCCGCAGGGCCTCCGCGTCCACCGGACAGGAAAAGGCCTTGGC
>JAFYAB010000154.1 GCA_017540945.1 Oscillospiraceae bacterium | reverse complement strand
GGGAGGGGTAACGGGGAGAGCCGTCGAAATTGCGCCCCGCCGCCTCCGAGAGGCAGAGGCTCCGCTCCGCCCGGGTCATGGCCACGAAGCAGAGCCGCCGCTCCTCCTCCATGGCCTCCAGGGTCCCGGTTTTGCGGGAGGGAAAGACGCCCTCGTTGAGGCCCAGCAGGAAGACGTGGGGAAACTCCAGGCCCTTGGCCGCGTGGACGGTCATGAGCTTCAGCTTGTCGCCCTGCTCGTCCAGATCGGTGTTGGTATAGAGGGCCACGTGAGCCAGGTAGTGGGGCAGATCCGCCTCCTCGCCGCAGCTTGTCTCGTACTCGTAGATGGACTGCTTCAGCTCTGCCAAATTGTCCAGACGCTCCTGGCTGCCCTCGGTTCGCAGCAGCTCCTCGTAGCGGCTCTCATGGAGCAGGGCGGTCAGCAGCTCGGATACGGGCCGCCCCTCCCAGGAGGCGGAGAACTCCTCCACCAGCCGGACGAAGGCCGCGGCCTTGGTGCCCCGGAAGAGCTCCGTGTCCAGATTCTTCTGCAGAGCCAGGAAGAGAGAGCAGTGGTTTTCCTCCGCCCAGGCCTGCAAGAACTCCATCCGCCGCTTGCCCAGGTTCCGCTTGGGCACATTGGCCACCCGCAGAAAGGAGAGGTCGTCCCGGTAGGCGATGAGCCGCAGGTAGCTCAGGGCGTCCTTGATCTCCGCCCGGCCGTAGAAGGGCACGCCGCTGTAGATCGTATAGGGCAGCTTTTCCTTGTTCAGCACGTCCTCCACAGAGCGGGTCAGGTAGTGGGCCCGGTAGAGCAGGGTTATGTCCCGGTACGCGGTGCCGGCGGCATGGAGGGCCCGGATCCGGGAGACGATCCATTTGGCCTCCTCGTCGGGAGTTTCGGCATGGTGGCAGAGCACCCTCGGCCCCGTCGGCAGAGTGGGGATCAGATCCTTCTTCAGCCGGTTCCGGTTCTTGTCGATCAGGTCGTTGACCGCCTCCAGGATCTGGGGCGTGGAGCGATAGTTGCGGTTCATAAAGATGGTGCGGGTGCCGGGGTGCTTTTGGTCAAAGTCCAACAGATAGCGGATATCAGCCCCCCGCCAGGTATAGATGGTCTGATCCGGGTCCCCCACCACAAAGAGGTTCTTGTGGTAGTCGCAGAGCAGCTCCATCAGCTCGTACTGGGGCTCGTCGATGTCCTGAAACTCGTCGATCATGATGTACTCCAGCCGCCGCTGCCACTTGAGGCGGATGTCGGCGTGCTTCCGGAAAATGTAGATGGAGAATTTGATCAGATCGTTGTAGTCCAGGCCGAAGCACTTCTTCTGCTGGTAGAGGTAGCCGTAGAAGATGATGTTGTCCCGGCTCCGGGCTCCGTCGTACTTGGCCCGCAGGTCCTCCAGGGGCAGGTCGATCAGATCCTCGTAATACTCCGGGTGGAATCGAAGCTTCTGCATCTCGATCATGTCCCGGGCGTTGGCGAAGGTCATGTCCCGCAGGGTCAGGCCCCGCTCCTCGTAGATGATCCGCAGCATGGCGTCGATGTCGGAGTTGTCCAGCACCAGGAAGGCCTTGGGATAGCCCACGGCAAAGCTGTCCTCCTGGAGCACCGAGACGCAGAAGCCGTGGAAGGTGTTGATGTAACCGGTATCGTTGTCCCCGGTGAGCAGGTGGATGCGCTGGCGCATCTCGTTGGCGGCCTTGTTGGTGAAGGTGACGCAGAGGATATTACCCGGCAGGATGCCCAGCTCGTTCACCAGCCAGGCGAAGCGGTGGGTCAGGGCTCTCGTCTTGCCGGAGCCGGCCCCCGCGATGACCCGGACGAAGCCCTCCGTGGCGGTGACCGCCTCCATCTGCTCCGCGTTCAGTTTCGTTGTGAGATCCATAGCGTTCGCTCCTTTCCGCTTTTTCAGGCGTTCAGGACCATGATATCAAAAATTCAGTCCCATAAGTGGGGCTGAATTTTTGATTATTTGTTTTTGGAGGCTCATTCCAGTTCGAAGGCGCCCGTGTAGAGCCTGTAGTAGACGCCCTTCTGGGCGATCAGGTCCTTGTGGGAGCCGCGCTCGATGATGCGGCCATGGTCCAGGACCATGATGGCCTCGGCGTTGCGGACCGTACTCAGCCGGTGGGCGATGACAAAGACCGTGCGGCCGTGCATCAGGGCGTCCATGCCCTGCTGGACCAGGGCCTCGGTGCGGGTGTCGATGGAGGAGGTGGCCTCGTCCAGGATCATCACCGGGGGATCCGCCACCGCCGCCCGGGCGATGGACAGGAGCTGGCGCTGGCCCTGGGAGAGGTTGGCGCCGTTGCCGGTGAGCATGGTATCGTAGCCCTGGGGCAGGCGGGTGATAAAGTCGTGGGCGTTGGCCAGCTTGGCGGCCCGGATGCACTCCTCGTCGGTGGCGTCCAGCTTGCCGTAGCGGATGTTGTCCATGACGGTGCCGGTGAAGAGGTTCACGTCCTGGAGCACCACGCCCAGGGAGCGGCGGAGATCCGGCTTTTTGATCTTGGTGATGTTGATGCCGTCGTAGCGGATCTT
>JAFYAB010000153.1 GCA_017540945.1 Oscillospiraceae bacterium | reverse complement strand
TCCGCGAATGGTCAGCGGGAAGGACCCTTTTTGTCCGGACATGTGTTCACCGCATTTTCCGGCCTGGTCATCCTTTCGTTATCAGCGTTGAGCACAGAGACGTGGAGTTGCCGGGGATCAAAGCGCTGCTATGATACCGGAACCGAATCAGATCAATTCTGGGAGACGGTGAACAGGGAATAGAAGTAGCCCTTCCGGTCCATAAGCTCTTCGAAGGTTCCTTGCTCCGCAAGCTCGCCGTTTTTCAGCGCGAACAGGCCGGAAGCCCGGCGAAGGATGTTTTCGTCCAGGTCGTGGGTGACGATGACGCGGGTGTAGCCGTCCAGCTTCAGAATGGCGTCCAGCACCTCGAAGGAGGTCTCAGCGTCCAGGGAGGCCGTGGCCTCGTCCACAAAGAGCACAGGAGTCTTGCGCAGCAGGGCCCGGGCAATGGAGATCCGCTGCCGCTCGCCGCCGGAGAGACCCGAGCCGTTCTCGCCGCAGAGGTAGTCCGCGCCCTTTTCCTGGATCAGCCTGCTGAGCCCGGACAGGCGCACCGCCCGGTCGATTTCCGCCTCCGGGAAATCGGAGAACATGGTGATGTTGTCCCGAATCGAGCTGTTAAAGACGAACACATTTTGCTGAATGATCGACACAAGATCATAGAGCGAACCCGTGGAGACGGTTTTGAGCTCCTTTCCGTCGTAGAGGATCTGCCCCTGATAGTCGCGGGAGGATGCCATCAGCAGATTGAGCAGGGTGGATTTACCGCTGCCGGAGCCGCCCACCAGGGCATAGCAGCCGCCGGCCCGGAGCTCCAGATCCATGCCCTTCAGGACGGGCTTGTCCGGCTCATAGGAAAACGCGAGGTCTTTTACGAAAATCCCGTCCCGGAGCCGGGGCTCGATGGCCTCGCCCTCGTCGGGAACGTGTTGATTCAGCGCCTGGGCCAGCTTGTCGATCAGCGCAAAAGAGGCCTTTGTGCCTGCGAAAAACTCCGGGAACGCCTGGATGGGGCCCAGCACATAGTTCAGAAGCTGTACGAATACGATCGCGGTACCTGCCGTGATGCCCCTGCCGGAGAGCGCCAGCGCGGCAGCGACGAAGAATACGCCGAACTGCAGGATCGCGCCCGCAACGCCGGAGGAATAGCTCACCAGTACGTTCACCTTCGTGCGCTTTTTCGAGGCCTCCGCTACATCCTCATTGCTGTGATCATGCAAAGCAGCAATGCTTTTCTCCGCCTTAAAGCTCTTGATCACAGAGAAGCCCATGAGTGCGTCCTTCAGCATGCCGGTATAGCTCTCTTTTTGATCGGAAACATTCTTTTCCGCGATTGCCGCCTTGTTTCCCAGGACCACGGAGACGATGATGGGCAGCAGGGAGAAACCGATGGCGATCAGTGTCAGCAGCGGGCTGCACCAGAGCATGAGACCCAGCGCGCCGATGAACGCAATGCCCACCTGAACGGTGTTTTGCAGCCGCCCGATGAACTCCGTTTCGATGGTGTTCACGTCATTGGAGAGCGCGGAGAGATAGAGCGAGCTGTTCTCTCCCGAGAAGGCCTGAATGCCTTTTTCCAGCAGCCGGCCAAACACGTATTCCCGATACTGCTTCATCGCCTTTGCCCGGAACGCGGAGAGGAAGGTCCCGTCCAGGATCCACCCCATCCCGAACAGCGCAAACGCGCATACCGTGATGATCAGCAGCGTGCCGAAGCCGTAGGGGCATTCTCCGGAGATCAGGTCGGCGACCTCCTTGATGAGCCAGGAGATCACCAGCTCCGCAGCGGCTCCCAGCAGGGCTGCGATCACAGTCATCGCCAAATTGAATTTGTTATTCCGAAACAATTCTTTGACAAACGGGCGCCGCAGCGCCTGGGTTTCTTTCTTGGTCATCGGATATCCCTCCTGCATTGTGCATCAGTAGCGGATGATGTAGTACACCACGTAGACCCAGCTGAGCAGGCCGTGGAAAATGGCCCAGCCGATGGAATGCCACGCGGTATAGCTGATGACCATGGCCAGGGCACTGCCAAAGGAAATGCCGGTTTTTACGGTTTTTTTCACAACAGTTTCTTTCTCGTTTTCCATTTTTGTATCTCCTTTTTTACATCTGTTTTTATGGATGAGGGGTAAGGGCGGATGCATGCGGCACCGCTCTATGATTATTATTCGCTCACCGCGTTCCAAAGCGCGGTAAACTCCTCATTTTCAAATTGGCTTACCGCGTTGCGGACACCGTCCATTGCCGTGGCTCCCATGTCGTCGTGGGCGCTGGCGCCTTCGATGCGGGTGATAAAGCGGATGTCGCTTTCATCATAGCTGGGGGAGGCGTCAAAGAAGGCGGCGAGCTCTTTGGCTTTTATCAGGGTGTCACGGGCCTCGTCACCCTGCCCTGACAGGAACTGCGACCCGGCAAGAGCGGCGAGAAAAACAGCGCTGACTCTGTCGAAGTAGTTGGGCTTGTCCGCTTCCCGCAGCCCCAGCAGGAGCCCAACCCCCCAGCTCAGGATCGCCTGGGTAGAAGCTTGATCACCGCGCTTCATGTATACGTTCATATAGCCGACGATCGTGTTGACCAGATTGGAGAGGAGCTTCGTCAGGGCCTCCGACAGAAACGGTTCCGCCTCCTCAACCTGATCGTTTTGGGCCAGAATATGACCGATCTGGGGGCTGAACACCCCGTCCGCGTTATGGGTCTTCCAAAGCTCTATGGCCTTGTCCGTTTCGCCCAGCCCCAGATACGTTTGCGCGATTCTCCCGTAGATCGTCTGCTCGCTGATCTGGGGATCTTCGTTTTGGCTCAACAGCAGACGGGACTGCTCCAGAAGCTCCAGCGCGCGGTGAAACAGGGCCTTGTCCCCGCTTTCAAAACCAAACGCGCGGTACAGCGCGGCGCTGGCGTTGACGATCTGAAAGGAGTGCGGATACTTCTTGAGTGCCTTTTCCGCCTCCGCAAGCCCGTCCCAATCCTTGCTGCGGCGGTATTCCTGTAAACGCTTTACCGTTGCTTCCAGGCGGTTATCCTTGACTTCATAGCCCAGCAGTACGTCTACAGAGGTATCGAAAAAGTCAGCCATCTGAATGATCAGCTCCAGCTCCGGGATCGACAGCTTCGCCTCCCACTTATATACCGCGCCTGCCGTCACCCCCAGCGCCTCGGAAAGCTGCTCCTGGGTCAGCGACCGTTCCTTGC
>JAFYAB010000152.1 GCA_017540945.1 Oscillospiraceae bacterium | reverse complement strand
GCGGATCGCTTCGAGATGGAACATATCGGAAATGGCGCAGGCGCCCTTGGTGATGTAGCCCTCGATGGCGTGGGTCAGGGCGTCCATGCCGGTGGCGGCGGTGAGGCCCTTTGGCATGGAGGACATCATATCGGGGTCGACTACGGCGACCTCGGGGATGTCGTTGGTGTCGACGCAGACGAACTTGCGCTTCTTCTCCACGTCGGTGATGACGTAGTTGATGGTGACCTCCGCGGCGGTGCCGGCGGTAGTGGGGACGGCGATCGTGAAGACCGCGTGCTTCTTGGTGGGGGCCACGCCCTCCAGGGAGCGGACGTCGGCGAACTCGGGGTTCTCGATGATGATGCCGATGGCCTTGGCGGTGTCCATGGAGGAACCGCCGCCGATGGCGATGATGCAGTCGGCCTCAGCTTCTTTGAATGCCTTGACGCCGTTCTGTACGTTCTCAATGGTGGGATTGGGCTTGATGTCGGAGTAGACGCTGTAGGCGAAGCCGGCGGCGTCCAGCAGGTCCGTGACCTTCTTGGTGACGCCGAACTTGATGAGGGCGGCGTCGGAGGTCACAAAGGCCTTCTTGTAGCCGCGCTTCTGCAGCTCGGGTACGATGTTTTCGATGGCCCCGTGGCCGTGGTAGGAGATAGTGTTCAGTACAATGCGATCTGCCATGTCAGGTTCCTCCTTCAATGATTTGGCAAATTCAGTATAACACAAAGATGCATGTTTTTCTGTAAATTATCTGTAAACGAAGAAGCTTGGCTTGCCCACAAATAATCGTCCATTACAGAGACTCGCGGAGAATGGCTGCGATATCGGACTCTGACAGCGGTACCCAGGCGTTTTCCAAGCCCTCGTTTACGGCGACGTGATGCGCCATCTCGTCGATGCGTTCCTCACCGATGCCCAGGTCCCGCAGGCGCATAGGGATTCCGATTTCCTCAAAGAAGATAAACGTGCGGTCTATTGCCTGCTCCGCGATCTCAAAGCTGTCCAGCGTTGGGTCAATGCCGAACACGTTGACGCCATATTTCACGAAGCGGTCTACGGTGCGCTCGGAAAGCACATAGCGCATCCAGCGCGGGGTAATGATGGCTAGGCCCTCGCCATGGGTGATGTCATAATAGGCGCTGAGCGCGTGCTCAATGCCGTGCAGCGGCCAGCCGGAGGGACTGTTGCCCAGTGAATAGATCCCGTTGCAGCCGAGCGTGCAGGCGAACATCATTTCGGCCCTGGCCCTGAAGTCCTCTGGATTTTCGAGGCAGGCTTTCGTGTTGATCATCAGGCTCTTCAGCCCCGCTTCACAGAAGCCGTCGTTCAGCAAGGTGTGGTCCTCGCAGAAATACTGCTCCATGATGTGATTCATGGCGTCAGCGCAGCCTGCCGCAGTCTGTTTTTTCGAGACTGTAAAGGTATATGTCGGGTCCAGGAACGAGCATACCGGATATACCAGCGGATCGCCGTAGCCGATCTTATCATTGGTCTCGGTCCTGGAGATAACGCCGTAGAAGTCATATTCGCTGCCGGTGGCGGCCAGAGTCAGAATATCCACGACGGGAAGCGCAGCCTTGGCCTTGACCTGATAGGAAATGAGGTCCCAGGGGTCACCGTCATATTTCGCACCTGCCGCAATTGCCTTGGAACAGTCCAGAACGCTGCCGCCGCCTACGGCAAGTATGACCTCGATCCCATGCTCCTTACACAGCCTTACGCCGTCCAAAACGCTGGGATCATATTTGGGATTGGGCTGGATGCCGGGCAGCTCCACGATTTCAAAATCCTTCAGCAGCTCCATCACCTTGTCGTACAATCCCATTTTCCGGATGCTGCCGCCGCCGTAGGCGAGCAGTACTTTCCTGCCAATTGCGCCGAGGACCTCCGGCAGCTTTTGAATCACGCCCTCTCCGAAAATCAGGCGCGTGGGAGTCTGATAATCAAATCCTTGCATTCGCTGAGCCTCCTTTTGCATCGTCATGAATCGAAATTCGTAAAAAACAAGCAAAACGCAGACAACCCTGGCGGAAGGAGCTGCCTGCGCTTTACAGAACCGGATACATCGCATATCGACGGGCGAAAGGAACCCTATGCTCTGTGATCCTATGATAGCACAGTCCGTCAGTTTTGTATATTGCCGATTCGATATAGGGGGAATATCATCCTGCGCAACAGAGCGATCAACAGAAGATATAACCGGTCGGCAGAGAGTTCGCGCTGCCGACCGGTTTTGGCGATCCGAGCGGATACGCCGAGGCGATTATTTCTTTTTCTTCAGCGCAGCCTTCACAGAGCCCTTGGGATCGGTAATCAGCAGCCTGATCAGCCAGATGATCAGAGCCAGAGCCACCACGGAAAGGCCCAGGAAAGCGTCGTTCAGCATATCCGCCGCAGCGGGGGCAAAATAATCCGCCTTCAGCTCGGCATACTCAAAGATCGCGTCGCCCAGCCACATGAGGGAAGCGCCCCAGAACATGAAGCAGAGCATTCCAAGCTGCATGGTATCGTCCTTGCGGTTATACCACTTGACCGTCGCGATAATCGCGGCAAAAACGGTAATCAGCAGAGTCATACGGTTCCTCCTTATGCCTTCTGGGAGACAGGCTTATCCTTGCGCTTCATGATCGCGTCGGCAGCCAGGCAGATGCCGATCCACGCAACCGTGACCAGCACTGCCATCGTCACGCCGATGGTAGCCATCTCATGGAACATTTCGGCCTTGTCCTCCGGATCGGACATCGCGGTCAGGAACGGGAACCAGGGCACGACTTCTCCGTGCCAGACGTGCTCGAAGGCCAGCAGAATCGCGCCGCCCCAGAGCAGCCAGGTCAGCCATTTCAGCTTTCTGCTGAAGGGGATCTTCTCCACGGTTTCCTTCTTGGGAGCGGACTTGACCTCCCGCTTCTCCTCTGCCTTTTCTACGGCAGTCACAACCACAGCTTCAGCTGCAGAAACCAAAAAACATGCCATCTTCATTACCTCCGTAATTCTTTTCTCTTCTCTTTCGGAAGGGCGCCTGTCTTCGTGACAAGCAAAAAAGAAGGCAGACTCGGCCCCGTACACAGAGCCAGTATGCCTTCTTAGCCTACATGATCACAATATAGTTACGTGCTTCAGCACGGAGACGCAGCTTCCTGCCGCATCGTATTTCTGATATATTATAGCATATCAATCCCAATTTGACAAGATTTTTTTCAACTGCCCGAGGGCGTCCTGAATCAGCCTCGCCGTGTTGAAATCCGCGACTCCGGCGATGTAGTTGTCACAAGAATTGAAGGGGATCATGATTCGAACGGCGTCTGCCTGCGCGACAGCCTGCGCCATCGCAGGCGTGATTTCCCCCAGCATGGAATCGGCGATCACCATGCCCACTGGCCCAATGATCACATCCGCCTTCCGGCTGGCAACCAGGACAGAGTTTTCGCCGGTGGCGGCCTCGTCCGCGCCGGCCTTCAGCATGGCGGCCGCAGCGGCCGTATTGGTGCCGACGGCCAGGATCTTCACATCCTCCGGCTCCTTACGGATTCCGGCGATCAGCTGCCTGCCAAGCCCTCCCCCCTGGGCGTCCACAATCAAAACCACGGGTTTTTCGTTCCGTTTCATTGCCTTGTTCCTCCTTCCGTACAAACCGGCTTCCAGACCAGCATCGCGACATTCATTTGCGTTTCATCTGCCAGGAAGCCGTTTTCCTGGTGCTTCTCAAAAAAACGACTTCAAATAGGAGACAGAGGCCTCCTGCTCCATACCGAAAATCTCAAAATACGTGGGAAACTGCCACAGCAGCTCCTCGAGACTTGTGTTCCGTTTCGTAAAGCGCTCCATGGTCCAGACTGTGACGTCTCGTCCCATGGCCCGAAGCACGTCCAGGTAGGTGCTGTACTCTGTGATCATGCCCTCGGGCCGCAGATTCAGCTCCCGCATCATCTGACTGCGGTATTTGTCCGCGGAGCCCTTCATCACCGTTACCAGAACGCAGGTTTCTCTGGCGCAGGCCTCCATGGCCAGGAGCTCTTCCGGATTGCAGATCGCCGGACACATGGCGGAGATCACCAGGTCCCAGGCATCCCCCGGACGTCCGTCATTCCAGGAGGCGCAAAGCGCGGTGAGGTTTTCCGTATGCGTTCCTGCACAGCGCTCTCGTAGAACTTCAATGGCGGTTTCGTTGGAATCCACGGCTGTAACAGAGCGGCAGAGCCGCGCCAGCTCCAGGGCGGTCCCGCCGGTGCCGCAGCCGATGTCCAGAACCGCGGCTTCCGGATGTACGAGCCCTTGCTCCGCCAGGGTACGGACGACAGGACCGGGCTCCGCGGGGATCGTATAGGGCTGCCCCAGCTGCGCCTGATAGATCAGGCTGTAGTAGGGCGACCACCTGGCCTCCCGCGCCTTTCGTTCTGCGACACTCCCATACCGATATTGTCGCTCCCACCCTTCCCGGAGGGCTTGAAGCCGGTCCGTGTCAGGCGCGGCAGGATAAAAACCAAGCTTGTTCATGGGATCAATTCCCCTTTCCGCTGCTTTCGTTTTTGGCCGGACCCCGGAGACAGAAGCGGAGACTCAGGATCGTGGCAATGCTCCAGCCGATGGGCCAGGCGCACCAGATGCCGGTGGAGCCCAGACCGGTTTTGGACAGGAGAATCGCCAGCACCACCCGCAGGATCAGGTCCGTGAAGGTGGCGATCATAAAGAGATTCATCCGTTTGGCGCCTCGCAGGACCCCGTCCGCCGCCAGCTTGGCGGAGACCACGAAGTAGAAGGGGGCCAGGATCTTCAGGTAGATCACGCCGGTACGGACCGCCGTCTCGGTGGGCTCGTCGATGAAGAAGCGGACCAGGGGCTCGCCGAGGAAGAAATACAGCACGGCAAAGACCAGGCTCAGAGCCCAGACCAGCTTCAGTCCGGCCCTGAAGCCCTCCCGGACCCGGCTCTGCTTCCCCGCGCCCAGGTTCTGAGCGGTGAAGTTGGAGATGCCGTTGCAGAGGGTCGTGAAGGAGGTGATCACCAGGTTGTTCAGCTTGACGCCCGCGGCGTAGCCCGCGATGACGCCGGAGCCGAAGCCGTTGATGACCCGCTGGATCACGAT
>JAFYAB010000151.1 GCA_017540945.1 Oscillospiraceae bacterium | reverse complement strand
GTGCTGGCGATGTATCGGGCCTCCGACATTCAGGACGCCTTCACCAAGGCGGAGCAGCTGATCGCCGACGGCGGTTACGGCCATACCTCCTCCATCTATTTGAACGTGAAGACGGAACAGGCCAAGCTCGAAGAGTTCTCCGCGAGAATGAAGACCTGCCGGATTCTGGTCAACACGCCCTCCTCTCACGGCGGTCTGGGCGACCTGTACAACTTCAAGCTCACCCCGTCCCTGACCTTGGGCTGCGGCTCCTGGGGCGGCAACTCCGTCAGCGAGAACGTGGGCTGCAAGCACTTGCTGAACATCAAAACCGTGGCCGAAAGGAGAGAAAACATGCTTTGGTTCCGCGCCCCGGAGAAGGTCTATCTCAAGAAGGGCTGCCTGCCGGTGGCTCTGGATGAACTGAAAACTGTGATGCACAAGAAGCGCTGCTTCGTGGTCACGGATCGCTTTCTCTATGAGAACGGTCACACCAAGCCCATCACAGACAAGCTCGATGAAATGGGCATTGTGCACACCTGCTTCTTTGACGTAGCGCCCGATCCCACACTGGCATCCGCAAAGGCCGGCGCCGAGCAGATGAAGATCTTCAAGCCCGATTGCATCATCGCGCTGGGCGGCGGCTCCGCTATGGACGCAGGAAAGATCATGTGGGTCCTCTACGAGCATCCCGAGGTGGACTTTATGGATATGGCCATGCGTTTTATCGACATTCGCAAGCGTGTCTACACCTTCCCCAAGATGGGGGAGAAGGCCTACTTCATCGCCGTCCCCACCTCCGCGGGCACCGGCTCCGAGGTCACTCCGTTTGCAGTCATCACCGACGAGAAGACCGGCGTCAAGTACCCGCTGGCTGACTATGAGCTCCTGCCCAAGATGGCAATCATCGACACCGACTTCCACATGACGGCGCCCAGAGGCCTTACCGCCTCCTCCGGCATCGACGCTGTGACCCACGCGCTGGAGGCCTACGCCTCCATGATGGCGACCCAGTACACCGACAGCCTCGCGATTCAAGCCCTCAAGGACATTTTCGCCTATCTGCCCCGAGCCTATGACAACGGACAGACCGACGTGGAGGCCAGAGAGAAGATGGCCAACGCGGCTACCATGGCGGGCATGGCCTTTGCCAACGCCTTCCTGGGTGTCTGCCACTCTATGGCCCATAAGCTGGGCGCTTTCCATCATCTCCCCCACGGCGTCGCCAACGCGCTGCTGATCTGCCAGGTCCTGCGCTTCAACGCCAGCGAGGTTCCCACCAAAATGGGCACCTTCCCCCAGTATGACCATCCCCACACCCTGCGGCGCTACGCGGAGGTGGCTGAGACCCTGGGCTTCGGCGGCAAGGACGACAGAGAATCTCTGGAAAATCTGATTGCCGCCGTCAAGGCGTTGGAGGAGCGGGTCGGCATCAAGAAGACGATCCGCGACTATGGCATCGACGAGCAGGATTTCCTGAATCGGATGGACGCCATGGTCGAACAGGCCTTTGACGATCAGTGCACCGGCGCGAACCCTCGCTATCCGCTGATGAGCGAGCTGAAACAGATGTATCTAAACGCCTACTACGGCAACGACGACGCGGTTTAAGGAGGAAAAGCTATGAAATTGGATCGAGTCATTGCCGTCCGGAACAATAAGACAGTCTATCGGGACGGCGATTTTACCGCCAAGGTGTTTGACAGCGACTTTTCCAAGGTCTCTGTCCTCACGGAGGCTCTGAATCTCGCGAAGATCGAGACCACCGGCCTCAAGGTCCCCAAGCTGCGCGAGGTCACCACCTACGAAGGCAAATGGACCATTATCAGCGAATACATCCCCGGCAAGAGTATGTCCCGGCTGATGAAGGAGAACCCGGACAGAGTTGATGAGTATCTGGAACGGCTGGTCCGCCTACAGATCGAGCTTCACCAGGCGGAATGCCCCATGCTCACCAATCTGACCGATAAGATGCACAGGAAGATCCGTGAGACCAAGCTGGACGCCACCACCCGCTATGAGCTGCGCACCCGTCTGAGCAGCATGGAGCGGAAGACCAAGGTCTGCCACGGCGATTTCTGCCCCAGCAACGTGATCATCACGCCCGACGACGAAGCCTATATCATCGACTGGTCCCATGCCACCCAGGGCAATCCCGATGCGGACGTGGCCCGCACCTATCTGGTCTTCTGCCTGCAGGGCAACTTTGAATGGGCCGAGAAGTATCTCAAGCTGATGTGCGATTTGGGCGACACCGCCAGGCAGGACGTCCAGAGATGGCTGCCCATCGTGGCCGCCTCCCAGTCCATCAAGGGAATCGCCGAGGAGCAGGAGCTGCTCCGTCGTTGGACGTCCGTCGTAGAATATGAATAACTGACCGAGGAGGAAACAAAACATGTTGAATGTAACCATTTGCATCGGAAGCTCCTGTCACCTCAAGGGCTCCAGAGATGTGGTTGAGAAGATGCAGAAGTTCATTGCGGACTACGGTCTGAAGGACCGCGTCGAGCTCAGCGGCGCCTTCTGCATGGGGCACTGCCAGGAAGGCGTCTGCGTGACCGTGGACGGAGCGCTGCATTCCGTCGCCCCGGAGACAACGGAGGATTTCTTCCGCCGTGAGGTGCTCAGCAGATTCCCGAATGGGAGGTAGCCGCCATGGCAAGCTGCCTGACCCTGAAAAAATCAAACTGTAAGAACTGTTATAAGTGCATTCGCTACTGCCCTGTGAAGTCCATCCGTTTTTCGGGCAATCAGGCGCACATCATGGAGGAGGACTGCGTTCTGTGCGGCCAGTGCTTCGTGGTCTGTCCGCAGAACGCAAAGCAGATCGTGGACGAAACCGAGAAGGTCAAGGTTCTGCTGTCTGCCGGCGATCCGGTCTATGCCAGCATCGCGCCTTCCTTTGTGGCGAACTATGAGGGGATCGGCATCAACGCCATGCGCACCGCGCTGAAAAAGCTGGGCTTCGCCGGCGTGGAGGAGACCGCGCTCAGCGCCACCGTAGTAAAGACCGAATATGAACGGATTCTCAACGAGGAAAAACGGGACGTGGTGATCTCCTCCTGCTGCCATTCTGTCAATCTGATGATCGAGAAGTATTTTCCCTCCGTTCTGCACTGTCTGGCGGACGTGCAGTCTCCCATGCAGGCGCACTGCGCGGCCATCAAACGGGAGCATCCCGAAGCAAAGACGGTCTTCATCGGCCCCTGCGTCGCCAAAAAGGACGAGGCGCAGCGCTATAAGGGCATTGTGGACGCGGTGTTGACCTTCGAGGAGCTGACCCAGTGGCTGAAGCGGGAGAAGATCAAGCTGACGCCGGAGCCGGAGGACAGCGACACAGGCAAGGCGAGACTTTTCCCCACCACCGGCGGCATTCTGAGATCCATGAACCTGAATGCTCCGGGCTGCAACTACATCGCCATCGGCGGGATGGACAACGTGATCGCCGCCCTGCGGGAGCTGGAGAAGGGACAGATCCACAAATGCTTCATCGAAATGTCCGCCTGTCCCGGAAGCTGCATCAGCGGGCCGGTCATGGAGAAGTATCACAAGGCCGTCATCAGCGGCAATATGGCGGTCAACAGCTATGCGGGCAAGACGGATTTTTCTGTCTCTCAGCCCTCGGCACAAGAGCTTCGCAAGCAGTTCCAGCCCCGCACCGCCCTGGCGGACCGGCCCTCCGAGACCCAGCTTGCCGAAATCCTGCGCAAAATGGGCAAGACAAAGCCGGAGGACGAGCTCAACTGCGGCAGCTGCGGCTATAACACCTGCCGGGACAAGGCCGTCGCCATCTATCAGGGCAAAGCGGATATCTCCATGTGCCTGCCTTTCCTGAAGGGCAAGGCGGAGAGCTTCTCCGGGAATATCATGAACAATACGCCGAATGCTGTGCTTCTTCTGAACGACAGCCTGGAGGTACAGCAGGTCAACGCCGCCGCGCAAAAGCTGCTGAACATCCGCTATGCCTCCGATATCCTGGGAGACCAGGTGATCCGAATCCTGGAGCCCGCTCCCTTTATGGAGGTCCTTCGCACCGGCCGGAGCGTCCGGGAAAAGCGGATCTATCTGGCGGAGTATGACAAAACCGTAGAGCAGACCATCGTCTACGACCGCGAGTACCATCAGCTGATCTGCATTATGCGCGATGTCACTGAGGCCGAGCGGGATCGGGAGCAGAAGGAAAGCCTGAACCGTCAGACCGCGGAGGTCGCCGACCGGGTGGTGGAAAAGCAGATGCGCATCGTCCAGCAGATCGCCTCCCTGTTGGGTGAGACGGCGGCTGAGACGAAAATTGCGCTGACCAAGCTGAAGGAGTCCATCCATGAGTAACTTTTGCGCTGACATCGGTTATCTGAGCGTCAATCACTATGGGGAAGAGCTCTGCGGCGACCATGTAGACGTGGTGCCCGGGGACGAAAGCTCCACCGTTGTCGTACTGGCGGACGGTCTTGGCAGCGGCGTCAAGGCGAGCATTCTTTCGACGCTGACCTCGAAGATCATCTCCACCATGCTGGCGGCGGGGCTGTCCCTGGAGGACTGCGTATCCACCATCGCCGCCACCCTTCCTGTGGACGCGCAGCGCGGCGTGGCCTACTCCACCTTCACCATCCTGCATATCCGCAACAACGTGACGGCGGATCTGATCCAGTATGACAACCCGCTGGCGATCCTGATCCGGGACGGCGTGAACTGCGACTATCCCCGCACGGAAGCCCGGGTGGAGGGGAAAAAGATCTACCGCTCCAGCCTTCGTCTGCAGGAGAACGACACCTTTATCCTCATGAGCGACGGCTGCCCCCACGCCGGGATCGGCGTCGCATACAATTTCGGATGGCGGCGGGAGGAGATCATCGACTTTATGGAGCCGCTGGCGACGGTGGGTTATACCGCTAAGACCCTGGCGACTCTGCTGGTCAACGAGTGCTTCCAGCTCTACGGCGGTCAGCCGGGCGACGACGCCACGGCCTGCGTGGTCAAGATCCGCAAGCGCACGCCCATGAACATGCTCTTCGGCCCGCCCGCCAACCGGGACGACGGTCCCCGCATGATGTCCCTGTTCTTTTCCAAGGAGGGCAAGCACATCATCTGCGGCGGCACCACCGCCTCCATCGCCGCGAAATATTTGGGCAAACGGCTGGATACCACGCTGAATTACGTGAGCAGGGACGTTCCGCCGATTTCCAAAATCGAAGGCGTCGATCTGGTCACCGAGGGCGTCATCACTGTGAACAAGGTGTTGGAATATGCAAAGGACTATCTGGCCGATAACACGAGCTACGAAAAATGGAACTTCCAGGCGGACGCAGCCTCTCAGATCGCGCGGTTGCTCTTCGAGGAAGCCACCGACATCAATTTCTATGTTGGCCGGGCCATCAATCCCGCCCATCAGGACCCCAAGCTCCCCATCAATTTCAGTATCAAGATGAACCTTGTCAAGGAGCTTTCCGCCT
Source organism: Oscillospiraceae bacterium (assembly GCA_017540945.1). The sequence continues at coordinate 5,176 of JAFYAB010000151.1, read as the reverse complement.
GCCTGGAGCAGATGGGAAAGCGCATCAAGGTCAGCTATTTCTGACAGAGGAACGACTATGGAAAAAAGATTTGATTTTACAAAGGTCGATGAGATCCTGACAAGCTATCCGCGGAACGAGCATTCCACCATTGCCATTCTGCAGGACATCCAGGAGCACTACCATTACCTGCCCAGGGAGGTTTTTCCCTATGTGGCGAAGGCCATCGGCGTTGGCGAAGCCCGGCTCTACGGCGTCGCGACCTTCTATGAAAACTTCTCTCTGGAGCCCAAGGGCAAGTACGTGATCCGCTGCTGCGACGGCACCGCCTGTCACGTGCGCGGCTCCACCCCCATCCTGAACCAGCTGCGCAAGGAACTGGGACTCAGCGAAACGAAAAAGACCACGGACGATCTGAATTTCACTGTGGAAACCGTCTCCTGCCTGGGCGCCTGCGGCCTGGCGCCTGTGCTGACCGTCAACGGCGAGGTCCATCCCGCCATGACGCCGGCATCGGCCTCCGAGCTGCTGAAGACGCTCCGGGCGGAAATCGAGAAGGAGGCCGGAAATGAATAAACTGAACTCCCATGAGGCCCTTCGGAGCTTCCGTGAAGCCTGCGAGCAGGCCCTTCGCTGCGAGCGCACCAAGATCCTGATCTGCGGCGGCACCGGCTGCGTGGCCGGCGGCTCTCTGAAAATCTACGCCAGACTGCAGGAGCTGCTGACCCAGCGGGGCATCCCCGTGGAGCTGGAGCTGGCGGAGGAGCCCCACCGCGACGTGGTTGGAATCAAGAAGAGCGGCTGCCACGGCTTCTGCGAGATGGGGCCCCTGGTCCGCATCGAGCCCCAGGGCTGGCTGTACACCAAGGTCCAACTCTCCGACTGCGAGGAGATCGTGGAAAAGACAATCCTGGGCGGAGAACCCATCGATCGTCTGGCCTATCGGCAGAACGGGGAGATCTATCGCAGACAGGAGGAGATCCCCTTCTATCAGAAGCAGACGCGGCTGGTTTTGGGCTCCTGCGGCCACATCAACGCCTCGTCCATCCGGGAGTACGTTGCCATGGGCGGCTATTCCGCTCTGGAAAAGTGCCTCTTTGAGCTGGACCCGCCTCTGATCGGCGAGGCAGTCACCAAATCCAACCTCCGCGGCAGAGGCGGCGGCGGGTTCCCCACCGGAAAGAAGTGGGCCTCCTGCGCTGTGCAGCGGGAGACGCCCAAGTACATCGTCTGCAACGGCGATGAGGGCGACCCCGGCGCCTTCATGGACCGCTCCATCATGGAGGGCGATCCCCACAGGCTGCTGGAGGGCATGATGATTTCCGGCATTGCGATCGGCTCTCAGGAGGGCTACATTTACGTCCGCGCCGAATATCCCCTGGCGGTGGAGCGGCTGCGTACAGCGATCGAGCAGGCCGAGGAACTCGGTCTGCTGGGCGACAACATCCTGGGAACGGATTTCAGCTTCCGTATCCATATCAACCGCGGCGCCGGCGCCTTCGTCTGCGGCGAGGGCTCCGCCCTGACCGCCTCCATCGAGGGCAAGCGGGGCATGCCGCGGGTCAAGCCCCCCAGGACTGTGGAGCACGGCCTGTTTGAAAAGCCCACGAACCTGAACAACGTAGAGACCTACGCCAACGTCCCCGCCATCATTCTGAACGGGGCGGACTGGTACCGCTCCATCGGCCCCGAGAACAGCCCCGGCACCAAGGCGTTTGCCCTGACCGGCAGGATCAAAAATACGGGCCTGATCGAGGTCCCCATGGGCACCACCCTGCGGGAGGTCATTTTTGACATCGGCGGCGGCATGCGGGACGGCAGCAAATTCAAGGCTGTCCAGATCGGCGGCCCCTCCGGCGGCTGCCTGACGGAGAAGGATCTCGACATTCCTCTGGATTTCGACTCTCTGAAGAAGGTCGGCGCCATGATCGGCTCCGGCGGTCTGGTCGTCATGGACGACACCACCTGCATGGTGGAGGTTGCCCGCTTCTTTATGAACTTTACCCAAAACGAGTCCTGCGGCAAATGCGTTCCCTGCCGCGAGGGCACCAAGCGGATGTTGGAGATCCTGAACCGGATCACGGAGGGAAAGGGACAGGAGGGCGACATCGAGCTGCTGGAGGAGCTGGCGGACACCATCTCCAACACGGCCCTCTGCGGTCTGGGCAAGACAGCCGCTTCCCCTGTGGTCTCCACGATCCGGAGCTTCCGGGAGGAGTATGAGGCCCATATCCGCGAAAAGCGCTGTCCCGCCGGTCAGTGTGCAAAACTCCGGCGCTTTGCCATCGATCCGGCGCTGTGTAAGGGCTGCTCCAAGTGTGCCAGAAACTGCCCGGTCAACGCCATCAGCGGACAGCTCAAATCCCCCTATGTGATCGACCAGGAGAAATGTATCAAGTGCGGCGCTTGCAAGACGAATTGCAGCTTCGGCGCTGTGAAAGAGGAGGCCTGAGTATGCAGACGAGACAAATCATGGAAGTGGACGGCGCTCCCGTCCAAATCGAAGGCGAACGGAACCTGCTGGAAGTCATCCGCAAGGCCGGCGTAGAGCTGCCCGTCTTCTGCTACCACTCCGATCTTTCCATATACGGCGCATGCCGTATGTGTATGGTGGAGGACGAGCGGGGCCGTCTCATGGCCGCCTGCTCCACCCAGCCCAAAGCAGGCATGATCGTAAAAACCAACACAGGCCGGTTGCGCAAGTACCGCAAGAACATTCTGGAGCTGCTGCTGGCCAGTCACTGCCGGGACTGCACCACCTGCCCCAAGAGCGGCAGCTGTACTCTGCAGGACCTCGCCGCTCAGTTCGGCATCAAGACCATCCGCTTCCCCAACGATAAGACGAAGTCCGTTCTGGACGACTCCTCCGCCAGTATTCTGCGGGACGCCAGCAAGTGCATCCTCTGCGGCGACTGCGTCCGGGAGTGCAACGAGATCCAGCGCGTCGGCGCCATCGACTTTGCCTTCCGCGGCTCCGAGGCCAGGATCAGCACCGCTTTCCAGACGCCCATCGCCGAGACCCTTTGCGTGGGCTGCGGCCAATGCGCCGCGGTCTGTCCCACCGGTGCGATTACCGTCAGGGACGATACCAACCGCGTCTGGGAGAAGCTGGACGATCCCGAGGCCTTTGTAAGCTGCGAGATCGCTCCCGCGGTCCGCGTGGGCATCAGCCGTGAGCTGGGTCTGGGTGAGGGCGAGAACGCCATGGGCCTCGTGATCGCAGCCTTGCATCGTCTGGGCTTCGATCAGGTCTACGACACCGCTACCGGTGCAGATCTGACGGTTATCGAGGAGGCCAACGAATTTGTGGAACGCCTGCAGGGCGGTGAGAAGCTCCCCCTGTTTACCTCCTGCTGTCCCGCCTGGGTCCAGTATGTGGAGAAAAAGTATCCGGAGTTCCGTTCCAATCTCTCCACCTGCCGTTCTCCCATGGGCATGTTCGCGGCTGTCATCAAGGATTATTTCAAAGATCGGCTGCCGGAAGGCAAAAAGCGCCACTATCACGTGGCTCTGATGCCCTGTACCGCCAAAAAGTACGAGGCCAAACGGCCTGAGCTGCGCAGCGCCGACGGTCCTGAGACGGACGACGTCGTCACGACCCAGGAGCTGATCCACATGATCAAGCGTTCCGGCATCCGCTTTACAGATCTGGAGCCGGAAGCGGTGGATCTGCCCTTTGGCAGCATGTCCGGCGCGGGTGTAATTTTCGGCGTCACCGGCGGCGTAACGGAAGCCGTTCTGCGGAAGCTGTCCGGCTCAGACGCCCGTTCCGCGCTGGCGCGACTGGAGTTTACCGGCGTGCGCGGGATGGAGGGCTGCAAGGAGGCCGTCATCCCCTACGGAGACCGGGAGGTCCGGATCGCCGTGGTCAGCGGCCTTGCCAATGCCAGAGCCATCATCAAGCGGCTGCAGGCCGGCGAGCTGTGCTACGACCTGGTAGAGGTCATGGCCTGCCGCGGCGGCTGTGTCAGCGGCGCCGGTCAGCCCTATGTGGGGCTCAAGGACCGTGTCAAGCGCGGGGAAGGGCTGTACCGCTCCGATAAAGTCAGCACGATTCGCCGCTCTCAGGACAACCCTCTGATGACGGAGCTCTACAACGGTCTGCTCAAGGGCCGCACCCACGAGCTGCTGCACATCGACTACTGTAAGCGGTAATTTGATTCAATCGCCGGAAATGGCGTTTGAAAAACCTCCTTTCTATAAAGCCGGGGGCAGGCAGCCTGGTGGGACGGGCTGTCTGCCTTTGGTGACTTTTTTGTTTACTTTTTCCGTGCATTATGGTAGGATATCACAAGCAGTAACAGATAAAGGAAGCGAATCCTCTTGAACCGTGATTTGACCGTAGGCAAGCCTGAGGGCGTGCTCTGGCGGTTTTGCCTGCCCCTCTTCGGCAGCGTGATTTTTCAACAGCTCTACAATATCGCGGACTCCCTGGTGGCCGGAAAGCTGATCGGCGAGAACGCCCTGGCCGCCGTGGGCAACAGCTATGAGATCACCCTGATTTTCATTGCTTTTGCCTTCGGCTGCAACATCGGCTGCTCTGTTGTAGTTTCCACCTTCTTTGGTGCGGGAAACTACCGGAGCCTCAAAACCACCGTCTCCACCACCACGCTCACCAGCGGGGCCGTCTGCCTGGCGCTGATGCTGGCGGGTCTGTTGGGCGGGGAAGCCCTGCTGCGGCTGATCCGCACCCCGGAGGAGTTGATGGCGGACTCCCTGCTCTATCTGCGGATCTACGCCCTGGGGCTGCCCTTCGTCTTCTTCTACAACATCTCTACCGGCATTTTCTCCGCCCTGGGGGATTCAAAAACGCCCTTCTGGTTCCTGGCAGTCTCCTCCACGGCCAACGTGGCGGTGGACGTGCTCTTTGTGGCGGTTTTCAAAATGGGCGTGGCCGGCGTAGCCTGGGCCACCTTCCTCTGCCAAGGCGTCAGCTGCGTGCTGGCACTGACGGCGGTTCTGCTCCGACTCAAAAAGATGGAGACAACAGAGCGTCCGAAGTTGTTCGACCGGCTCATTCTTGGCCAGTTTTTGAAGGTTGCCGTGCCCAGCGTCCTCCAGCAGAGCTTCATTTCCGTGGGCAACATCGTGATCCAGCGGGTCATCAACGGCTTCGGCTCCGGCGTCATCGCGGGCTACGCCGCGGGCGTCAAGCTGAACAACCTGGTGATCACCTCCTTCACGACCCTCTGCAACG
>JAFYAB010000150.1 GCA_017540945.1 Oscillospiraceae bacterium | reverse complement strand
GGCCAGCAGGTATTCCAGTACGTTGTTCACAGCGTTCCCCTTCCCTTCGGCCCATAATCTTCCAATTTACATTATGTTATTATACAATGGAATCCGTCCCCTGTCAAGAATAAGGGCAGGGCGGGATTCAATTCGGACCGGACGGGATTCCATTCATAGGGACGGGCGGGATTCCATTCGGATCTGCAGGCTTCAGACGCCCGGAGCGGCCGCTGCGGACGGCGGCCATCACGGAAAACGCCCCGACAAAGCCCGTTTTTCTCCCTTTGGGCTTGCTTCTTGGAAGGCCATGTGCTATGATCGATGCGGTCGATATCCCGACAGGAGCTCGTTGTTGCTCCGATCTGTGATCCGGGACGGGCGCCGGAGCCTGCGGCGGATGCTTGAAGGCCCCGCGTAAGGCCCGCAGGGCCTGTAGCGTCCCGTGGATCCGCTGATCTGACGCTTTATTGGAAAGGAGTCCATATGGAACACATGGAAGAACTGTATCTGGAGCTGCGGGACGATCAGTGGCCCTTTACCGGCATCGACCATGACCGGCTGATCGTCCGGGCCATGGTGACAGACGAGGCGGGACAGTTCTGCTTCGTCCGGGCTTTTCGGGACGACGACTTCGGAAGGGCGACGCTGATCGAGAGCTCCGGCGGCGGCGTGGAGCCCGGGGAGACTCTGGAGGCCGCGATCCGGCGGGAGCTCCGGGAGGAGCTGGGCGCGGAGGTGGAAATCCTCTGCAAGCTGGGCGTGGTCAGCGACTACTACAATCTGATCCGCCGCCACAATCTCAACCACTACTATCTCTGCCGGGCGCTGCGCTTCGGCGAGAGGCATCTGACCCGGGACGAGATCGAGGACTTTCACCTGTCCACCCTGCGGCTGGGCTATGAGGACGCCGTCCGGGAATACCAGGATCGGGCCTGCACCCCCATCGGAAGGCTGATTGCCGCCAGGGAGCTGCCGATCCTGCGCAGGGCCCGGGAATTCCTGGCCGCCCGCTCCCCCGCCGATGGGAAATAAACCGGATCACAGGACGCCGGACGGCTTCGGGCTTGTCCGGCGTCTTTTGGTCAAAAAAGGGGAAGCGCTCCGCTTTTCGCTGATTTTTTGGTGAAAGCTACCAATTTTTTCATTCCGCTTCTTGCATATTTCAGTCGATAGTGCTATAGTAATAGTTGGCCTTGTTCCTGCGAATAGAGGACTTTTCAATTTTTCATGAAAGGATATGCGGATATGAGGATTACCCAGCACCCGATCCTTACCTTCGACCGCGGTAAGGAAATCAATTTCACCTTCAACGGCCAGCCGATGAAAGGCTATGAGGGGGAAACGATCGCGGCCGCGCTCCACGCCGCGGGCGTGAAAGTGCTCGCCAGGAGTCTGGAAAAGCACCGCCCCAGAGGCTTCTACTGCGCCATCGGCAACTGCGCGTCCTGTCAGATGGTGGTGGACGGAGAGCCCAACGTCCGGACCTGCATCACCCTGCTGCGGGAGGGCATGAAGGTGGAGACTCAGGAAGGAAAGGGGAAGATCAAATGAGAGAAGTCGAACTGCTGATCATCGGGTCCGGCCCCGCGGGCCTCTGCGCCGCCATCTCCGCGGCCTCCTCCGGCGCGAAGGTGCTGATCCTGGAGCGCGGCTTCCAGCCCGGCGGACAGCTTGTCAAGCAGACCCACATGTTCTTCGGCTCCGAGCGCCAGTACGCCTCCCACCGGGGCGTGGATATCGCCGGGATCCTGCTGAAAAAGCTGGAGGAATACGGCGACCGGATCGAGCTCCTGCTCAATTGCACCGCCGTGGGCTTCTACGAGGACAACGTGGTCACGGTCCTGAAGGACGAGAAGGAGTATTTCAAGATCAAAGCCAAGTCCATCGTCTGCGCCACCGGCGCCTTTGAAAAGTCCCTGGCCTTCCCCAACAACGACCTGCCCGGCATCTACGGGGCCGGCGCGGTCCAGACCCTGATGAACGTCTACGGGATTCGTCCCGGCGACCGGGTTTTGATGGTGGGCGCGGGCAACATCGGCGTGATCGTCAGCTATCAGCTGCTGCAGGCGGGCATCGAGGTGGTCGCCGTCCTGGACGCGGCCCCGCGCATCGGCGCCTACCTGGTCCACGCCTCCAAGCTCGCCCGGATGGGCGTGCCCATCCTCACCTCCCACACCGTCAAGGAGGCCATCGGCACCGACTGTCTGGAAGCTGCCGTCGTCTGCGAGCTGGACGAGAAGTTCCGGCCCATCCCCGGCACCGAGCAGCGCTACGACGTGGACGTGATGTGTATTTCCGTGGGCCTGAGTCCCCTGAACGAGCTTTTGGCCATGCGGGGCGTGGAAATGAAATACGTGCCCCAGCTCAGCGGACAGGTCCCCCTGCGGACCGAGGACTGCGAGACCAGCATTCCCGGCATCTTCGTGGCGGGCGACGCCTCGGGCATCGAGGAGGCCAGCTCCGCCATGGCCGAGGGTTATCTTGCCGGTCTCTGCGCGGCCGCCGGGCTCGGCCACGTGCCCGAGGACTTCGAGCAGCGCAGGCAGGAATACCGCAAGCAGCTCGAAGATCTGCGCTCCGGCCCTGTCGGGGACCGCATCCGTGCCGGCATGAAAATCAGTCAGCTGTAAGGAGGGAAAAAAGATGTTTGAGAAAACAGGAGTGGCCTCCCGGGAAATGGTCATGGAGAAGTTTCCCTCCATTGAGCGGATCAACAAGGGCCCTGTGGCGGTGGTGGAGTGCTATCAGAAGATCCCCTGCAACCCCTGCCAGACCGCCTGCCCCGTCGGCGCCATCCGCATCGGCGACGACATCAACAATATCCCCCAGCGGGACGAGAGCCGCTGCACCGGCTGCGGCATCTGCGTCTCAAGGTGCCCCGGCCTGGCCATCATGATCGTGGACGGCTCCAAATCCCCGGACACCGTCCAGTTCCGCATCCCCTATGAGTTCCTGCCCCTGCCGGAGGCCGGGGAGACCGTCGTCGGCCTGGACCGGGCCGGACAGCCTGTCTGCAAAGCCAGGGTCCTCAAGGTCATGAATCCCCCCTCCTTCGACCGCACGCCGGTGGTCACGCTGGAGGTTGACCGCAGCTATCTCTATGATTTCAGAAATTTCAGGAGGGAGGCGGAAGCAAATGGATGAGAATACCATCATCTGCCGTTGTTCCGATATCACCCTGAAGGATATCCGGGACCTGATCGCCCAGGGCTACGTGACCTACGACGAGATCAAGCGGATCACCCGCATCGGCATGGGCCCCTGCCAGGGCAAGACCTGCGGCCAGCTGGTGCTGCGGGAAATCGCCAACGCCACGGGGCAGAGCATGGCCGATCTCAAATTCCACAACATTCGTCCCCCGGTGGTGGGCGTCAAGCTGCATCTGATCGCGGAGGAGGCCGAAAGAAATGAAGAATAAAGCGGATATCGTGATCATCGGCGCCGGTATGTCCGGCTGCTCCATCGCCTACAACCTGGCCATCCGCGGGGCGAAGAACATCGTGGTGCTGGAAAAGGGCTTCATCTGCTCCGGCTCCACCGGCGCCTGCGGCGCGGGCTTCCGCATGCAGTGGGGCACGGAAATGAACTGCCGCATGTCCAAGTTCTCCACGGAGTTCTTTGAACACGCCAACGACATCCTGGAATACGACGGCGACATCGAGCTGCGCCAGAGCGGCTATCTGATGATCGCCGACACCGAAAAGGAGCTGACCCAGTTCCGGAAAAACATCGAGGTCCAGCACGCCTGCGGCATCCCCTCCCGGATGATGAGTCTGGAGGAGGCCAAGGAGCTGGTGCCCCACCTGAACACCGACATCCTCTCCGGCGCCGCCTACTGCCAGAAGGACGGCTTCCTGAACCCCCACAAGACCACCGACGCCTTCTACAAGGCCGCCAAGCGCCTGGGCGTGGAGTTCAACACCTACACCGAGGTCACCGGCATCAAGACGGAAAAGGGCCGGATCGTGGGCGTCGAGACCAACAAGGGCTATATCGAGACCCCCATCGTGGTCAACGCCGCCAACGCCTGGTCCCAGGGCATCGCAAAGATGGTGGGCGTGGAGCTGCCCCTCTACTCCGAGCGCCACCAGATCCTGGTCACGGAGCCCGTGGAGCCCATGCAGGACCCCATGGTCATGGCCTTCAATCTGAACCTCTACGTCCAGCAGTCCCCCCACGGCTCCTTCATCATGGGGCGCAGCGACTCCTCGGAGCCCCGGGATCTGCGGCGCACTTCCTCCTGGCACTTCCTGGAGGAGATGGCCAAGACCATCGACAAGGTGCTGCCCCCCATCGGCAAGCTCCGGGTCATCCGCCAGTGGGCGGGCCTGTACAACATGTCCCCGGACCGTCAGCCCATCTACGACAAGGTGGACGAGGTCGAGGGCTTCTACGTGGCCTGCGGCTTCAGCGGTCACGGCTTCATGTTCGGCCCCGTCACCGGCACCGTCATGTCCGAGATGATCCTGGGCATGGAGCCCACCATCGACGCCTCCCGGCTCAAGCTCTCCCGCTTCGCCGAGGGCAAGCTCTTCACGGAACCGTCGGTCGTGTAAGCAGCTCCTGCCCCGGCATACCGAAAAGGCGAGAACGCGGAACTGCGTTCTCGTCTTTTTTGGCGAACGGGTATGAAATCAGAGCTTCTTGCGGACCGGCAGCGTCAGGTTATCCCGTTCTTTCTGAGACCACTGCCAGCCACGCGGGAAGCGCGGCAAGGGGGTTCTTTTTCCAGTCATTCAGCCCCTCCAGCTCTTCCGGCTTCTTGTTCTGCAGCTCCGCAAAGGGAAACCAGAAGGAGGCGTCGAGGGCGGGTAATTCGGCCAGCTCACAGATGCGGAGTCCCGCCCGGATCTGGGAATTGATAATGTCCTGAAGCCGCCAATGCAGATCCGGGAAAACGTCCCGGTAGGACTTGACGATTCGCGGTTCCCTGTATGCTTCTCCCGAAAACGGCCTGTTGAACGGATGCAGGTCATACAAAACCGCATAGCCCCCCGGCTTCAGCACCCGGCGGATGCTTCGGTTCATTCCGTCCAGGTCGTCGATCCAGGAAAGCGTCCCGTTGGACGTATAAACCAGATCGAAGCTCTGATCGGGAATTCGGGAAAGCTTCATCGTATTGTCGCAGATGAATTCCATATCCAGAGAAAGCCGCTTTGCAAGCTCCGCCGCGTTCTCAAGCTGCCTTTCGCTGATATCCGACGAAGTGACCTGCGCCCCCATCATCGCCAGCGCGAAGGCCGCGTGGTTGTCGCCGCTGGAGGGCAGTAGGATCCGACGGCTTTTCAAATCCGGCAGATACCTGCGAATCAGCTCCCAGACCGCCGGATGAAAAGCCGACGCGGGATCTTTTCTCAGACCTTCGATCTGTTCTTCCGTTCGCAGGGATCTGTACCAGTCGGAGTCGGCGGTTTTGTTCCACCAAGCCTTGATCGTTTCGATTCTCTCGTCAGCGTTCATCTTTATCACCCACCCCAGTATACCGGAAAACTGTTGACTTCGCAAGCACGATTCCTTGAAATCGCGGTTTTTTCCGGCCTCGATCATTCCGGTTTTTGCCCGGAAAGATCGGAATGAGAAGGATCAACAGAGGCAGCTCCAGCAGGATCGGCCTGTCTCACTTTGTGTGACAGTTCCCATGGCCGCAGTCGTGGCCTTCGCCGTGATGGCGCCCGCAGTCGTGGCCTTCGCCGTGATGGTGGTCGTGGTGGTCGCAGCGTGCGTTGGGGTCGTAGGAGAGCCTTCCCTCCGCAAGGGCCCTTGCCGCCGCGTCAGCGGAGCCCTGAACGCCGCCATAGAGCCGGACCCCGGCTTCGGCCAGGGCCATCTGCGCGCCCATACCGATGCCGCCGCAGATCAGCGCGTCCACCTTCGCCGCCTGCAGGAAGCCCGCCAGCGCGCCGTGGCCGCTGCCGTTGGTGTCAACGATCTGCTCGCCCTCGATCTTTCCGTCTTCCACATCGTAAAGCTTGAACTGTTCGGTGTGTCCGAAATGCGGAAAAATTTCTCCGTTTTCATAAGTGACTGCGATTCTCATTGCTTTGGTTCCTTTCTCCATAATGGTCTGGTTGAGTTCCACCGGCTCAAACTTGCAGCAGCCGCCGGTAATCAAAAGCCGTTTCCCGTGAACGATGACGTCAGCAACCTTTTTCCGGGCGCTGTCATAGATCGCCGTGACCGTGGTGCGAGAGATGTGCATTCTGGACGCGCAGGCTTCCTGCGTCAGCCCCTGATCGTCGAGCAGCCTTATGGTCTCAAATTCGTCTACGGTCATTTGAACGAACTCCCCGGCGGCAGCATCGTCGGGAGAAAAGCTCCGATAGATCGGCATCTGTTCAATGATCCGGCATCTGGCAGGTCTTGGCATAGGCCCTCCTTTCTGACATATGTCAATTATTATTATAATCGGTTTTTGTCATATGTCAATAACAATATTTTCCAAATGGATTTCCTGTTCGAGATCGTTTCGCCCCGGCGACATCAGCACCACCATGAACATCTGCGCCCACCTGGACATCACCGCCAAGGACGTGTCCGCTGCCGCCATGAGCCAGGCCCTCAGCCTGCCGGAATACAACGGTGGCTACGGGTGGCAGAGAAACTGAAAACAGCCGCAAAGCCCTCACTTTGCGGCTGAAACAATTCGATTGCCTAAACAATTTGAATGAACGGTTTTTTCTTGGTGCGGGATAAATAGAGTCGGCTCACCTTGGCTTCGCCCGCTGTTTCATCCAAAATCTCCAAATCTGTTACCACATAATTGCGAGGAAGTCTCAAATGTC
>JAFYAB010000015.1 GCA_017540945.1 Oscillospiraceae bacterium | reverse complement strand
AAAAAATATTTCAGGCGACAAAAAATATTTTAGCGGGCGCAATTTCTTTGTTGATTTCTGAAAATCCTGTGGTATGATATAATAGAAGGGAGGTATACCATGCTGAAACCCCATGAGCTGGAAATGCTGCGCGCCGTTGCCAAGGGCATCGCGGGGCAATTCGGCAGCGGCTGCGAGGTGGTGGTCCATGAGCTCTCCGAGCAGGCCGCGGAGCACTCCGTCGTCGCCATCGAAAACGGACACGTGACGGGCCGGAAGCCCGGCGACGGGCCCAGCCAGGTGGTGCTGGAGCAGCTTCGCCGGAGTCAGATCGCCGGCGAGTCCACGGACCGCCTGAGTTACCTGACCCGCACGCCCACGGGCAAGCTGCTGAAATCCTCCACGATCCTGCTGCGGGACGAGGAGGGCCGGCCCTGCGCCCTGTTCGGCATCAATTACGACGTGTCGGTGCTGTCCATGGCAGGAGCGGTGCTCCAGGAGCTGACCACCCCCGCCGAGCAGAGTCAGACCGAGCCCGAACAGATCCCCAACGACGTCAACGATCTGCTGGACAATCTGATCCAGCGTTCCGTCCGCCTGGTGGGAAAGCCCGTGGATCGGATGACCAAGGAGGACAAGGCCGCCGCCATCCGCTTCCTTGCCGACAGCGGCGCCATGCTCATCACCAAATCCGGCCCCAAGATCGCAAGCTTTTTCGGAATTTCCAAGTATACTTTATATTCATATCTTGATACAAAACAGGAGGAAAAACACCATGATTGATCTCTCCATCCACAAGGAAGGTCTGGCCCACAACATCCGCAAGGCCCGCGAGAACAACATCATCATCCCCACCATCGCCCAAATGCAGAATCCGGATCTGATCCCCGAGAAGATCAAGGCCAAGCTGGCCAAGACCGATCTCTGGGCCGTGGACCCCATCAACCTCTTCCGTATCAACTGGCACAACGAGCCCAAGGAAAGCGGCGGCCTCTACCAGAAGATCCCCAACTATGTGGAGATCCCCTCCGCCCTCTCCGGCGTGCCCTGCCGCATCATCGCCATGGCGGGCAAATGGTTCCCCACCGGCTGCCATAAGGTGGGCGCCTCCTACGGCTGCCTGGTGCCCCGGCTGGTCACCGGCCAGTTCGACGCCGACTACCATCACGCGGTCTGGCCCTCCACCGGCAACTACTGCCGCGGCGGTGCCTTCAACTCCAAGCTGCTGGCCGTGGACTCCGTGGCCATCCTGCCCCAGGACATGTCCAAGGAGCGCTTTGACTGGCTGAAGTCCATCGCCGGCCAGGTCATCGCCACCCCCGGCTGCGAGTCCAACGTCAAGGAGATCTTCGACAAGACCTGGGAGCTGAAGGCCGATCCCTCCATGATGATCTTCAACCAGTTCTCCGAGATGGGCAACCCCCTGTGGCACTACAACGTCACCGGCACCGCCCTGGCGGAGCTGTTCGAGGCCGTGAAGAAGCCCGGTCAGCGTCTGGCCGCCGCCGCCTTCACCTCCGGCTCCGCCGGCACCATGTCCGCCGGCGATCTGCTCAAGGAGCGCTATCCCTACATGAAGCTGGCGGTGGGCGAGGCCCTGCAGTGCCCCACCATCGTCAACAACGGCTTCGGCGGCCACCGGATCGAGGGCATCGGCGACAAGCACATCCCCTGGGTCCACAACGTCCGCAACACCGACATGGGCATCGCCATCGACGACGAGGACTCCCAGCGCCTGCTCCGGCTCTTCAACACCGCCGCCGGCCAGAAGTACCTGAAGGACGAGCTCCACATGAGCGACGAGCAGATCGAGAAGTTCACCTGGATGGGCATTTCCGGCATCGCCAACGTGCTGTGCTGCATCAAGATGGCCAAGTGGTACGAGCTGAACGAAAACGACGTGATGGTCACCGTCCTCACCGACTCCGCCGTGATGTACAAGTCCCGGGTGGAGGAGCTCAACGAGATGTACGGCGAGTACTCCGTCTTTGAGGCCTCCAAGGATCACGCCCTGCATATGCTGGGCCTGAAGACCGACAACATGCTGGAGCTGACCTACCCCGAGCGCAAGCGGGTCCACAACCTGAAGTATTACACCTGGGTGGAGCAGCAGCAGATGAACGTGGAAGACCTGAACGACCAGTGGTACAAGCCCGAGATCTGGGACGAGATGCACGCCCAGGCCGCCGAGCTGGACAAGCTCACCGAGGCCTTCAACGAAGAAGTCGGCCTCCTGGCCGCCCTGTAGCGCGGGCAATCTGCCCGCCGTTCCCACCCTGCAGCGCGGGCAATCTGCCCGCCGTTCCCGCCCTGCAGCACGGGCAATCTGCCCGCCGTTCCCGCTCGCAGCGCGGGCAATCTGCCCGCCGTTCCCGCTCGCAGCGCGGGCAATCTGCCCGCCGTTCCCGCCCTGCAGCGCGGGCAATCTGCCCGCCGTCCCCCCGAACCTCGACCGTATTCGCTTCCGACGACTGAGAAAGGAGTGTTTTCCCATGAAAAAGTCCCTCGTCCGCGTCCTGTCCCTCCTGCTCGCTCTGATCCTCGCCTTCGGTTTGATGCCCACCGTGTCCTATGCTGGCGGCGACGAGAACATCGACAAAGTCAATCTCCATATTGTTTTCCCCATGGCAGGGCAGCACCCCAACACCGTCGGCGTCCCCTGCAATTCTCTGGACTCAAAATACTATACCGTCGATTATTGTTATTACTACAATGACGACGGTATGGGCCGGGTGGTCTACGACGAAGAGACCTTTGTGAACGGCGAGACCTATAAAGCCCAGGTCCACCTCTACGCAAAGGAAGGCTACGACTTTACCAGCAGCACCAGCGCGTACATCAACGGCCGCTACGTGACAAGCGAGGACGTATATCTGGTAAACAGCAACGAGGTCTTTTATGCCGTCTCTTTGACGGCCGCGAACCAGACCGTCAAGGTGACCCTGGACCCCAACGGCTACGGTCTGGAGCCCAGAGAGCTCCAGGTGCCCAAGGGCGGCACCATCTGGGACGCCATCCGGAACTTCGACGTGGTACGGGAGCCGGACCAGCCCGACGCCCATTTCTACGACTGGTCCGACGATCCCTTTGAGACGGACGGCTGCTTCTCGTTTGAGAACACGATCACCGCGCCGCTGACCCTCTACGGCGTCTGGCAGAAGGCCGTCAGGACCGTGGATCTCTACGTGCAGCTGCCAAAGCGGTTGACGACCGAGGACGTCTACAAGCCGACCATTCGTACGGGCCGTTACGCCAACTATACTGCCGACGCGAATTATTTCTACCTGAACCAGGCGGATTTCAACTCCGCGGACGGCAACGTCTATTACCCCTTCTCCATGGGGATGACCTACTACAGCTGGATCGACGTCTACTGCACCCTGGGCAGCGAGCTGCCCACGGTCAACCTCTACGGCGCAAAAAAGCTGTATGTCGAACGCATAGATAATTATCAGTTCCGGGTGGTCTACAGCGTGACCATGCCCAAGAGCAGCGCCACCATCAGCGCCGCCGAGTTCTTCATCGAGACGCCCAGAGCCGGGACCTCCGCGAATACCTACTATCCGGACGCCTTCTCCCTGACCACCGGCGTCGAGGCGGAGGGCAGCGCATGGTACACGAATGGCAGTGCGGTGAATCTCTCTGAGAGCTTCACCGGGAACTTCGTGGGCGGCCAGACCTATTACACCATGGTGGAGCTCAGATCTCCCTACAACATGAACAGCGACATGAGCGCGTGGAAGGTCACCCCCCGGGGCTGGAAGGTCAAGGCCCTCGAAAAGTACGATCTGGGCGCCTGGTATTCTCTGCCCACCTACCTTGGCGTCGTCACCGGCGTGACCATCCCCCGGCAGTTCGAGCTCGCGGCCGACATCCCCTACGGCGGCGGCAAGCTCCGCTATGACCGCGCTCCGAACGACTATTGGTACAACGTCCTGGACTTTACCGAGGAGGAGGGCTCCATCACCGTGGAGGCCAAGGCCGACCCCGACAAGCTCTTCAAGAGCTGGTACGACGCCAAAACCTACGAGACCCTCAGCAAGACCAGCACCTACACCTTCAACCTGAACAAGGACACCAACATCCGCGCCAACTTCGTGGATAAGCCCCCCTTCGTGGACGTGGGGGCTTGGGACTACTTCTACGAGCCCGTCATGTGGGCCATCGAGCACGAGCCCGTCATCACCGGCGGCACGGACGCAACCCATTTCTCCCCGAAGAAGGCCTGCACCCGGGAGCAGATCGTGACCTTCCTGTGGAAGGCCAACGGAGAGCCGGAGCCGGAGAGCAGCGAGAATCTCTTCGTCGACGTCAAGCCCGGAAAATACTATTACAAGGCGGTCCAGTGGGCGGTCCAGAAGGGCATCACCGGCGGCGTGGGCGACGGCAAGAAGTTCGGCGTGGGGCAGACCTGCACCCGCGAGCAGGCCATGACCTTCCTGTGGAAGGCGAAGGGCTCTCCGAACCCGAGCTCCTATTATAATCCCTTCTCCGATGTAAAGGAGGGCAAGTACTACTATAAGGCCGTGCTCTGGGCATACAATCGCAAGCCGCAGGTTACCGGCGGCGTGGGCGGCGGCAAGTTCGGCGTCGGCCAGACCTGTACCCGGGCACAGATCATCACCTTCCTGGCCAAGGTCTACGGTCCTGCCGGCTGATGCGAAGGCCGAACGGCGCAAAAGACTGATCGTCCTGCCCCTGCCCGGACAGGACCGGAAAGGAGACGAGCATGGTAACATTGGATAAAAAGCAGAGGAGAAAGGAAAAAAAGCGCGGATGGTGGAAGCTCGTGCCCCTGCTCCACGCGGCCCTGTTTTTCGGGTTGTACCTCCTTGCGATTTTGGTGTATATGAAAATCTGGTTCAACGCGCCGAAGCTGAGATTCTTTTTCGTGCCTGTTGTTTGTCTGTACTACAGTATGCTGGCCGCGATAGGGTATTGGTTCTGCACCCGGACCGAACGCCTGAAGGAGCGGGAGCTGATGGGAGACGAATGGTTCTTCAAGACCTATCCCATAGAGCGCTGGCTCAACCGGTGGAACAAATGGTATCGCCGCCGTTCTCTCCAGCGGATCAAAGAGATCCGGGAAAAGCGCATGGAGCGGGAGCGCGGGCGGTACTGGAAACCGGTGGAGCGCATGCCGATGGAGGACTGGAAGCGGGAGCTGATCCTGCGGGGGCCGGAGCTGGACAAGCCCAAGCTCAAACAGCTCCGCAAAGCGGAAAAGCAGGAAAGAGCGGAGTTCGATCCCAGACGGGAGGCCCGCAAAGAGGCCGAACGGATGAAGTACCAAAGGAAGCTGGAGGCCAAGATGGCCCGGGAGCTCAGCAAAAAAGGCCCGGATCTCCCGGACAGCGGCTTCGAGAGCTGGTATGAGACCAACCCGGACAAGCGGCAGGTCATTCGATAGGACAGCTGCCCGGACGAGCCGGGCCGACGCGCTGGAAACCCCGGGGAAGAAAGGAGAAGAGCGCACAGGATGAAAGTGTTTCAGAAAATCAAGGAGCTTCGCTATACGATCCTGCGGCCGGTGCTTGAGACCTCCGTGTGGGTTTGGCCCGGCATCCTCCTGATCCTGACTGCGGTACAGATCATGCTGCATGCAAGGAAGCTCGGCGTATTCTTCCTGCCCGTGCTGCTGCTCTACGGATTTCTCCTGCACACAGCCTTCCTGCTGACGCAGAAGGAGAAGGAAAAGCGGGATCTGCGGGGGATAATCGGTGACGAGCTGTATTTTGAGCTCTACCCGAAGGAAAAGCAGCGCTGGGAGCGGAAGCTCGCCAGACAGGCAGGCCGTGCGCAAAGCGTGTGACACAAAGGAGACAACATGAGAAACGTCATCTGCGGCCGCTGCGTCAAATGCGGCAGGGAATACGAGGCTGTTCCCGATCTCACCGCCTGCGAATGCGGCGGCATCCTCGACATCATCTACGATTACGACTACATCAAATCCAGGCTGACCAAGGAGAAGCTGGCCGCCCGGCAGAATCCCACCATGTGGCGCTACCGGGAGCTGCTCCCGGTCGAGGAATCCACGCCCGATCCGGAGCTGCGGGTGGGCTGGTCGCCCCTCTATGAGGCGCCCCGGCTGGCGAAGACCCTCGGCCTCAAACGGCTCTGGATCAAGGACGACGGCGTGAATCCCACCGCCTCCCTGAAGGACCGGGCTTCCGCCATGGCGGTGGCCAAGGCCCGGGAGGCCGGCGCGGAGGTCATCGCCTGCTCCTCCACCGGCAACGCGGCCTCCTCCCTGGCGGGGAACGCCGCCGCCGCGGGGCTCAGGACCTACATCTTCGTCCCCGCCCGGGCCCCCAAGGGCAAGGTGGCCCAGCTCATGACCTTCGGCGCCACGGTGATCTCCGTCCAGGGCAGCTATGAGGACACCTTCGAGCTGTCCAAGCAGGCCATCGAGCGCTGGGGCTGGTACAACCGCAACGCGGCCATCAACCCCTATCTCTCCGAGGGCAAGAAGACCGTGGGCCTGGAGATCATGGAGCAGCTTGGCTGGGAGGTGCCCGACTACATCGCCATCTCCGTGGGCGACGGCTGCACCATCGCCGGGCTCTGGAAGGGCCTGAAGGATCTCTACGCCATCGGCTTCATCGACCGGCTGCCGAAGCTGATCTCCGCCCAGGCGGCGGGCTGCTATCCCATCAACCGGGCCGTGGAGACCGGGGAGCCCTGGCATCCCATGGAGGAAAACACCCTGGCGGACTCCATCGCCGTGGGGGTGCCCCGCAACGCGGACAAGGCCATCCACGCCATCCGGGAGTCCCAGGGTCTCACCGTGGAGGTCACGGACGCCGAGATCATGGCGGCCCAGAAGCTGCTGGGCCGGAGCTGCGGCGTCTTCGGCGAGCCCGCGGGCGTCACCGGCACGGCGGGCGTCAAGAAGCTTATCGAGCAGGGGAGACTCCCCGCCGACGCCACCGTGGTCTCCGTGGTCACCGGCAACGGCCTGAAGGACGTGGCCAACGCCATCCAGGCCTGCGGCGAGCCCATCTCCGTGCCCTCCGACATGGAGAAGCTCCTGGCGGCCTTCGCGGAAAACCACATCGACCTGCGCTGAGGGTCAAAATCGAACAAAACGGCAAGCGGAAGAACGCCGCTTGCCGTTTTGTTCACAAACTTTTTGATTTTTTCGCAAATTCTGTTCAAAAATGGAAAGTATAATGACGACGTAAATAAAAAATACAGCAAAGGAGCGCTGAAGCATGAACGAATACGATCCCTTTGATGAACAGAAATTTGAAAAAACTGAAAACGATGCCCCGGAGAGCTGGGACGATGCTCTGAACACCGCCCCCGAAGAGCTCTCCGACCCCGCAGGGGCCGAGGCCCGCATCGACCCGTCCTCCGACTACGATCCCCATTCCTGCGACGCATCCGCAGAGGCCGATGCCCCCATCAGCCCAGCGGCGGATCCCTTCGGCTCTGCAGCCGGGGAAACGCGGCAGGATTATCAGAATTACTACTACGCCTCCGGCCCGTCCGGCACCGCCCGGCCCGCCCAGGGCTGGTCCACTTACGGTCAATCCCAGGCGGAGCAGACCCAGAGCGCCCACAGCGTTTACGCGCAAACCAAACAGGAGAAGCGCCGTTCCGGCGGCTTCTGGAAGAAGGCCGTGGCCCTGGCGCTGGTCTGCTGCCTGCTGGGCGGCGGCGCCGGCTTCGGCGGCGCGCTGCTGGCGAACAAGCTGCAGCCCGCCAAAACAAACGCCGTAAACGGCCCCGGCAGCGGCTCGGTCGTCCAGGTGGCGGCCCCTCGGGAGAGCACGGAGCTCAATGTGATTACCGTGGACAGCGGCAAGCTGAAAACCGCCGCCCAGGTCTATGAGACCAACGTAAACTCCACCGTGGGCATCACCACCGAGATCACCACCACCAACATCTGGGGCTTCCAGTCCACCTCTGCGGCGGCGGGCTCCGGCTTCATCCTGACGGAGGACGGCTATATCCTCACCAATCAGCACGTCATCGACAAGGCCAACACCATTACCGTGGCCATGTACGACGGAACGAAGTATCCCGCGACCCTGATCGGCTACGATACCAGCAACGATATCGCCGTGCTGAAGATCGACGCCAAGGGCCTGACTCCCGTGACCCTGGGCAGCTCCGACAGCCTGAAGGTGGGCGACGAGGTCATCGCCATCGGCAACCCCCTGGGCGAGCTGACCTTCTCCCTGACCAAGGGCAACGTCTCCGCCCTGAACCGGGCCGTGACCCTGTCCAAGAACGTGACCATGCACCTGATCCAGACCGACGCTGCCATCAACTCCGGCAATTCCGGCGGCGCGCTGTTCAACATGTACGGCGAGGTGGTGGGCATCACCAACGCCAAGTATTCCTCCAGCGGCTACTCCGGCCAGGCCAGCATCGACAACATCGGCTTCGCCATCCCCATCAACTCCGTCCGGGAGATCGTGAGCTCCATCATCGAAAAGGGCTATATTTCCCGGCCCTATATCGGCGTCGGCGTCGACAACGTCAGCGAGGAGAGCCAGAGCTACGGCATGCCCAAGGGCGCGGCCATCCGTTCCGTGGAGGCCGACAGCCCCGCCGCCAAGGGAGGCCTGCAGGTCAACGACATTGTCACCGCCATCAACGGCGAGACCATCACCGACTATGAGGGTCTGAAGGCGAAGATTTCCGCCAGCCAGCCGGGGGACGTGCTGGAGCTCACCGTCTACCGCAAGGGCGAGACCGTCACCCTCTCCATCACCGTGGGCGAAAAGACCCAGTCCGCCCTGCCCCAGCAGTCCGAGACCCAGCAGAGCCAGGGCCAGCAGAGCCAGGGCCAGCAGGGCCAGAACGAGCAGGGCCAGGGCCAGCAGGGCCAGGGCGAACAGGGCGAGGATCCCTTCGGCTGGGGCTTCGGCGGCTTCCCCTGGGGCTTCGGCGGCTGAAACAAGTGACAGTAGGGGCCGATGCCCACATCGGCCCATTCCCTCCGTAGGGGCCGATGCCCACATCGGCCCTTACCCTCCCTCCGAATGGGCCGATGCCCACATCGGCCCGTTCCCTCGCTCGACAAGGGGCCATCGTCGAAACGCCCCTCATCCGGCGCTGCGCGCCACCTTCCCCCGAGGGGGAAGGCTTCTCCGCAAACCCCGATTTGCAAGCCCAGACCGCGGTCCGGGCTTGCTTTTTTGCTGATTTTGCGGTAAAATAACAAAAAACGAAGGGGGAGAGGGCCATGCTGCCGGAGCTGTTCTGCGAGAAGATGAAGAGCCTGCTGGGGGAGGAATACGACGCCTTCCTGGCCGCCCTGGACCGCCCCCGCGCCGTAGGCCTGCGCCTGAACCCGCTGAAAGTCTGTTCCGATCCTGCATGTAGGGACGAGCATCGCTCGTCCGCGGACAAGCAATGCTTGTCCCTACAAACGCATACGGGGGTCTCCAAGCCTACAATTCTCAATTCTCAATTCTCAATTTTCAATTTATCCCCCGTTCCCTGGTGCCCCACCGGCTTCTATTACGACCCGGCGACCCGCCCCGGCCTGCATCCCTGCCACGCCGCCGGGGCCTACTACCTTCAGGAGCCCTCGGCCATGGCCCCCGGGGAGCTGCTGGACCCCCGGCCCGGGGAGCGGGTCCTGGACCTCTGCGCGGCCCCCGGCGGAAAGAGCACCCAGCTTGCCGGGAAGATGGCGGGGGAGGGCCTGCTGGTCTGCAATGAGATCCACCCCAAGCGGGCCGGGATCCTGGCCTCCAACATCGAGCGCCTGGGGATCGCCAACGCCCTGGTGCTGAACGAGCACCCCGCCCGGCTGGCGGAGCGCTTTCCGGCGTACTTCGACCGGGTGCTGGTGGACGCACCCTGCTCCGGCGAGGGCATGTTCCGCAAGCACGACGCCGCCTTCGAGGACTGGAGCCCCGAGACCGTGGCCATGTGCGCCCGCCGCCAGGCGGAGATCCTGGACTGCGCCGCCGCCATGCTGCGCCCCGGCGGGCGGCTGGTCTACTCCACCTGCACCTTCTCCCCGGAGGAAAACGAGGGCAGCGTTGCCGGCCTGCTGGAACGAAATCCGGATTTCGCCGTCGAAACGGTACAGGCCCCCTGGTTTTCCCCAGGCCGTCCGGAATGGGCGGACGGCAATCCCGCCCTGGCCCAGACCCTCCGCCTCTGGCCCCACAGGCTGAGAGGGGAGGGGCACTTCGCCGCGGTGCTCCGCAAGGGAGATGCGGATGCAGAAAACGCCGTAGGGGCGGCCGCCGGCCGCCGGCCCGAATCGCCGGGCTCCCGACCCCGTCATTCTATGCCTTGCCCTGAGGGAAGTCGAAGGGGAAGCGAAGGATCCGTTCTCCCCCGTCCCGCTGCCAATCTCCTTTCGGAGCTGGGGATCACGCTCCCCGCCGGGAAGCCCGCCGTCTTCGGCGAGCGGGTCTTCTGGGCCCCGCCCGAGACCCCGGAGCTCCGGGGCCTCAAGGTCCTGCGGCCCGGCCTGGAGCTGGCGGAGCTGCGGGGGGAGCTGGCGGTCCCGGCCCACGCCCTGGCCCTCTGGGCCTCCGGGGCGGCCTCCGTCCACGAGCTCTCCGCCGACGAGCCCGCCTGCGCCGCCTATCTCCGGGGCGAGACCCTGCCCACCGAAGCGCGGGGCTGGACCCTGGTGCGGGTGGACGGCCTGAGCCTGGGCTGGGGCAAGGGCGTAAAGGGCGTGCTGAAAAACCACTACCCCAAGGGCCTGCGGACGCTTGGATGAATGAAGGTTCAAGGGTCAAGGTGCAGATCTTCAGTGGACGATTTCCTTGCACCTTGATTCTTGTAGCTCAGACCCGGTTTGCGAAAAAATTCCGCTTTACTTTTCAAGAGCCTTGTGCTATAATACAAAAGTTAGAATCAAATTTCTGCATGCATTTTCAGCCAAAGAGGTAAGAGTACATGGTAAAGTACGTGATCCACGGCGGGAAACCGCTGAACGGCAAGGTCATGATTTCCGGCGCGAAGAACGCTGCTGTCGGGATCCTGCCCGCGACGCTGCTGGTCAAGGGGACCTGCCGGATCGAGAACGTTCCTGATATTTCCGATATCCGCCTCCTGCTCCGGATCCTGGACGAGATGGGCGCGGCCATCCGCCGCCTGAGTCCCGGGACTCTGGAAATTGACTGTACCCACGTCCGGGACGTGGTGGCGCCTCCCGAGCTGGTCCGCCGGATCCGCGCCTCCTACTATCTGATCGGCGCCCAGCTGGGCCGCTTCGGTCACGCCACCGTGGCTCTGCCCGGCGGCTGCAACTTCGGCCCCCGGCCCATCGATCAGCACATCAAGGGCTTCGAGGCCATCGGCGCCACGGTGGAGCTGGCCGGCGGCAACGTCATTGCCGAGGCCCCCGAGACCGGCCTTCAGGGCGCCCGGGTCAACCTGGACGTAGTCAGTGTGGGCGCCACCATGAACATCATGCTGGGCGCGGTGCTGGCCAACGGCACCACCTGGATCGGGAACGCGGCCAAGGAGCCCCACATCGTGGACCTGGCCAACTTCCTCAACGCCATGGGCGCCAAGGTTTCCGGCGCCGGCACCGACGTGATCCGGGTCAAGGGTGTGAAGGCCCTCCACGGCGGCTCCTACTCCATCATCCCCGACCAGATCGAGGCCGGCACCTATATGGCCGCCGCCGCGGCGGTGGGCGGGGACGTGCTGGTGCAGAACGTGATCCCCAAGCACATGGAGTCCATCACCGCCAAGCTGCGGGAGATGGGCGCCAAAATCACCGAGTATGAGGACGCCATCCGGGTGGTCCGGACGGGCCGGCTGCGCCGGGCCAACGTCAAGACCCAGCCCTATCCCGGCTTCCCCACGGATATGCAGTCCCAGGTGGCGGTCTGCCAGGCTCTGGCCAAGGGCACCAGCGTCATCACCGAGGGCATCTATGACACCCGCTTCCGCTACTGCGCCGAGCTCAACCGCATGGGCGCCAAGATCCAGGTGGACACCAAGCTGGCGGTGATCGAGGGCGTGGAGCAGCTCCACGGCGCCGTGGTCAAGGCCTGCGACCTGCGGGCCGGCGCGGCCATGGTGATCGCCGGTCTGGCCGCCGACGGCACCACCGTGGTGGAGGAGAGCCACTATATTGAACGGGGCTATGAGTGTATGATTGAAAAGCTGCGCGGATTGGGCGCAGATATTTCCCGCGTGGAAGCGCCGGAGCCCAAGGGCATCCGCAGCGCGGGCTGACGAAAAGCCGCCCCCAGGCGGCTTTTCGTTTGACCGAGACAAGGCAAAGACAGGAGGGGATTTTCTATGGAATGGGATCTGGATAAATATTTGCAAAAAATGGAGCCAAAGCCCCTGCGGCCCGCCCAGAAGGCGCCCGCCGCAGCGTCCCGGACCGAACCGGAGCGGGCGGAGCGGCCCGCCCAGCCGGAACGCTCCCGGACGGAGCAGCCCCGGCGGAGTCCCGGGGACCGGCCCCGGACGAGCCGGCCGAACCGGAGCGCCCAGAGCCGCCGCCGGGTGGGCTCTCTGCCCCCCTGGGTGCTGGTGCTGGTCTGTCTGCTCTTCTATTCCCTCTGCTTCCACATCTTCTGCGTCCGCTTCTGGGCGGACAAGAGCTTCTCCGTAGGCCGCTTCCTGACCCTGACGGTGCTGAACGTGGCCTTCGCCCTGCTCTCGGCCCTGATCGCCACCGCGGGCAAAAAGCGGAGGCTCCAGACCGTCCTTGCCCTGGTGATCGTGATTGTCTGGGGCTTCCTGTTCCTGATGGAGTACTTCATTCTGGACTCCTTCAAGAACTTCTACACTCTGGGCGGCATCTTCGCCGGCGCGGGCAACGCGGGACAGGACGACTTCGCCGCCCGGACCCTGGGCCTGGTGGGCAAGAACGTCTGGCGCATCCTCCTCTTCGCGCTGCCGGTTGTGCTCTGGTTCCTGGCCAACCGCTTCCTGCGGCTGCCCCGGATCCTGACCCGGGGCGTGCGCCGCTATCTGGCGGCGGCGGGGGCCGGCCTGCTGCTGGTGGGGCTGTTCTTCGCCTCCGTGATCTCGCCGGACCGGGCCAAGATGGGCGAGGCCTATAACTTCACCGACGCGGTCCGGGGCTTCGGCCTGCCCATGGGCTTCGCCCTGGACGCCTTCAAGGGCGGCAATGACGGGGATCTGGACATCGACGCCACCGGCTGGACCATGCCTGCCGAGGAGGATACCACCGTCCCCGTCAGAACCGAGCCGCCCGCCCAGACCGACAGCAACGGCGACCCCCTGCCTCCCGCCACCGGCGATCCCCTCGCCACCACGGAGCCCACGGAGCCGCCGACGCCCACCAAGAAATACAACATGCTGGACATCGACTTTGATTCCATCATTGCCAACGCCAAGAACGACAACGTGAAGGACGTGGCCCGCTATGCCAGCACCCTGGCCCCCAGTCGGACCAACGCGTACACCGGGATGTTCAAGGGCAAGAACCTGATCATTGTCTGCGCCGAGGGCTTTGCCAAGGAGCTGATCGACAAGGACCTGACCCCCACCCTCTACCGGATGGCCACCCAGGGCATTGAGTTCACCGACTACTACCAGCCCGCCTGGGGCGGCTCCACCTCCACCGGCGAGTTCTCCGTTCTCACGGGCATCGAGCCCTCCCACGGGGTGAAGTCCATGGAGCTGACCATCGGCAAGGACATGTTCATGACCATGGGCAACCAGCTCCGCCGGCTGGGCTACTTCTCCCGGGCCTATCACGACCACACCTATACCTACTACGACCGGAACAAGACCCACGAGAACCTGGGCTATGAGAAGTTCATCGGCCGGGGCAACGGCATGGAGGACGCGGGTCCCTATACCTGGCCCGAGAGCGACCTGGATATGATCAACTTCACGGTGCCCCAGTATATCGACAAGCAGCCCTTCAGCATCTACTATATGACCGTCTCCGGCCATGGACTCTATACCTGGGGCGGCAACGCCATGTCCGCCCGGCACCGGGAGGAGGTCCAGAGCCTGCCCTATTCCGACACCATCAAGGGCTTCTTCGCCTGCAATCTGGAGGTGGAGCTGGCCATGGAGTCTCTGGTGAAGCAGCTGGAGGAGGCGGGCATCGCCGACGACACCGTGGTGGTCCTCACCGCCGACCACTATCCCTACTGCCTGCAGAAGAGCGACACCTGGGGAAATCCCCAGGACTATCTCTCCGAGCTCTACGGTTACCAGGTGACGAACAGCATCCAGCAGGACCACAACGCCCTGATCCTCTGGAGCGGTTGTCTGGAGGGCAAGAACATCAAGGTCACTGATCCCACCTTCAGCCTGGACATCGTGCCCACCCTCTCCAACCTCTTCGGCGTGGAATACGATTCCCGAATGCTCTCCGGCCGGGACGTGTTCTCCGACCAGGAGCCCCTGGTCTTCTGGCCCGACCACAGCTGGAAGACAGATAAGGGTACCTGGGACGCTTCCAAGAGCTCCGGCAGCGAGTTCACCCCCGCCGAGGGCGTCACCGTGGATGAGGACTACCTGAACCGCATCCGCAAGACGGTCTCCAACAAGATCAATTTCAGCTATAAGCTCCTGGATACAGACTTCTTCAAGCTGATCGATCCGCAGATGAACTGAAAAACCGCAAAAAAGCGGGAACTGAGAATTGCTGCTCAGTTCCCGCTTTTTGCGGTTCGAGGATCGAGGATCAGGGTAGGGAAAGGGACCTGGGAACAGGGAACGGAATCGACGCAGGGGACGCTCTTACCCGCGCAGCGGGGGAGCGTCCCGGTTTGCGTCAAAAAACAGCGCCGCGATTTCCGCCTCCGTCAACGGCCGGTATTCCCCCGGGGCCAGGTCCGGGTCCAGCTCCAGCCCGCCGAAGCGCAGCCGTTTCAATGTAAACACATGTCCGCCCACGGCCTTGACCATCAGCTTGACCTGGTGCTTCCGGCCCTCCCGAATGGCGATCCAGCCCGCGGTGACGGGGCGCTGGGGGTTCTTCATCAGGTGGTTGTGCTTTTTTGGCGGCAGCAGGGCCTCGCATTCCCCGATGGTGGACCGGCCCTCCAGCCAGGCCCGGGCGGGCAGGGATAGGACCCCGGTTCCCTCCAGCGTCACCCCGGCGGCCATGCGGCCAAAGTCCGCTTCCTCCAGCCGCCCGAAGGCCCGGAAGAAATAGAGCTTTTCCACATGGGCCTCGGGCCGCAGCAGCAGGGGATCCAGCCGCCCGTCGTCCGTCAGCAGCAGGAGCCCCTCCGTGTCCATATCCAGGCGCCCCACGGGGTGCAGATGCCGCAGCTCCGGGGGCAGCAGCTCCATGACCGTGGGCCGCGTCCGATCGCTTCGCGCCGTCAGATACCCGGCGGGCTTGTTCATCATAATGATCATAAATGCCTCCGTCAAATCGGGATATGGCGATATGAATGTAGCGCGGGCAATATGAATGTAGCGCGGCAATATGAATGTAGCGCGGGCAATCTGCCCGCAATATCGATAAGCTCCCACCGTAGGGGCCGAACTCAAAGAGTCACGAATGTATACCCACATCGGCCCTCACACCGATACGGGATAGGGCCGATGTAGGCATCGGCCCCTACGGGTTGCTCTCCGCAAAGCCTTCCCCCCAAGGGGAAGGCATTCCGCCAAATCCCAACCGTACCCCGATTATACCACAACTTGCCGAAACACGCAAATAAAAACCTTTTGCAAATTGCCGCCGGGTATGCTATAATAGATAAAACGCCCGGGCCCGTGTATAAGCCCGGAATCTCTGAAAACGGAGCGATTTCTATGACTGAGACCCTGCTTGAACGCTTTTCCGCCGCCCTGCCCGCTCTGCCGATCCTGGCCGCCGAGCCCTTGGCAAAGCACAGCTCCTTCCGCATCGGCGGCCCCGCCGAGCTCCTGGTCAGCCCCCGCACGGAGGCGGAGCTCCAGGCCGTCTTTGCCTTCTGCCGCGGCGAGGGGATCACGCCCCGGATCCTGGGCGGCGGCACCAATATCCTGGCCCCGGACGAGGGGGTTCCCGGCGTAGTGATCTCCACCCGGGGCTTGGACGGCCTGGAGCTGCGCGACGACGGCCTGATCGTCGCCGGGGCCGGCGTGCCCCTGGCCCGGCTGGCCCTCTTTGCCATGCAGAATGGGCTGACGGGCCTGGAATTCGCCCACGGCATCCCCGGCACCGTGGGCGGCGGCATGTATATGAACGCCGGCGCCTACGGCGGCGAGCTGGTGCAGGTGGCCGTCTCCGCCCGCTTCCTGAGCCTCGAGGGGGAGCTGAAGCGCTTCGAGGGCGAGGAAATGGGCCTGGGCTACCGCCGCAGCGCCTTCATAGGCCTGCCCGGGGTCATCGTCTCGGCGACCTTCCGCCTGAGCCCCGGGGACCCGGAGGAAATCCTGGCCCGGATGCGGGAGCTCATGGTGCGCCGCAAGGCCTCCCAGCCCCTGGAGCTGCCCTCGGCGGGCTCCACCTTCAAGCGCCCCGTGGGGGGCTACGCCGCCGCCCTGATCCAGGAGGCGGGACTGAAGGGCCTCCGGGTCGGCGACGCCCAGGTCTCCGAGAAGCACGCCGGCTTCGTGGTCAACCTGGGCCATGCCACCGGCGCCGACGTGCTGACCCTGATCGCCCGGGTCCGGGACCGGGTCAAGGCAAATTCCGGCATCGAGCTGGAGCCGGAGGTCCGGATCTGGTAAATCGGGATTTGTAGAACCGTAGGGGCCGATGCCCACATCGGCCCTACCGATCAAAGGGGCAAGGGCCGATGTGGGCATCGGCCCCTACGGAGGAGATCGTATGAATGAAATAACACTCATGTCCTTCGGCTACGTCTTCGGCGTGCCGACGGACGCCGATACCATCATCGGCACCCGGGGGCTGCCCAATCCCTTCTGGGTGGAGGAATTGAAGCATAAGACCGGGTTGGATCAGGCCGTCCGGGACTACGTCTTTTCCAGCCCCGAGGCGGAGCGCTTCTTTGAGACGACCCTGGAGCTGCTGCGCCAGCGGATCGCCTTCTACGAGCAATACGACAGCCCCCTGAAAACGCCCCTGGTCATCGCCGTGGGCTGCTCCGGCGGCAAGCACCGCTCCGTCAGCATGACGGTCCGCCTGGCGGAGGCCCTCCGTGCCGAGGGCCTGCCGCTGCGTGTCCTCCACCGGGACATCCGGCGCCCGTAGATGCGGCCAACGCCCGTAGGGGCGCTCACCGAGCGCCCGCCCGCGGCGCTACCCCCTACGGCGTAACTGTTCCGCACTTCTCAATTCTCACTTATCACTTCTTAATTCTCACTTCTCAATACCGCCGGAGGTGGTTTCCGTGTCCTTTTCATCCGACGCAAAGGCCGAGCTTTGCCGGGAATTCATCAATAAAAAATGCTGCGCCCTGGCGGAGGCCTGCGGGGTGCTGTTATACAGCAGCGGCGTGAGCGGCAGCCAGATCCGCGTGGTCACCGAGAGTCCGGATTTTGCCGCCCGGCTGCCCCAGCTCTTCCACAAGGCCTTCCGCCTGGACTTCGATGAGTGCCAGGAGGGGGCCAAATACGCCTTTCTGCTTCACGACCCGGAGAAGATCACAAAGATCTTCGAGGCCATCGGCTACAGCCCCACGGAGAGCATCACCCTCCATGTGAACTACGGCCTGCTGGAAAAGGACTGCTGCCGCCGGGCCTTCCTGCGGGGGGCCTTCCTCTCCGGCGGCTCCGTGACGGACCCGGTCAAGCGCTACCACCTGGAGCTGGCCACCAACCACCACAAGGTCAGCCGGGAGACGGAGCATCTGCTCTCGGACCAGGGCTTCGCACCCAAGGCCGCCATGCGCAACGGCAGCTCCATCCTCTACTTCAAGCAGAGCGAGGCCATCGAGGACTTCCTGGCCTGGCTGGGCGCGCCGGTGGCGTCCATGGGGGTCATGGAGGCCAAGATCGAGAAGGACATGAAGAACAAGATCAACCGGATCGTCAACTGCGACAACGCCAACACCTCCAAGGTGGTGGAAGCCGCCCAGGCCCAGATCGCGGCGATCCGCAGCCTCCGGGAGCAGGGGAAGTACGACAGCCTTCCGGACAAGCTGAAGCAGACCGCGGAGCTGCGGGAGAACAATCCCGACGCGAACCTCATGGAGCTGGCGGAGCTCTTCGATCCGCCCCTGACGAAATCCGCCCTGAACCACCGGCTGCGGAAGCTCTGCGAGCTGGCCGCGGACGAATCAGGCTGAGATCCCGCCGTAGGGGCGCTCAGTGAGCGCTCCTGCACCGTTGTTTCAAAGATATTCAAATCGTCGCGAAGCGACACCTTAGCTGTCAACTGTCAACTCAGAAAGGAGAAGCGTATGTCCTTCGTACATCTCCATTTACATACAGAATACAGCCTCCTGGACGGCGCCTGCCGGATCGGGAAGCTCATGGACCGGGTGAAGGAGCTGGGGCAGACCGCCGTGGCCATCACGGACCACGGCGTCATGTACGGCGTCATCGACTTTTACAAGGCCGCCAAGGCCGCGGGGATCAAGCCCGTCATCGGCTGCGAGGTCTATGTGGCCCCCCGGACCCGCTTCGACAAGGTCCACGGGGTGGACAGCGAGAACGCCCACCTGGTGCTGCTCTGCAAGAACGAGACCGGCTACCGCAACCTGAGCTACCTGGTCTCCAAGGGATTTCTGGAGGGCTTCTACGGCCGGCCCCGCATCGACATGGAGCTGCTGCGGCAGCACACCGAGGGCCTGATCGCCCTCTCCGCCTGCCTGGCGGGGGCCATCCCCCGGCGGCTCAAAATCGACGACTACGAGGGCGCGAAGGAGATCGCCCGGGAATACAGCCGGATCTTCGGCCCCGACAACTTCTATCTGGAGCTCCAGGACCACGGCATCGCCGAGCAGGCCAGGATCAATCCTCTGCTGCTGCGTCTGTCCCGGGAGCTGGGGCTGCCCCTGGTGGTCACCAACGACGCCCACTATCTGCGCCGGGAGGACGCCTCCACCCAGGACGTGCTCATGTGCATCCAGATGGGCAAGACCGTGGACGATCCCAACCGTCTCCGCTTCGAGAGCGACGAGTTCTATGTGAAATCCGAGGCGGAGCTGCGGCAGCTCTTTCCCCAGCTGGACGAGGCCTTCGAGAACACCGCCCGGATCGCGGAGCGCTGCAATGTGGACTTTGAGTTCGGCCACTACCACCTGCCCGCCTACGAGGCCCCGGACGGCTCCGACTCCCTGACGTATTTCCGAAAGCTCTGCGAGGAGGGCTTCCGGGAACGGTACGGAGGGCCGATGTGGGCATCGTCCCCTACGGACGAATATCGCCGGCGCTTAGACTACGAGATGGGCGTCATCGAACGTATGGGCTACGTGGACTACTTCCTGATCGTGGCGGACTTCATCCGCTGGGCCAAGGAGCAGGGCATCCCCGTGGGTCCCGGCAGAGGCTCAGGCGCGGGCTCCATCGCCGCCTACTGCATGCACATCACCGAGATCGACCCCATGCAGTACGCCCTGATCTTTGAGCGCTTCCTGAACCCGGAGCGGGTCTCCATGCCCGACTTCGACACGGACTTCTGCCAGGAGCGCCGGGGCGAGGTCATCGACTACGTGACCCGGAAATACGGCAAGGACCGGGTGGCCCAGATCGTCACCTTCGGCACCATGGCCGCCCGGGGCGCGGTGCGCGACGTGGCCCG
>JAFYAB010000149.1 GCA_017540945.1 Oscillospiraceae bacterium | reverse complement strand
CGGAAGGGCGGCGCCACCTTGTTCTTCACGACCTTGACCCGGACGTGGTTGCCGATGACGCTGCCGCCCTCCTTGATGCTCTCCACCCGGCGCACATCCAGGCGAACGGAGGCGTAGAATTTCAGGGCGTTGCCGCCGGTGGTGGTCTCAGGGTTGCCGTACATGACGCCGATCTTCATGCGCAGCTGGTTGATGAAGATGACGACGCAGTTGGTCTTGGAGATGGTGCCCGCCAGCTTGCGGAGGGCCTGGGACATGAGCCTGGCCTGGAGGCCCACGAACTGGTCGCCCATCTCGCCCTCGATCTCCTGCCGGGGAACCAGGGCCGC
Organism: Oscillospiraceae bacterium; assembly: GCA_017540945.1. The sequence goes on along the minus strand of JAFYAB010000149.1, from coordinate 10,460 downwards.
CACGGAGTCCACCACCACGGCGTCCACGGCGCCGGAGCGCACCAGGGCGTCGGTGATCTCCAGGGCCTGGTCGCCGGTGTCCGGCTGGGAGACCAGCATGGAGTCGATGTCCACGCCGATGGCCTTGGCGTAGACCGGGTCCAGGGCGTGCTCGGCGTCCACGAAGGCCACCTCGCCGCCCATTTTCTGGGCCTGGGCCAGGATGTGCAGGGCCAGGGTGGTCTTGCCGGAGGATTCGGGACCGTAGATCTCAACGATGCGGCCCTTGGGCACGCCGCCCACGCCCAGGGCGGCGTCCAGCGCCAGGGAGCCCGTGGGGATGGCCTCCACGTTCATCTCGGGCCGCTCGCCCATGCGCATGACCGCGCCCTTGCCGAAGCTCTTTTCGATCTGCTTCAGGGCGGTCTCCAGGGCCTTTTTCTTATCCGTGGCCGGCGTCGGCGCTTCATAGGTCGGTTTCTTGGTTGCCATAATATATCTACCTCACTTGTTTTAAGATAGTGTTATTTTACATCAGGTTGTGTCCCATATTCAGTACAGTATCTGTGGAACAGCCTATAAGTAAGAAGTAAAAAGGAAAAAGGTATCTATTCAGTAGCCCCATTCGTCGTAGGGGCGGATGCCCACATCCGCCCTCGCTTGCAGGCAAAAATCGGTAGGTAGGGCCGATGTAGGCATCGGCCCCTACGGGCGACTGAACAATTACGGAAAAAGTAAGAAGTTTCCGCTTCGATCTGCTATTACTTATTACTTCTTACTTCTTCCTTGCAGTTTGTCGGGCGCTCGATGAGCGCCCCTACGGCGTCCTTCGTCACCTGTCACCTGTCACTTGTCACTTTCTTCCTGCCCGTGCTGCGCCAGCACGGCCCGCAGGATGCCGCTGTTGTCTTCCTTCCATTCCAGGATCTGATAGCCGGCGGCCTCCAGGATGGCGCAGACGGCGCTCTCCTGTCCCTGGCCGAATTCCAGGGCCAGACAGCCGCCGGGACGGAGGGCGGGGGTGTAGTTTTTGACGATGGCCCGGTAGAAGTCCAGGCCGTCTTCCCCGCCGTGGAGGGCCAGATGGGGCTCGTAGTCCCTGACGGAGGGGTCCAGCCGCTCCATCTCCGCGGTGGTGACGTAGGGCGGGTTGGAGACGATCAGATCGAACTTCCCCAGGAAGGGGGCGGCGGGCTGGAGGGCGTCCGCGTGGACGCAGCTGACGCGGCCCCCCAGGTGGAGGTCCGCCGCGTTCTTCTTCGCCACCCGCAGGGCCTCGGGGGAGACGTCCCCCAGGGTCAGCTTGGCGTCCTTGACCCGCCGGGCGATGGCCAGACCGATGCAGCCGGAGCCGGTGCAGAGGTCCAGGATCCGGGGATTCTGGGGCAGGTACAGGGCCTTCTTGATGGCCAGCTCCGTGACGGTCATGGAGTCGTCCCGGGGGATCAGCACGTCCGGCGTCACGGTGAGGGTCATATCATAGAAATCCCACTGGCCCAGGATGTAGGCCGTGGGCTCCCCCGTCAGGTGACGGCGGACAAAGTTCTCCACTCGCAGGCAGATCTCCTCGGAGGCGTAGAGATTCCGATCCGCGATCAGGGCCTCCTGGGTCTTGCCGGAGGCCGCGCAAACCAGCTCCCGGGCGATGTTCCCCGCGTACATGCCCTCCGTGGGCAGCAGGGCCTTGCGGGCGTCCAGGTAGAGGTCGGCGTAGGTCTTTACCATTGGTCGGCTCCTTCTTCCTCGGGCAGGACCAGCTCCAGGGCCTCAATGGCCACTTCGATCATGGAGTCGTCCGGTTCGTTGGTGGTAAAGTTCTGGAACCACAGGCCGGGGGCCGTGAGGATCCGGGTGAAGCGGTTGTCATGGCGGCCCACCAGGCGGTTGATCTCATAGCTGACGGAGACCACCAGGGGCAGCATCACGAAGAGCTTGATCGCCATCATCAGCAGATTGTAGAGTGCGCGGCTGTCCTCCCGCAGGGCCGCGAGCCCCGGGATCAGGGAGTTCAGCACCGCGGAGAGCACCGTGAAGAGGAAGATGGACAGGGCCATCACCACAAAGAGGAAGCTGGTGCCGCAGCGGGGGTGTTTGCGGGTCATGGGCCGCACGTTCTCCACCGTCAGGGGCAGCTTTGCCTCGTAGCAGCGGATGGTCTTGTGCTCCGCCCCGTGGTAGGAAAAGACCCGCTTCATATCCTTGAGCCTGGACACGCCGATCATATAGGCCAGGAAGATCACGATGCGGAACAGCCCCTCCACCAGATGCTGGAGCACCACGCCGCAGCCCGTCAGCCGCTGGAAGAGATTTCCCAGCAGCATGGGCAGCAGGAAGAAGAGCAGGATGGAGAAGCCCAGGCCCAGGATCACGGAGATGGTGACGATCACGGACATGAATTTCTCGCTGCCCAGCTTCTTCTCCAGCCATTGGTCCAGCTTGGAGGGCTCGGCGTCATCCTCCTCCCCCTCCATGTCGGAGTTCTCGGCGGACCACATCAGGGACTTGACGCCGGAGATCATCGCTCCGCCGAAGTTGACCACGCCCCGGATCAGGGGCCAGGTCAGGACCCCGGTCTTTTTCTTCAGGGGCTCCACCTTTCGGATCAGCCCCTCCTTCGGGTTCCGGACCACCACGGCCTGCTTTTCGGGGCCCCGCATCATAATGCCCTCAATGAGCGCCTGGCCCCCGATCATTGTTTTGAATTTTTCAACGGGACAGCTTTCCTTGGGCATAGCATGTCCCTCCTTTCTTTCAGATGAAATCGGGGATGGTTCTTGATTTCATCTTATTTTATGGTATCTATTCAGTAGCCCCCTTCGTCGTAGGGGCGGATGCCCACATCCGCCCTCGCTTGCAGGCAAAAATCGGTAGGTAGGGCCGATGTCGGCATCGGCCCCTACGGGCGACTGAACAATTACATTTCATTTTGTAATTTGCAAAATTGCAAAATACCACAGTTCTTCGTTTTTACTTTTTCGTTTTGCGTTCTATTGCGTGACCGGCAGCGAGACTGTTACGAGCGTGCCGCCGCCTTCGGCGTTCTCAAGGGTCAGCTTGCCGCCGTGGAGCTCCACGATCTGGTCGCAGACCGCCAGGCCGATGCCGGAGCCTCTGGCCTTGGAGCTGCCCTTGTAAAATTTCATCTTCACGTGGGGCAGCTCTTCCTCGGGGATGCCGGGGCCGTAGTCCCGGATCCGGGTCACCACCTGATCCCCCTCCAGCCGCATGGAGACGGTGATGCGCTTGCCCTCGCCGCCGTGCTTGGCGGCGTTGTCCAGGATGTTCAAAAAGACCTGGCGCATGCGCTCGGGGTCGCAGGGAATCTCGGGGATCTCGTCGTCGTTCTCCTCGTATTCCAGCTCGACGCCCTCCTGCTTCAGCCGGCTGCCGTACATGAAGATCATGTCCTCAAAGTCGGAGCGCAGGTCGCAGAGGCGGACGTTCAGGGTGAAGCGGCCGTCCTGGATCCGGGTGAACTCCAGCAGCTCCTCCACCATGGAGGTCAGACGCCGGGCCTCGCCCAGGATGATCTGGATGCCGCGCTTGGTCTCCTCGGGGTCCGCCTCCCCCTCCAGCAGGGTCTCGCCCCAGCCGGTGATGGCGGTCAGAGGGGTCCGCAGCTCGTGGGAGACGGAGGACACGAACTCCGACTGCATCCGCTCCGACTGGCCGATCTTGGCGGACATATCGTTGATGGTATCCGCCAGGACGCCGATCTCGTCGTCATATTTTTTCTGGATCCGGACGCCGTAGCTGCCGGCGGCGATGCGCTTGGCGGTCTCGGTGATCTCCGCCACGGGCTCCAGAATGGAGCGGAAATACAGGGCGTTGCTGAAGTAGATCAGGGCCAGGGAGCCCAGGGCGAAGGCAACGGCGATCACCATGCCCAGGGCGATGAAGCGGTCCGCGTTTTTGGTGCTGGTGACGAAGCGCAGCACGCCCACCACCCGGCCGTCGGCGTAGATCATGGGCATGGCCACGGACATGATGCGCTCCCCGGTGGAGGGGTTCTCTCCCACGAAATAAACGGAGCTCTTGCTGTCCAGGGCCTGGGGCACGTCCGAGGTACGGACGGTCTCCTCGGCGAAGAGGCCGTAGGAGGAGGCCAGCACCTCGCCCTGGCTGCCCACGAACTGGAGCTCCAGCCGGTCCCGGCGGGCATAGTTCTGCACCAGCAGGACGCAGGAGGCGTAGCACTCGTTATAGTCCAGGTTCAGGTAGTTTCGCAGGAAGGCCGCGGTGGTGGCGGCCTCCGCCTCCAGCCCGGAGCGCATGGTGGTGTAGGTGTAAAAGCCGTTGGCCACGGAAAAGGCCACGCCCACCAGGATCACGATGGCGGCGGTGATGCTGAGGATGTTTTTCAGCCAGCGCTGGCGGATGCCGCTGGCAAAGCGGCGTTTTTTGCGCTTCTCCTCCCGCTTCGCCTGCTTCTGTTCCGGGTCCTTCAAGCTCAAGCACCCCATTTATAGCCGAAGCCCCAGACGGTGGTGATAAAGCTGGGATTGGCGGTGTCGTTCTCGATCTTGATCCGCAGACGGCGGATGTTCACGTCCACGATCTTCAGCTCGCCGTCGTAGTCCCGGCCCCAAACGGAGCTCAGGATGTCCTCCCGGGACAGGGCCCGGCCCGGATTCTGCATGAAGAGCTTCATGATGGCGTACTCCACCTGGGTCAGCTTGATGCGCTGGCCGTTCTTCTCCAGGGTCCGGTTGCGGGTGTTCAGCTCGAAGACGCCCTGGCTCAGCACCTCGGCGTCGGCGTTCACATCCCCGCCGATGCGGCGGTAGAGGGCGTCGATCCTGGCCGTCAGCTCCGCCGGGGAGAAGGGCTTGGTGACATAGTCGTCGGCCCCGGTCATCAGACCCGTGACCTTGTCCATCTCCTGGGTGCGGGCGGTGAGCATGATAATGCCGATGCTCTTGTTGGTGGCGCGAATGTTCCGGCAGACCTCGAAGCCGTCCATATCCGGCAGCATGATGTCCAGGATCGCCACGCCGATGTCGGGGTTCTCCCGCAGCTTCTCCAGGGCCTCGGCCCCGGTGCCCGCCTCGATGGCGTCATAGCCGGCCCGCCGCAGATTGATCACCACAAAGCTGCGAATGCTGACCTCGTCCTCCAAAATCAGTACTTTCTTCATATCTGTTTCCTTTCTTCCTCAGTAACGCGGATCAATTTTCGTTTTCCGGCAGCAAATCCAGGGAGATAAAGCTGAATCTGGCCCGGAGCTGCTCCGGGTCCAGGCCCGACTCCTCCGACAGCAGGGCCGCGTAGCAGACGTCGCCCCGCTGGGTCAGCAGGAAGCGCCCGTCCTGCTCGCTGAGGCTCTGGGCCTGGTCGCCGGTGAAGGCGTAGATCGTCGCCAGCTGCCTGCGCTCCCCCTCCTCCAGCAGGAAGAACTCCGTGCCCGGCGGGCCGTTCTCCGTCCGGCTCTTGGTGACGCAGAGCTTCTCGCACCAGGTCTCGGGCAGATAGAGGAACCAGCCCTCGGCAAAGTTGTGATAGGTGCTCATTTTCTCGCTGCGGGAGCCGTCCAGACCCAGGTTGTACCAGATGATCCGGTACTGGCCCAGGGAGGACTCGTCCCCCTCGATTTCGGGCAGGACCAGGGTGTTGGGCAGCTCGATGACGCCGTCGTTGTCGATGTCGGTGGAGTAGACAAAGTAGTTGCGGACGGTCTGGGCGCTCTGGCCGCTCTCGGCGTTCTGGGTGATGTTGGAAAAGACGTTGTTCGCCAGAGAGAAGACGTCCGTGATCAGATTGCTGTCGTCGTAGGCGCTGGCCACGAAGACCGCCGGCACCCCCGCCGCGATCTGCCCCGTGAGCATGCGCTTGACCGAGTCCGCCCCGGTGGAGAGGCTGGCCTCGGCGTCCTTCATCAGCTCCTGGTTCTGGAAGCGGTAGAGCTCGGCGAAGGCCCGGGGGCCGTCGGCGTTGGCCCGCAGCAGGAAGATGTCCGAGCGGCCGTCCCCGTCCAGATCCAGCACGGTGTAGGCGGCGTAGCCCGCGCTCATCAGCTCCACGGGGCCCTCGGGGCCCATGGAATAGACGCTGAGAAACTGCTGGATCTGCTCGCCGATGCGGCGGGAGAGCAGGATCTCCAGGCCCGGCCGCCCGTCGATCTGGGCGTACTGGACCGAGTCGAAGGCGGTGCCGTCCCCCTCCAGGGTGCAGGCCAGGGCAAAGCCCTCCTCCTGCCGCTTGAGGATCAGGACCTTCAGGGGCCGCTCGCCCTCGATTTTGCAGAAAACCAGGGCCTCCTCCTGACCGTCTCCGTCCAGGTCCACCTGCTGGATGACCTGCCGGTTGGCGCCGGAGACGGGGGCGCTGTAGCTGCCGCCGCCCAGGGCGTTCTCCACCGCGGTCTGCAGCTCCCGGTACTCCTTCGAGCGCTGGGGCAGCGCGTAGAGATCGTCGCTGTCAAAGGAGTAGCAGCCGGCCAGCAGCAGGACCAGCAGCAGAATCGGAATGATCAGCTTTCGTTTCATACTGTTCCCTTTTCGTTTTATCGCAAGATGTGGTCACAAAAGTCCATATTACATCAAAATATAGTATATCACAAATGTTCCGAAAAGTGTAGCTTTTTTTTACGATTTGTAAAACATTTTTCATATTTTCTGTCAGGAAGAGCGGGAGAGCAGAGCCCCCGCGCCCTTCGCGCTCACGCGCCTTCTCCCCCTCAGAATCCATCTCCCTCTCTGCCTCTTTCTCTGTCTGTCTCTATATCTTGATCTACATCTTAATCTATATCTTAATCTATATCTTAATCTATATCTTAATCTATTTCTACTGTCCATCGTCGGGAAGCAGGGCGGCGCCGCCCCGCAGCACGCAGGCGGCGGCCTTGCGGCGGCCGGTCTCCAGACTGGGCCGGACGGCCCCGAAGACCGCGCCCGCCGATCCGCTCAGCTCCTCGGGCTCCTGGCCGTAGAGGCCGAAGCGGATAATCGCAGACAGGGCCTCGTATCTGCGGCTCTTGGGCAGCTTTTCCACGGACTCGAAAAAGGAGGCGTAGAAGGTGAATTGGCCTCGCTGCAGCTTGTCTTGTTTCATGGGAAGGGCTCCTTTCCGGCGTTTTTAGCGCCTTTTTAAGATACTCCAATTATAGCACACAACGGTCCCCTTGTCAAGATACTGCAAAGACTTTTTGAAAATTTTTTGAAAAAAAGAATTTTTCTGTGATACATTCAAGGGGGAACCTTTGGTCGGGATGGCGGGCCTGCTCGTTGTTATTCTCGAAGCGCAGCGACAAGAGCCCAATATTGTATCTTATAAGCAGGTTTCCGCCCAGGGTCCCGCAGAAAAGAAAGCGCCGCCCGGAAATATCCTGTGAGAATATTTCCGGGCGGCTCCTGTCCGTTCCTCTGATCCGCTGCTTTCCCCCATCGTTTCCACAGAGTTTCCACAGGGTTTTCCACCCAGGCAGGTCCGTCGCTCTGAATGTTTACAGCGGCTTCAGATACAGGACGACTTCCCTGCCCTTCTGATTCCGGTATCCATAGCCGTCGGTCTCGAAGGCGAGCTTTTCATGCAGGCGGATGCTGGCGGCGTTATCCCTGCGGACCTGATCCAACAGGATGCGATAGCCCTTTTCCGCCGCGTAGCGCATCAGATGGGAAAGCGCCTCCGCCGCCGCCCCTTTGCCCCGTTCCTCCGGGATCAGCTCCGCGCCGAGAGAGGCCGTGTGTTCGCTGTGCTCGTACAGGGAGACGGTGCCGATGAGCCTCTCGTCGGAGAGGACGGCAAATATCTCGAAAGCTCGCCCGCGGCAGAGGCCGGAGTTCCATTCGTCGATCAGCTCTGAAACGGCGGTTAAGCTCAGATCCGGGTACAGAATTTGCCGGACCGTCTCCGCGTCTTCCCGGGTAAATGTTCGAATCGTGATCATGTGCGTTCCTCGAAGCTTGTTTTCAGACATGGATTTGCCTGCGGCAAATACCGGGTCGCTCACCCCTTCGGGCTAAGAGCGACCCCTACGGGAGGGATTTGGGGCAGATTGCCCGCGCTTCGGGCTAAGAGCGACCCCTACGGGAGGGATTTGCGGGCAGATTGCCCGCGCTACATTTTATTGTCACCTGTCACCTGTCACTTGTCACCTGTAACTTATCTCTCCACCACCGCGTCCTCGCCCAGAAGGGCGCGGAGCTCGTCGAGCATGACGGTCTCGGGGCTGCAGCCGGTGCCGCGGCGGAGCTTGGTGTCGGCGAAGTAGAGCACCGCCGGGACGGAGCCCGGGAACATGTTCAGGATGGCCCGGGCCTTGTGATATTCCAGGCTGTCCTCGGAGGGCAGCTTCAGATAGAGCTTGCCGCAGGGCCGCAGCCGGTTCAGGGCCCGCTTGGGGGCGCCGCCGGTCCTGGCGAAGTTCTCCAGCTCCTCCACGCTGTTGGCCACCAGCTGGGTGGGCTTCTCGTCCCGCAGGGAGATCCGGGCCTCCACGGCCACCGCCGAGCCCGGCTCCAGCAGATGCTCGAAGCGGCCGAGCACCGTCGAAAACACCAGGGTCTCAATGGAGGCCGTGTCGTCCTCCAGGGTCACATAGGCCATCATGCTGCTGTTGCGGGTAGCCTTGGTGGTCTTGGTCTGGACGATGCCGCAGACCGTGACGATATCCCCGTCCCGGAAGCTGCTGTCCTCCCCGCTGATCCGGCGGATGGGCACCGCCTTGGTGCGGGCCAGGGCCTTGCGGTACTTGTCCATGGGGTGGCCCGAGAGGTAGAGGCCGGTGGTCTGCTTCTCGCCGGACAGCAGCTCGAAGAGCTCCAGCTCCGGCAGCTCCGGCACCTGGACCGACATTTCGGCCTCCCGGTCGTCGTAGCTGTCGAAGAAGCTCACCTGGCCGGCGATGTTCCGCTTGCTCTCATTGCTGACCCAGGTCATCACGGACTCGTAGACCGCCAGCAGCTGGCTCCGGCGCAGGCCGAAGCAGTCCATGGCCCCGCAGCGGATCAGGTTTTCCACCGCCCGCTTGTTGAGCTCCGTCTCCCCCATCCGCCTGCAGAAGTCGGCGATGCCGGTGAAGGGTCCGTGGGCCTCCCGCTCGGCGCACATCTTCCGGATCAGGCCGCGGCCGATGTTCTTGACGGCCCCGAGCCCGAAGCGGATGCTGTCCCCCTCCACGGTGAAGACGTCCTCGGAGCGGTTCACGTCCGGGGGCAGCAGGCCGATGCCCATTTCCCGGCAGTCGGCGATGTAGCCCGCCACCTTCTCGGTGTCGGAGAGCATGGAGGTCATGAGGGCCGCCATGTACTGCCGGGGCCAGTGGCACTTCAGGTAGGCGGTGTCGTAGCTGACCTTGGCGTAGCAGACCGCATGGGCCTTGTTGAAGGCGTAGTTGGCGAAGTCCAGGATCTCGTCGTAGATCTGCTGGGCGGCCTGCTCGGAGACCCCGTTGGCCACGGCCCCGGGGATGCCCCGGGCAGGGTCGCCGTAGACGAAGGCCTGGCGCTCCTGGACGATCACGTTCTGCTTCTTCTTGGAGATGGCCCGGCGCATATTGTCCGCCTGGCCCAGGGTGTAGCCGCCCAGCTTGCGGAAGATCTCGATGACCTGCTCCTGGTAGACGATGCAGCCGTAGGTCACGTTCAGGATGGGCTGGAGCTGGGGGGTGATGTAGGAGATGGTCTCCGGGTGGTGCTTGGACTGAATAAACTTGGGAATGGACTCCATGGGACCCGGTCGGTAGAGGGCCACGATGGCGGTCATATCCTCAATGGACTGGGGCTTCATCTGCACGCAGACCCCGGTGATGCCCGTGGATTCCAGCTGGAAGACGCCGGAGGTCCTGCCCTCCCCCAGCATGGCGAAGGTCTCGGGATCGTCGTCGGGGATCTTCTTCATGGAGAAGCCGGGCGCGAGGCGGCGGATCTGCTTCTCCGCGTCGTCGATCACGGTGAGGTTCCGCAGGCCCAGGAAGTCCATCTTCAGCAGGCCCAGCTCCTCGATGGTGGTCATGGTGAACTGGGTGACGATGGTATCCTCGTTCCGGGCCAGGGGCACGTAGTCGGAGACGGGCCGGGCAGTGATCACCACCCCCGCCGCATGGGTGGAGGTGTTGCGGGGCATGCCCTCGATGTCCCGGGCGGTGTCGATGAGGCGTTTGACCTTGGGGTCCTCGTCGTACATATTCTTGAGCTTCGGGTTTTTGGTCAGGGCGGATTCCAGGGTGATGTGCAGCTCGTTGGGGATGGCCTTGGCCACCACGTCCGCCTCGGCGTAGCTCATGTTCAGGGCCCGGGCCACGTCGCGCACCGCGCCCCGGGCGGCCATGGTGCCGAAGGTGACGATCTGGGCCACCCGGTCCTTGCCGTATTTCCGGGTCACGTAGTCGATGACCTCGCCCCGGCGCTCCTGGCAGAAGTCCGTGTCGAAGTCGGGCATGGAGACCCGCTCCGGGTTCAGGAAGCGCTCAAAGATCAGGGCGTACTGCATGGGGTCGATCTCGGTGATGTGCATGCAGTAGGCGGCGATGGAGCCCGCGCCTG
>JAFYAB010000148.1 GCA_017540945.1 Oscillospiraceae bacterium | reverse complement strand
TCCCCCTTTGGCGCTTTCCCATCTGACTCTGCATGGCCTCGGTCAGATGCTCCTCGCTGTATTCGCAGCGATTGCACAGGATCGGCTCCATAAGCTTCGCCTCACTTTTTATACATATTTTGCCCGGAGGGACTTGGGCACGGCCAGGGGGCACTTCTCGTTCATGAGCCGCCAGAAGTCCGCCTCGGTGCCGTTTTGAAAGCCGCTGGGATCCAGGGTAAAGGATTTGCGGATCACGGTGGTGATGAGGATCAGATCCTGGTAGCGCTTGACCCTTCGGAAATTGGAGTAGGCCATATGACCGGGCTCGGCCAGCAGGCTGCTCTTGATGACCGCGCCATCCGCCTCAAAGCGCAGATCGATGTCGTATTCCGACACCTCCGCCTGCTGCAGGGTCTTTTTGACGGCTTGGGGGACGGAGCGCAGGGCCCGCCAGATCTCGAAGCCGCCCAGCAGCAGCAGAGGCAGGACCATCATCATGGCGTTGTTCTGCGACAGATCGTTGCGGTGGCTGAGGAAGTTATAGGCCGCCAGCGCCACGGCGATCACGCCGAAGATCAGCTGGAACAGAACGAGGGGCCGCAGAAGCTGCTGATAGGTCTTCTTCAGCGTGGCCTCGTCATAGTGAAAATGGTTGGACAGAACGGGCGCCTGCTCCGCCGCGGGCGTCTCGTCCTGAAGGGAGGGCTCGGTCAAATCGGTCGGTTCCTTCAAAGCTTCGCTGTCCATATTGGTGCTCCTTTCAGAGAGTTCGTTTGGCTTTGGGCACAGCCCGGGGACATTTTTCGTTCATCAGACGCCAGAAATCGGCCTCGGTTCCCTTCTCGAAGCGTTCAGGGTCCAGCAGGATCATTTTCTTTTCGTCGGTAAAGAGCAGAATCAGGCCGGGCGTCTGCCGGATCCGGGAAAATTCGGCGTAGGGGACCTGGGCGTCTTCCGTGCCGCCGGGGCTCACCATGGCAATCTCCTCAGGCCGGAACAGGATCCGGAACTCCAGACCGCCGTTCTTCTCGCGGATGCGGGCGGCCTGGATCTTCGCCGTGCGGCGGGGGAGGCTGTAATTGGTGTAAAGCAGCAGACCGTACATGCCCGCGCAGATCAGGGCGTAAAGGACGTATTTCTGCTCGCCGGTGGAGAGCCAGGTGTAGACGGAAAAGGCCAGAAGCAGGCCGATGGCGATGGCGAGGATCAGGTTTTTCTTCTTCTGAAGCTCCTGGGTCTGTGCCCGCAGGGCCTCGGTCAGATGCTCCTCGCTGTATTCGCAGCGATTGCACAGGATCGGCTCCATAGGCTTCGCCTCACTATTATACATATTTTGCCCGGAGGGACTTGGGCACCGCCAGGGGACATTTCTCCATCATAAGCTTCCAGAAGTCGGCCTCGGTGCCGTTCTCAAAGCGGGCGGGGTCCAGAACCACGTACTGCTTCGCCGTGGTCCACAGGATGATCCGGTCCTTGTCCGGGAAAATGGACTTCATGCTGCTGTATGCGATGTGGGTCAGCTCCTCCATCCCCTCCCGGCGGCCGGTGAGCTCGTCTTCATAGAACCAGACGGCGACCTCCGGGCTCGTGTCGGAGCCGCTGGACTCATAGCGCTGGATCTGGCGGGCGGCCTGCTTCTTCGGCATCCGAAGACCGATGAAGAGATAGGCGGCTCCGGCGATGAGCAGGAAGACCGGCAGCGGAGACAGGGTCCCCTGCAGCAGAATCAGCAGCAGGGAAAAGGCTGCGATCAGCCCGGCGCCAAGGTAGAACAGCATCAGGGTGGGGCGGAAAATCCGGGCGTAGGTCCTGCGCAGGGTCCGCTCGTCCATAACGCAGCGGTTGGTGAGAACAAAGGATTCTTCCATGGGGACCTCCTTTTTTTCAGGGATCAGGGATCAAGGATCAGGGTGGGGAAAGGGGAAAGGGGAAAGGGAACAGCCCCGCCTGCAGCGGCGCACAGTGTGCGCCACACCGTACCTCGTTCCGATGAGGCATACTCCGTGACTCTTCGAGTTCTGGGACCAGGCATCAGGCATCAGACCCGCCTGTAGCGCCGGCAATCTGCCGGTCATTTCCCCCGCTCCGACCAGGGAACGGGGTACGGATTGCCGCGACCACTACTTTTCGCTGTCGCGAGAAAGTGCGGACTGGCCGCGCAATGACTATTTCAGAAGCGCTTCCCGGCCTGACGACAGTCCCTTGTCACCTGTCACTTGTCACTTTATCCCTGCGTCCCTATGCACGGCGGACAAGCAATGCTTGTCCCTACGGCGGAAACGTTTCGCAATTACATCGAACTGCGGCGGGTCAGATCAGGGTCTCTACGACCTTGGCGCAGCGGGGGCAGAGGCCCTCGGCGTTGGCCATGGTGGAGTGCATCCAGCAGCGGGGGCACTTGACGCCGTCGGCCTCGGAGACGGTGATCAGCAGGCCGGGGAAGTTGCTGCCCTGGGCGGTGACGCCGTCGAGTTTGGTCTCGGGGATCAGGTCTGTGCCGCCGGTGACGCCGGAGACAATGAAGAGCTCCGCCAAATCCATGCGGCGGATGGCGTTCAGGGCGGCCTTGGCGGCCTCGTCCTGGGCCAGGAGCCGGACCTGAGCCTCCAGGGCCTTGCCGATACGCTTGTCGGCTCTCGCCTGCTCCAGCACGCCGTTTACGTCCTCGCGGACCCGGATCAGCGTATCCCACTTGGCCATGGTCTCGGTGTCCAGGGCGTAGTCCGTGAAGGGCCGGTTCATGTCGTTGAAGAGCACGTTCCGGGCGTCGTCGCCGGCGCGGTGGGGCATGGCCTGCCAGATCTCGTCGCAGGTGAAGGCAAGGATGGGGGAGAAGAGCTTGGCCATGGTGTCCAGGATCAGATAGATGGCCGTCTGGGCGGAGCGGCGGCGCAGGCCGTTCCGCTCGTCGCAGTAGAGGCGGTCCTTCAGGATGTCCAGATAGAACTGGCTCAGCTCCACCACGCAGAAATCGTTGATGGCGTGGGTCAGGACGTGGAATTCGTAGTTGTCGTAGGCCTTGAAGCCGGTCTCGATGAGCTTGTTCAGCCGGGTCAGGGCCCAGCGGTCCAGCTCCAGCATGTCCTCGGGCTTCACAAGCTCGTTGGCGTCAAAGCCGTCCAGGTTGCCCAGGCAGTAGCGGGCGGTGTTGCGGAACTTCAGATAGTTCTGGCTCAGCTGCTTGAAGATTTCCTTGGAGCAGCGCACGTCCGCGTGGTAGTCGGCGGAGGCGGCCCAGAGCCGGAGCAGGTCCGCGCCGAAGTCCTTGACGATGTCGGCGGGGTCCACGCCGTTGCCCAGGCTCTTGTGCATGGCCCGGCCCTCGCCGTCCACGGTCCAGCCGTGGGTGATGCAGGTCCGGAAGGGGGAGCCCTGTCCCGTGGCGCCTACGGAGACCAGGAGGGAGGACTGGAACCAGCCGCGGTACTGGTCGGCGCCTTCGATGTAGACGTCGGCGGGCCAGTTCTCCGGGTTCTCCCGCTTCAGGAAGGAGATGTGGGTGGAGCCGGAGTCGAACCAGCCGTCCAGGGTGTCGGATTCCTTCTCAAATTCCTTGCCGCCGCAGTGGGGGCAGGCGAAGCCGACCGGGATCAGCTCCATGGCGTCCTTCTCGAACCAGACGTTGGAGCCGTGGTCCAGGAAGAGCTCGGAGATCCGGGCGATGGTCTCGGGCGTGCAGACGGGCTTGCCGCAGTCCTTGCAGTAGAAGACCGGGATGGGCAGGCCCCAGCGGCGCTGACGGGAGATGCACCAGTCGCTGCGCTCCCGGATCATGGCGTTGAGCCGGTCCTTGCCCCAGGCGGGGAGCCAGCGGACCGCCTCGGCGGCGGCACAGGCCTCGTCCTTGAAGGAGTCCACGGAGCAGAACCACTGGGGAGTGGCCCGGAAGATGATGGGGCTCTTGCAGCGCCAGCAGTGGGGGTAGGAGTGGAGCACGTTCTCGGAGGCAAAGAGGGAGCCGTTCTTCCGCATGTCCTCCAGGATGATGGGGTTGGATTCCTCGGTCTTCAGACCGGCGTAGGGACCGGCGTAGTCGGTGTGGCGGCCCAGGTCGTCCACGGGGACGATGAGCTCCAGACCGTAGCGCATGCCGGTCTGATAGTCCTCGGCGCCGAAGCCGGGGGCCGTGTGGACCAGGCCCGTGCCGGAGTCCATGGTGACGTAGTCGGCGTTGACCACCAGGGAGGTCTTGGGCAGGAAGGGGTGATCGGCCAGCATATACTCAAAGAAGGAGCCGGGATGGGTCTCCAGGAGCTCCCAGGTTTCGAAGCCGCCGACGCCCATGACCTTTTCGATCAGGGCCTCAGCCATGACGTACAGCTCCCCGTTGGGGGCCTTGACGATGGCGTAGCTCTCGTCGGGGTGGAGGGCGACGCCCATGTTGCCGGGCAGGGTCCAGATGGTGGTGGTCCAGATCACGAAGTAGAGCTTGCTCAGATCCAGGTGGCTCAGCTTGCCCTTGTCGTCGTGCATGGGGAACTTGACGTAGACCGTGGTGCAGGGGTCGTCCTGGTACTCGATCTCGGCCTCGGCCAGGGCGGTCTCGTCCTTGGGGCACCAGTAGACGGGCTTGAGGCCCTTGTAGATGTAGCCCTTGCGGTACATCTCGCCGAAGACCTTGACCTCCTCGGCCTCGAACTCCTTGTCCATGGTCAGATAGGGGTTCTCCCAGTCCGCCACGATACCCAGGCGCTGGAAGCCCTTGCGCTGCCGATCCACGTACTCCAGGGCGAAGTCCCGGCAGGAGGAACGGAAGTCGGGGACGGACATGGCCTTCCGGTTGAGCTTGTTCTTCTTGATGATGGCGGACTCAATGGGCATGCCGTGGTTGTCCCAGCCGGGGGTATAGGGGGTGTCGTAGCCCCGCATGGCATAGGACCGGACGATGAAGTCCTTGAGGGTCTTGTTCAGAGCGTGGCCCATGTGGATATCGCCGTTGGAGAAGGGAGGGCCGTCGTGTAGCACAAACCGGGGCTTGCCGGCGTTCTTCTTCCGCAGCTCGGCATAGATGTCGATCTTATTCCATTCGGCGAGCATGCCCGGCTCCCGCTGGGGCAGCCCGCCCCGCATGGGAAAGTCGGTCTTGGGGGTGATGATGGTGTTTTTGTAGTCCATTGTTTTACTCCTTAAACAGAAGGTTTTTCATATATTATAAAATTGAGAATTTGTGAGAATTTGAGAAGATGTTCCGATTGCGACTGGAGCGTCAGTAATCCTTTCGCTTATGGCAACTGTTACATTTTTTGAAGAAGCGCCCTTCAAAGTTGCCGCCGCAATGCTGGCATCTGTCTTGATACCTCAATATGCCCTGCACCCACGGAGAAGGATTCGTAAAATGATCGGACATTTTCGATATGGGATCAATAATTATGATTTTGTCCCTCCGCAAACAGGATCCGTCATCCTTGGGGGATATGCTCGGCGGCACTATGATTTCTTTCAGCCCGGTGCAGCCTTCGAAGGCATCTTCTCCAATCGCCTTCAACCCCTGTGGAAGCGTAAGCCGCGTCAGCCCGGTGCAGCCATAGAAGGCTTTCGGTCCGATCTCAGTCAACCCCTGCGGGAGCGAGAGCTGCGTCAGCCCGGTGCAGCCTTCGAAGGCATAAGACCCAATCGTCGTCAACCCCTGCGGAAGCGAGAGCTGCGTCAGACCGGTACAGCCTCCGAAGGCACCAACTCCGATCTCAGTCAACCCACGGGGAAGAGAAACGGAGGTCAGATACTTCATCCGCTCGAAACAGCCTGATCCGATCTCCTTCACATGCTCCGGGACGGCAACCGTAGTTTCCTTTCCGTGATAGTGGCGGAGGGTGCCGGCTTTGATCTCAAAATCAGAGTTCTCCGTTTTCACGACGCCCTCGACCTTCACCGTGCCCCGGATCTCCTGCACCTTCTCCTGCAGCCGGGGGATCGCGTACTTCATGCCGCAGTATTCGCAGACTGCGCCCTGGCCGCCGCCCTGCATGGTCAGCGTCCCGCCGCAGACGTCACATTTTAATATAATCTTGTCCATCCGAACCTCCTGATACGACATAGTTTTTTGATGGAATTCTCCATGAAAAGGGAGTCCCTCCTTGTCTCTCAAGAGACAAAGGGGGACTCCCTCTGCGGTACCACTCTCGTTGCCATAGGGATCCTATGGCCGCTCGTACATGGTGTAACGCCCATGAAACGCCCTGATCTACTTGGTTTCCCGTTCGGCAGGGTGCTCGGGGAGGATCCGCAAAACGCCTTCACGCCGCCTTACACCAACCGGCGGCTCTCTGTGCTTCGGTACGAAATGCACGTTCCCTTCAATGCAGGATATTCAGTTCGTAGGGGCCGATGCCTGCATCGGCCCTGCTGCAAGCCCGGGGGGAGGGCCGATGTGGGCATCGGCCCCTACGGGGGAAACGCCTCGAATTTGTCATTCTGAGCGAAGCGAAGAATCCGCATCCCCCGTTCTCTGATCCCTGACCGAAGGGCCTACGGCTGATAGTTCTTCCCGAACTTCAGGTTGGCGAACTTCGCCGTGGTGCGCTCATCCAGCACGGGCATGACCCGGGTGGGCGCGTTGAGATCCGGCTTGGGCCGGGGGGAGGGCTCGCCGGTGATGTCCGCCACGCTCTTTTCGATCTGGGCGGCGATGTCCTCGGCGTTCTCGGTCTTCGGGGGCTCGGGCTGCTCGGGGCGGACCCGGGGCTCGTCCTTCTCCGCCTCGTAGTCATAGGCCCTGCGGCCGGACTTGGGCGTGTATTCCCGGACGGGCAGATCCAAAGACTTGATGGCCTCCAGAGCCTGCTGCTGCCGGGCGATCTGGGCCTCCACAGCCTGCACGAAATCGGCGGTGGCCTCCTTGGCCCGGCGCAGCCGCTCGGTCTCCACGGCGGCGACGGCCTCCTCGTCCAGGGCCTTGGCCTCGCGGCTGGCCTTTTCCACCAGCTCGTCGCTGCGGCGGCGGGCGTCCGCCAGCATCTCGTCGCATTGCTTCTGGGTCTGCTCCACGGCGGCCTTCATGGTGGCCTCGTTGGCGCGGTAGCTCTCCAGCCGCTCCACCAGGAGCCGCATCTTGCTCTTGAGCACCGCGTTTTCCTTGTAGAGGGTCACATAATCGTCCATCAGCGGTTCCAGGAACTCGTCCACGGACTTCATCACATAGCCGCCGAGCTTGGCCTTCTCAAAGGAGACTTCCTGTAAATCCTGGGGTGTCAGCATAGTATGCCGCTTCCTTTCTGTGTCTGTTCGGTCACGCCGTCGTTTGGACCGATGGGGGCATCGGCCCCTGGGGAGGGCTTAGAAGTAAACGCCGCTGTTCTCCAGCTCCTCCACCAGATCGCCGACGATCTCGACGTTGTAGGGGGTCAGAATGTAGGTGGAAATGGCGACCTTCTTGATCTTTCCGTCCAGGGCGTAGGCAACGCCGGAGAGGAAGTCCACCAGCCTGCGGGCCACGTCCTTGTTGGTGGATTCCAGATTCAGCACGATGGCCTTCTTGTCCCGCAGATGATCGGCGATCTCGGATACGGTGTCGAAGCGGTCGGGCTTCACCAAAATCACCTGCATGGCGGAGTTGTTATTCAGATTCACGACCTTGGCCGGTCCGCTGCGGCGGTTGGGGCTCGCAGTGTTGTGGCTGGCCTCGGGAGCGGAGAACGCGGAGCGGCGGGGAGCGGGTTCCGGTTCGGGCTCATTGCCCAGATCGTCGACGCCGTAATCGTCGTCTTCGTATTCGTCCATGTCCTCTTCGTTGTAGGGGCGGGTCAGCTTCTTGAGTTCGTCCATCAGTCCCATGGTAAGGCTTCCTCCTGTATATGTGTATATTAAATCTTTCAGGCGTAGCGGCGGGGCCCGAAGATGGCGGTGCCCACGCGGATCATGGTGCTGCCCTCTGCAATGGCGTCTTCAAAGTCGTCGCTCATGCCCATAGACAGACACACCATGGATACATTATCGTATTTTTTCCCTGCAATGTCAATATAAAGATTTCGCATTTTCGCAAAATATTTACAATTATCGCCCTTTTTTTCGGAAATGGGAGGAATTGCCATCAGGCCCCGGAGCCGCACGCCGGGCCAGCGACCCATCTGTCCGGCCAGGTCCAGGGTCTGCTCGGGAGTGAAGCCGCCCTTCTGGGGCTCGGCGCCGATGTTGACCTCAAAGAGGATATCCTGCCGCAGACCCAGCCGGAGGGCGGCCTGGTTCACGGCCTCCAACAGCTCCATCCGGTCCACGGACTGGATCAGATCCACCTTGCCCACCACTTTGTTGACCTTGTTGGTCTGCAGATGGCCGATGAAGTGGACGGGCCTGCCCGCGTAGGCGCCCTGGGGCTGCTTTTCAGCCAGCTCCTGGACCCGGTTTTCCCCGCAGCAGTCCACCCCGGCGGCCACGGCCTCCCTGACGCGCTGGGCGTCGTTCATCTTGGTGGCGGCGCAGAGCAGGATCTCTCCGGGATCCCGGCCGGCGGCCCGGGCGGCGGCTTCCATTCTGGCCCGCAGGGCGGAAACGTTTTCAGCAATGCTCATTTTACCATGACCTTTCCGTTGTAGATCTCTCCGGTGGTGAGGATGATCTCGTCCTCCGGCCAGAGGTTTTTCGTGCTGGACTTGTCCAGGGCGACGATGAAGCTGTCGCCGTTGTCGTAGAGGATGTCGATATCCTTCCACTTGGCCTCCGCGCCCTCCAGCACGTAAACGCCGCTCTTGCCGTCCTCGCTGACATAGATGGCGGTCTTCGGCACCCGCAGGCCGGTGCGGTCCGCGAAAACCAGATCCGCGGTCTGGTTCCGGGAGGACACGGCCTCCTGGATATAGGATTCGGAGGACAGCACCAGGATGCAGCGGTCCTCGTCGGGGCTGCTGATCCGGGACACCTTCATCTCCACGCTTTGGAAGAAGTCATAGGCGAAGCTGACCTCCACCTTATCGCCGAGCTCCAGCTCCGCCACGTTCCGGCTGGGCACGATGGCGGCGAAGTACCACTTTTGGGAGGTGACCAGCTTGCCGAAGGCGTCGGTCTCCCGGCGGCTCAGACCCAGATAACGGCTCAGCGTGTCCACGTTGGCGGTCTCGAGGAGCTCGGGGGTCAGCTCCTCCTCATAGCCGTCGGCCATGCCGGAGAAATAGCCGGAGACCGGGGCGGTGACGGAGCCGGATTCCGCCCGGGCCTCGGCGCTGAGCTCATCCAGCTGCGCCTGGGCGGACTTGATCCGGTCCCAGAGGGCCTCGGCGTCTGCGTTGTTGATGCAGCGGCGCAGAACGCAGGGCTTGACGGCCTCGGCGCTCTTGTCCGCGGCGGCGTATTCCCGCCGGGCCGCGGAGAGGGTGATCTGATTCATCAGCATGAGAATGTCCGCGTCCAGGGTGGCGGATTCCGCGGCGGCGCCGGAGAAGGAATGGGCGTATTTCATCTGGGCCAGCTCCTCCTCCAGCTCGTTGATCCGGGCCTGGCGGCGCTTGGCGGCCTCGTCGTGGTAGACGGCGGCCACGATCTGGCCCTTGCCCACCTTCTCGCCCTCGCCGCGGGTGGGAACCACGATCAGACCGGAGTCGGCTCGCAGAGGCCGCTCGGAACGCACCAGAAAGCCGGAGGTGGAGATCCCATCGCCGACTTCATAGCGCACCGCCTTATAGGTCGTGAAGCCGTCGCCCGAAAAGCGGGTGACGGAGAAGATCAGATAGCAGGCCACCACGCAGAGCAGGGTGACGACGATGATCTTCATGAATTTGTCGCCTTTCATAGGGGGCACCCTCCTTTGCACGCGCTCCCGGAGGGGGCCTGCCCAGGGGCAAGGTTCAAGGTTCAAGGGGCAAGGCGCAAGGATTTCTCTTTCGCAGCCTGCGGCTTGGACCTCGCGCCTTGCGCCCTGCAGCTTCAGCCGACCCGCACGGGGCGGCCGGGCACCACGGTGGAGATCGCGTGCTTATAGATCATTTGCTGGCGGCCCTCGGAGACCAGGGTGACCACAAAGCTGTCAAAGCCCGTGATCACGCCCTTCATCTGAAAGCCGTTCATCAGGAAAACCGTCACCAGCTGACGTTCTTTCCGTACTTCGTTCAGGAACTGGTCCTGTAAGCTTTCGTTTGCCATGGGACATACCTCG
Organism: Oscillospiraceae bacterium; assembly: GCA_017540945.1. The sequence continues at coordinate 6,344 of JAFYAB010000148.1, read as the reverse complement.
TTTCTATGTAAGATGGTAAGGTCCATGGTAACACGTTTGCTTTGTCGAAAGCAGTTAGATTTCAGAATTGAGAATTGAGAATGTAGAATTTAGAATTATCGGAGTTTTGCAGATCGCGATCTGCAAAACACATTTAATTCTCAATTCTCAACTTTCAATTCTAAATTCAAAGCAAACGCAGAGCCGCGGACAAAAGGTCCGGCGTCTCATCAACGTACAGCCAGTTGATGGCCTCGCTGCGGCGGAACCAGGTGAGCTGGCGCTTGGCGTAATTCCGCGAGGCCTGCTTGATCCGGTCCGCGGCCTGCGCCGCCGTGCATTCCCCCCGGAGGGCGGCGGCCATCTCCTTGTAGCCGATGGCCTGCATGGCGGTGGTCTTCGGGTCCACGCCCTTGTCCAGCAGGGTCCGGACCTCGGCCTCCAGGCCCTGCTCCAGCATCTCGTCCACCCGGGCGTCGATGCGGGCGTAGAGCTTGGCCCGGTCCCGGAAGTTGAGGCCGATCCAGGCCGGATCGTATTTGGGGGGCCGGTGCTTCGACTGCTCGTTGTGCCAGGACAGGGGCATCCCGGTGATCAGGAAGACCTCCAGGGCCCGGATGATGCGCTTCCGGTCCGAGAGGTGGAGCTTTTCGGCGGTCTCGGGGTCCGCGTCCCGCAGCATCTCGTAGACGTAGGCCATGCCCTTTTCCTCTGCGATGTGCTCCACGTATTCCCGCTGGGCGGGCCGGGAGGGAGCGGCGAAGGTCTCGCCCTTGATGAGGCTGTCCATGTAGAGCCCCGTGCCCCCGCAGACGATGGCGGTCCGGCCCCGGCTGTGGATGTCGGCGATGGCGGCGTCCGCCAGCTTTACATAGCGGCCCACGGAGAAGTCCTCCCCGGGCTCGGCCACGTCCAGCAGGTGGTGGGGCACCCCGTCCATCTCGGCGGCAGTGGGCTTGGCGGTGCCCAGGTCCATGCCCTTGTAGATCTGCATGGAATCGCAGGAGACCACCTCGCCGTCCAGTTTTTTCGCCAGCGCAACGGCGAGGCCGGTCTTGCCGGAGGCGGTCGGACCGGCGATACAAATCAGGTCTTTCATAATGTTATCCTCAAGTATGAAGTAAGAAGTATGAATTATGAATTACTTCGTGGCCGGGGGAGTTGTCTTTGTTGTGAGAACAATGCTTGACAGAATACGGGTTAATTCTGTACAGTCGGCATACATCGACTCAAACATTTTGTCGGTCAGATAGCCTGTTTCATGGAGGAGCCGAAGCCAGTATTCTGTTTCTGCGGCCTCTTTCAATGCAATTGCATTTTTGGAAAGAAAATCAGCACGACTTTGTCCGCGTTTTGCCTCTGATACGTTGGCACAAATACTCGTCCCACTTCTTTTGATTTGCTTAGACAGAACGTATTCCTTATGTTCCTGTTCCAAATACTGGGAAAGCTTCACAATACGAACAGAAAAACGAAATGCTTTTTCCCGAATCAAAAGAATCCCTCCCGGAAACAGATAATTCTTACTTCTTACTTCTCACTTTTTACTTTTTTATGTGATTCTCTTGAACTGCTTCTCAATCTGTTTTTTTGTAATAAAGGTGCAGATCGGTCTGCCGTGGGGGCAGTATTTCAGGTCGTCCCGCGTCAGAACGGTTTCCGCCAGCTTTTGCAGCTCGGCGGGGTCGGTGACGAAGCCGGCCTTGATGGCGGCCTTGCAGGCGATGCTGTGCAGGGCCTCGTCCCGCAGGCGCTGGGGGCTGTCCAGGCGGCCGTCCCGAAGGTGGGAGGCGATCTCGGAGAGGGTGGCGGCGGCGTCGGATTCCCGGATATCCGAGGGGATCTGCCGCAGCAGCAGGTCGCCCTGGCCCAGGTCGTCCAGATCGTAGCCCAGGCTCAACAGCAGCTCCCGATGCTCCAGCAGCAGCGCGGCCTCCTCCCGGTCGAAGGGGCAGGCCAGGGGCTGCAGAAGGGTCTGGCCGAGGATTTGCGTTCCCTGGGCCAGCAGGCGCTCAAAATTCATGCGCTCATGGGCGGCGTGCTTGTCGATCAGGATCAGCTCGTCGCCCTGCTCCACCAGCAGATAGGTCCGGAAAAGCTCGCCGATGTAGCGGAAGCCGGGGGCCTGCGCGACGCCCTCCAGAGGAAGGGAGGCGTCGGGGCGAATTGAGAATTGTTCCAAGGCCTGGGGATCGTCCGCTGGTGACTGGTGACTGACCGGCGACTCGTCAGAGCGGGGAAGCGGTGGCGCACACTGTGCGCCGCTGCAGGCGGGCGTCCCGGTTGCCTGCTGCCTGCTGCCTGCGGCCTCCTCATGGTCTGGCAGCGCCACGGGGCTGTTCAGAGGCGCGGCTTGGACGGCGTTTTGCAGGGCTTGGCTGGGAGCGGGCATGGGGCGCTTGTCCAGCGCCTTGGTCATCTGCTCGTACTCCCAGCGGGTCAGGGTGTGGACCTGGGGCTTGGCGGCCTTGCGGTATTCCTCCGCGGACATGGCCTTGAAGAAACGGTTTTCCTTTTCCGGGGTCTCCGCCTGCGGCGGAGCGGGCGGCTCACCCTGCGGGTAAGAGCCGCCCCTACGGGCAGGTGTATTCTCCCCTGATGACTGGTGACTGGCGCTCCCCTGATCCTTGCTCCCTGATCCTTGATCCCGGAACGCAAAGGGCACCTGCCCCGGGGCCTTGTTCAGCGCCCCCAGGACGCCGTAGTGGACGCAGTCGAAGATCTCCCGCTCGTTGAGGAACTTGACCTCGGTTTTGGCGGGATGGACGTTCACATCCACAGCGGAGAGCGGCATGGAAAGATTCAGCACGCAGGAGGGGAAGCGGCCGGTCATCAGCTGGTTGCGGTAGGCTTCCTCCAGGGCGGCGGTCAGGGTCTTGGAGCGGATATAGCGGCGGTTGACGAAAAAGATCTGGCTGGCGCGGGTGCCCCGGGTGGCGGTGGGCTTGGAGACGTAGCCGCTGACGCCCAGCTTTTCCCAGCGGCTGTCCACGGGGATCATCTCCCCGGCGGCCTGACGGCCCAGCACCGCGTAGATCGCGGCCAGCAGATCTCCGTCGCCGGGGGTCTGGAACTGGGGCTGGCCGTCCTTGATCAGACGGAAGCTGATCTCAGGATGGGCCAGAGCCTGCTTCTGCAGGGCGGAGGCCGCGGCGGAGCCCTCCACCGTGTCCCGCTTCATGAATTTCATCCGGGCGGGGGTATTGAAGAAGAGGTCCCGCACCACAATGGTGGTGCCCACGGGACAGCCGGCGGCCTCGCAGGCCAAAAGCTTGCCCCCCTCCAGCCGCAGGTGGGTGCCCTCCAGGTCCTCGGCGGTCCGGGTCAGCAGATCCACCCGGCTGACGGCGGCGGTGGCGGCCAGGGCTTCGCCCCGGAAGCCCAGGGTGCCGATGGCCTCCAGATCCTCCTTGGTCCGGAGCTTGGAGGTGGCGTGGCGGAGGAAGGCGGTTTTCGCGTCCTCCCGGCCCATGCCGCAGCCGTCGTCGCTGACCCGCAGGAAGCTCATGCCGCCGTTTTGCAGCTCGACGGTGATCGTCTTTGCGCCGGCGTCCACGGCGTTTTCCACCAGCTCCTTCACCACGGAGGCAGGCCGCTCCACCACCTCGCCGGCGGCGATCAGATTTGCCAGATGCGGGTCAAGCTGTATGATTTTCGGCATGAGAGCACCTCCTTTTGTAGGGGCCGATGCCCACATCGGCCCTCGTTGGTCATGGAATTCGGAAGAAGGGCCGATGTGGGCATCGGCCCCTACGGCTTACAGCAGCTGCTTTAATTCGTACAGCAGGTTCAGCGCTTCTATGGGCGTCATGGTTTCCACCGTGGTTTCGGTGAGGCGCTTTTTGATCTCCTCGGCGGCGGGGTCTCCCAGGGCCGTCTGGGCCAGGGGCAGCTCCAGGCCCGGGGGAGCCTGGACGGGGACCAGGATCCGGCTGGGGCCCTTTTCCTCCAGCTCGGCCAGGATCTCCCGGGCTCGTTTGACCACCCGGGCGGGCATGCCCGCCAGCTTGGCCACCTCCACGCCGTAGCTGCCGTCCGCCACGCCGGGGACGATCTTCCGCAGGAAGACGATCTCGTCCCTGCGGCGCTTGACGCAGATGTTGTAGTTGCGGATCTCCGGGTGGGTCCCGGCCAGCTCCGTCAGCTCGTGATAGTGGGTGGCGAAGAGGGTCTTGCAGCCCAGGCGCAGGGGGTCGCCCACGTGCTCCAGCACCGCCTGGGCGATGGCCATGCCGTCGTAGGTGGCGGTGCCCCGGCCGATCTCGTCCAGGATCAGCAGGGACCTGGGGGTGGCGTTTTTGAGGATGTCCGCCATCTCCGACATCTCCACCAGGAAGGTGGACTGGCCTGCGGCCAGGTCGTCGGAGGCGCCGATGCGGGTGAAGATCTTATCCACCACGCCGATCCGGGCCGCGGAGGCCGGAACGAAGCTGCCCATCTGGGCCATCAGCACGATCAGGGCCACCTGCCGCATATAGGTGGACTTGCCGGCCATATTGGGGCCGGTGATGACGGCCACCCGCTCCCGCTTGCCGTCTATGGCGGTATCGTTGGGAACGAAGAGGGAATCCCGCAGGGTCTTTTCCACCACGGGATGGCGGCCCGCTGTGATCTCAATGGAGGTGGAGAGGTCCACCTCCGGCATGCAGTAATTGTTCTGGACCGCCAGCTCCGCCAGGCAGACCAGCACGTCCGCCGCGGCCACGGCCCGGGAGCTCTGCTGAATTCGGGCGGCGTTGGCCGCCAGCTGCTCCCGCAGCCTTGTAAAAATCTCGTATTCCAGGGCGTTGACCCGGTCCTTGGCGCCCAGGATGGTGTTTTCCAGCTCCTTCAGCTCCTGGGTGATGTAGCGCTCGCCGTTCACCAGGGTCTGCTTGCGGATGTAGCTGGCGGGGACCAGGTCCACCTGGCCCTTGGCCACCTCGATGTAGTAGCCAAAGACCCGGTTGTAGCCCACCCGCAGGTTTTTGATGCCGGTTTTTTCTTTTTCTTCGGCCTCGATCCGGGCCAGGGTGCCCTTGCCGCCGGACATGATATCCCGCAGCCGGTCCACCTCCTCGCTGCAGCCGGGGCGGATGATGCCGCCCTCCCGCAGGGAGAAGGGGGGCTCGTCGGCGATGGTCTCGTCCACAGCCCGGCGCAGATCGTCCAGCTCGTCCAGTTCCCCGGTGATCACGGCCAGCATGGAGCTTTGGAAGGCTCCCAGCTTCGCTTTGAGATCGGGCAGACTGGCGCTGCCCTGACTCAGCTGGACCAGATCCCGGGCGTTGGCCAGGCCGGTGACGATCCGGGCCGTGACCCGCTCCAGGTCGGTGACGGTCTTCAGGGCCAGCAGCAGCTCCTGCCGGGGCAGGGTGGCCTCCTTCAGCTCCTTCACCGCCTCCAGCCGCCGACGGATCTCGTTGGGGTTCCGCAGGGGCTTTTCCATCCAGGCCCGGAGCATCCGGGAGCCCATGGCGGTTTTGGTCTTGTCCATGACCCAGAGCAGGCTGCCCTTCTTCTCCTTGCCCCGGAGGGTCTGGGTCAGCTCCAGGTTGCGGCGGGCGGTGAGATCCAGCTCCAGATAGCGGCCGGAGAGATAGTAATCCACGTGACGCACATGGCTGAGATCGCTATTTTGCAGGGAGCGGAGGGTCTGGACCAGGGCGCCCAGGGCCAGGCGCACCGGCAGGGGCAGGGCCGAGAGGTCCTGATCGGCAAACTGAGCCGCCAGGGCGGCGTTTACGGCCTCGTCCTCATAGAGCCCGCGCCTGCCCACGTTCACCGGGCAGCGCAGCCGCAGCTGCACGTCCAGGGCGAAGCCCTTGCCCTGGGCCAGCTCCTCGTCCACGATCAGCTCCTTGGGCGCAAAGCGGCCCAGCTCATTGAAGGCCTTGTCCCGGGCGTCCTCCCCGTCGGAGAATGTGGCGCAGGCCTCGCCCGTGGAGACGTCGATCAGGGCCACGCCGATGCCCTCGGCGCTCCGGCAGAGGGAGGCGTAGTAGTTGTTGCTGCCCTCCTCCAGCATGGAGCTCTCCACCACCGTGGCGGGGGTGATGATGCGGATGATATCCCGGTCCACCAGCCCCTTGGCCAGGGCCGGGTCCTCCATCTGCTCGCAGATGGCCACCTTGTAGCCCTTGCTCACCAGGCGGGCGATGTAGCCCTCGGCGGCGTGGTAGGGCACCCCGCACATGGGGGTGCGCTCCTCCTCGGCCTTGCCCCGGTCCCGGGTGGTGAGGGTCAGATCCAGCTCCTTCGACGCGATCCTCGCGTCCTCGTCGAACATCTCGTAGAAATCCCCGAGGCGGAAGAAGAGCAGACAGTCCGGATGTTGGGCGTGGATCTCCTTATATTGCTTCATCATGGGGGTGAGTTCGGCCATG
>JAFYAB010000014.1 GCA_017540945.1 Oscillospiraceae bacterium | reverse complement strand
TATCTCAGCGAGTTCTGCTACAGGTTCAACCGCAGGAGTTTCCACGGACAGATCTTTGACCGCCTGGTCCTTGCCGTTTCCTCCTGCAACTAAATCTTGTGCCTTGCTGAGTTAAGCCGATAACCAGAATCGGGATTTGTCAGGATCTTTCTTTCGTAGGGGCCGATGCCCACATCGGCCCTCACACCGATACGGGATAGGGCCGATGTGGGCATACTTCGTGACTCTTCGAGTTCGGCCCCTACGGAGCGACAAATCCGAATTTTCGAAAAAAAGCACTGGACAGCGTCGGGCGAATTTGGTATAATAATCTATACATATAGTATCACTGTGCAAGGGGGAGAACCATATGAAGTGTCCGCACTGCGGGTTCCAGGAGAGCAAGGTTGTCGACTCCCGCCATTCCGAGGACGGGACCAGCATCCGCCGCCGCCGGGAATGCCTGAACTGCCAGAAGCGTTTTACCACCTACGAGACCGTGGAGAGCCTGCCCATCATCGTCGTCAAGCGGGACAACAGCCGCCAGCCCTTTGACCGCAATAAGATCATGAACGGCATGCTGCGGGCCTGTGAGAAGCGCCCCGTCTCCATGCAGGACCTGGAAAACGCGGTGAACGAGATCGAGTCCCTGGTCCAGAACTCCCTGGAGCGGGAGATCACCACCGAGTTCATCGGCGAGCAGGTCATGGAGAAGCTCAAGAGCCTGGACGAGGTGGCCTACGTCCGCTTCGCCTCCGTCTACCGCCAGTTCAAGGATATCCACAGCTTCATGCAGGAGCTGAACAAAATCCTCGAAGAAAAATAAGATGTACTTCAAGGTGCGCTGCCTCCGGGAGCCGATCCGCATTCTGCTGAGCTTCGCTTCATTCCTGTTCCCTTTTTCTCTGCTTCGCATCTATCTTCATAGCATCATTCTGCGGCTGTTCTCCGAGAGCATCAACGACGCGCTGGCGCTGGTCCTCTCCGCAGCGGGAGCCGGAGTCATTTTCCTGGCGTGCTCGGCATTGCTGGGCTTATATAAAGTCTATGAGTTTACGGACCGGGAGCTTCAGATCCTCTGGTGGTATGGAGGATGGTTGTTTTATTTCAATATCCTTCCTCTCCAGCAGGCCCCTCCGCACGCGCATTGGATAAAAGATGAATCTCCCCTGCAGGAGAGAGACAGCATTCCCTCCCTGCGCGGCTTCCCGGACGAGTTTGAGCCGGAGATCATCACGGAACAGCTTGCCAGGGGAGTACAGCCTGACGCCGTTCTCGGAACAGGCAGACGGACCAAAACGATCCCCCGCAGCGAGCTGTGGGATGTGAAGATTTTTGAGTCTGTGTTTGGCGCGACGCTGCTGCTCCGGCTGCGGGGCTGCGGAGAATTTACAGAGCGATTTGTCTGGCAGTACCGTCTTCACAACCGGGGCAGGCTTTTCGTGATCCGCTTATCCAAAAGCCGCGGCGAACAGGCATATAGTCAAATCAAGGAATATGTAAGACGCTGACCCGAGAGCGGGCCAGCGCCTTTTTCCTGCTGTTTATACCTGGTACTTCTTACTTTTTTCCTGCTTTGCCGCTGATTTTTTCCGCGGCCTGATCAGGCATTTCGGTCCTGTTCCGATCAGGTCCTCCCGGTGGCAGAGGGTCAGGGCCTCGTGGACCAGGGCGTAGTTTTTGGGGTCCCGGTACTGGATCAGGGCCCTCTGCATGGCCTTCTCCCGGGGATCCTTCGCCACGTAGACCGGCTGCATGGTCCGGGGGTCCAGGCCGGTGTAGTACATGACCGTGGAGATGGTGGAGGGGGTGGGGTAGAAGTCCTGGACCTGCTCGGGCATGTAGCCCATGTCCCGGACGTGCTCCGCGAGAGCAATCGCGTCCTCCAGCCGGGAGCCGGGATGGGAGGACATCAGATAGGGAACCACGTACTGATCCAGGTGCATCTTCGCGCAGAGGGTCTTGTATTTCTCCACAAAGCGCTCGTAGACCGCGTTCCGGGGCTTGCCCATCAGGTCGAGGACCCGGTCCGAAACGTGCTCCGGAGCCACCCGGAGCTGGCCCGAGACGTGGTATTTCACCAGCTCCCGGAAGAAGGTATCGTCCTTGTCCGCCAGCAGATAGTCGAAGCGGATGCCGCTGCGGATGAAGACCTTTTTCACCCCTGGCAGGGCCCGGAGCTTCCGCAGGAGCTCCACATAGTCCGAGTGGTCCGCCCGGAGGTTCCGGCAGGGCTTGGGGAAGAGGCACTGCTTGCCTGCGCAGACGCCCTTGGTGAGCTGCTTTTCGCAGGCGGGCAGACGGAAGTTGGCGGTGGGGCCGCCCACGTCGTGGATATAGCCCTTGAAGTCCGGGTCCTTCGTCATGCGCTCGGCTTCCCGCAGGATGGATTCGTGGCTGCGGGTCTGGATGATCCGGCCCTGGTGGAAGGTGATGGCGCAGAAGGAGCAGCCGCCGAAGCAGCCTCGGTTGGAGGTCAGGGAGAACTTGATCTCCTTGATGGCGGGCACGCCGCCGAGCTTCTCATAGCTGGGGTGGTAGGCGTTTTCGTAGGGCAGATCGTAGGTCTCGTCCATTTCCGCTTCCGTCAGAGGCTTCTGGGGCGGGTTCTGGATCACGTACTCCTTCCCGTAGGGCTCGATCAGGGGCTTCGCCGTGAAGGGGTCCGTGTTCAGATATTGGGTGTAGAAGGAGCGGGCGTAGGCGGCCTTGTCGGCCTTGACCGTCTCCCAGTCCGGGAGGGTGATCCCGTCCACCACCTGATCGACGGTTTTGGAGCGGTAGACCGTGCCGTCCAGGAAGCTCAGATCCTTCACGGAGAGGCCCGCGTTCAGGGCGTCGGCCACCTCCACGATGGAGCGCTCCCCCATGCCGTAGAGCAGCAGATCCGCCTGGGAGTCCAGGAGGATGGAGCGCTTCATCTTGTCGCTCCAATAGTCGTAGTGGGCCAGGCGGCGGAGGCTGGCCTCCATGCCGCCGATGATGATGGGAACGTCCTTGTAGCGCTGGCGGATCAGGTTGCAGTAGACCACCGTGGCGTAGTCGGGGCGCTTGCCCGTGACCCCGCCGGGGGTGTAGGCGTCGGTTTTGCGGTGGTGCTTGAAGACGGAATAGTGGTTCACCATGGAGTCCATGTTCCCGCCCATGACCAAAAAGCCCAGCCGGGGCCGGCCCAGGACGTCGATGGACGCCGGGTCCTTCCAGTCGGGCTGGGAGATGATACCCACCTTATAGCCCGCGTGCTCCAGCACCCGGGAGATGATGGCGTGGCCGAAGGAGGGGTGGTCCACGTAGGCGTCGCCGATCACGTAGACGAAGTCGCACTGGTCCCAGCCCCGGGCCTTTATATCTTTTTTGGAAATGGGAAGAAACATAAGAGGCTCCTTTTGTGTTGAAAGTTGAAAATGCCCGATCCTTTTCAAATTTCACCTTTCATTCGGGCGGAAAGAAACGGGGCGGAGCGCGTCATACCTTTGGTCTGCGGAAGCAACGGCCAAGCGCGGCGGTCAGAAGGGACCATAGGCTGTAGAGCTTCTGGATCCCGTAGGAAAGAACGGCGGAGGAGGTAAAGACCAGCGGTACGATCCAGAAGTAGGCTTCCAGCCGGTCTCTCACCTCCGGGATTGATGCAGTCAGGATCGGGTAGTACAGGTTGTCAAAGATCCAGGAGGTCAGATAGATACCAAGACAGAGGCCGGAGAGCTTATAAAAGCACCAGCGAAGCGAATCTGACATCCGCGAATAGCGGAGGTTCGTGAAGAAGGCGGTCAGGAAAATGATCTGCGGGATGATGAGCGCAGAAGCCCAGAGCGTCCAGACCCCGAATACGAAGTTCGCGCCGTAGCTTCTCCACAGGTTATAACCGCCGGAAATCAGGCAGGCGGCGGCAAAGCCGAGCGCTGCCTGCCAGGGCTTCATCTTAACGCCGTACTCGCGGAAATAGGAGCCGAGAAAATAGTAGAAGACCGGGTAGAAACCGATCCAGTAGTCGGGGATCAGAGGCTGATAGTCGGTGGACATGGAGGGATGGGACCACCAGCCCGAAAGCGTGAAATTGTTGGTATTTACAACGGTGGAGAGATTGACGACCACGGCCAGCGTGAGAAGCAAAACCTGCTTTTTCCGTTTGCTGTCGATCCCGTGGTAGAGGATGTTCAGAAACGGTATCAGCAGAAACAGGCCGATGTACATCTCAATGTACCACGCGTAGGGGGCAGCGGAGAAATCCAGCAGCTTGAACACGATCCCTTTGAAGTTGTACGAGGAGATTGCCTTGTCCGGAAGGCCGAGCACAGGCTGCAGCCACCGATAGAAGACCGGGAAGAGCAGCATGCAGCACAGGCCGGAGACGACATAGGTGAAAAGCGTGTTCCGGATGCCCCGGTAATAGCTGCGAACCAAGCGCTTGTTCGTCATCAGATAGCCGGTGAGCGTTAGAAATAGCGGAACGCAGACGACAAAAGCAGAGCGCATGAACAAGAGCACGATCATGCGCGGACAATCGATCGGTGACGAATAGAAGCCGCTGTTCATAAAGAAATGAACGCTGATGACAGAGAATGCGGCAACGCAGCGCAAAATATCGGCTGCCGGATCTCTGGCCTGAAGTTTGCCGTTATTCATTAGGGGCCCTTTCCCCTCCGCAAAATAGACATGCACTCGCTTCGTGGCGCGGCCTCGGGTGCCCGGAGGTTCGACCCCAGGCAACCGTGCACCTTACCGACGGTGCGCATTTGAGAATGGAGGCTTGAGAATGATCGGAGTTTTGCAATCCGCGATTTGCAAAACGCATCTGATTGTCGCTTATCAATTGGTCCCTGTCGATCCGAACCCGCCTGCGCCGCGTTCCGTCTCGTCGAGGCTGTCCACTTCTTTGAAAGCCGCGGTCATGCAGGGGACGATGACCAGTTGGGCGATGCGCTCGCCGGGCTGGACGGTCCGGGGCTCACTGCCGTGGTTGTGGAGGGGGATCCACCACTCGCCCCGGTAGTCGGCGTCCACCACGCCCACCTTGTTGGCCGGGGCCAGGTCCCGCTTGGAGGCCAGGCCGCTGCGGGCGAAGATCAGGCCCACCCAGCCCTCGGGGATCGCCATGGAATAGCCCAGGGGGATCATCACGGTTTCGTGGGGCGCCAGGGTCACGGGCCCGTCCGGGCAGGCGTAGAGGTCCGCCCCGGCGGAGCTGGGGGTGGCGTAGGCGGGAAAAACGGCGTTTTGCCGCAGACGTTTGATGGGGATGTCGGTCATGGTTTGGCCTCCTTGTTTGCGCCAATTCATTGTAGGGCCGAACTCGAAAAGTCACGAAGTATGCCTACATCGGCCCTCGCTTGAATGGGCCGATGTGGGCATCGGCCCCTACGGTGCGGTGGTCACCGCCCCAATCTCATTTTGAAATCCCGGTAGCCGAAGTCGGTCAGCCGTTCCAGGGTCCCGTCCTCGCGCCGCCGCCAGATGTTCGGCAGGGGCATGCCGTTGAAGGTATTGTTTTTGCAGGTGGAGTAGATGGCCAGGTCGCCGAAGAGGAGCAGGTCGCCCACATTGAGCGGCGCGTCGAAGCGGTAGTCGCCGATCACGTCGCCGGAGAGGCAGGAGGGCCCGCCGAGGCGGTACACGAAACCATGTTTCGAGTCGAGACGCCCCTCATCCGGCCCTTCGGGCCACCTTCCCCCCAGGGGGAAGGCATCTCCCGTTTCCTTGTCCCCTGTTGCCTCCGCCGCTCCATAGAGCGGCGGCATATAGGGCATTTCGATCACGTCCGGCATGTGGCAGGCGGCGGAGCAGTCCAGGATCGCGTTGCGGACGCCGTTGTTCTCCGTCAGATCCAGGACCCGGCTCGCCAGGAAGCCGGCGTTCAGGGCCCAGGCCTCGCCGGGCTCCAGGTAGACCGTGACGCCCCATTGGGCCTGGGCGAAGCGGATGCAGCGCTCCAGCCGGGGGATGTCGTAGTCGGGGCGGGTGACGTGGTGGCCGCCGCCCATGTTGAGCCATTTCATCAGGGGGAGCAGGTCGCCGAACTTTTCCGCCACGGCTTGCAATGTGGTTTCCAGATCGTCGGAGTCCTGCTCGCAGAGGGTGTGGAAGTGGAGGCCGTCCAGCAGGGCGATCAGCTCCGGGCTCATCTGCTTGTCCCACTGGTCCCGGGTGGTGCCCAGCCGGGAGCCGGGGGCGCAGGGGTCGTAGATGGCGTGGCCCTCCTGGGTGGAGCACTCGGGGTTGACCCGCAGGCCCAGGCTCTTGCCCGCTGCCCTGGCCCGGGGGCCGAACTTTGCCAGCTGGGCCGGGGAGTTGAAGACGATATGGCCCGCGTAACGCAGCAGCTCGTCAAATTCGTCGCCCCGGTAGGCTCCGCAGAAGACGTGAACCTCCTTGTCCGGCAGCTCCTCGAAGCCCAGTCGCGCCTCAAACAGACCGCTGGCCTCGGTCCCGGCCAGATAGGGGGCCAGCACCGGGTAGCAGTCGTAGTTGGAGAAGGCCTTCTGGGCCAGCAGGAAGCGGCAGCCGCTGCGCTCCGCAACCCCGGCCAGAATCTCCCCGTTTCGTTTCAGCTGCCCCTCGTCCAGAATGTAGCAGGGTGTGACAAGGCCCCCGAAGACTTCTTCGGGGGTCTTGCCGCCCAGAGCGGCGAAGGGTGCGCGGGCCTCGGCGCTCACGGGACCAGGGCCGGGTCGTGGGACTCGGACTTGGGCAGGCCGTATTTGTCCAGGGCCGCCAGGAAGGGATCAGGGTCGAACTCCTCCACGGTGTGGACGCCGGGCTGGATCCACTTGCCGGTGAGCATCATCAGCGCGCCGCACATGGCGGGGACGCCGGTGGTGTAGGAGATGGCCTGGGAGGCCACTTCCTTGTAGCACTCCTGGTGGTCGCAGACGTTGTAGATATAGTATTTCTTCTCCTTGCCGTCCTTGCGGCCGGTGAAGATGCAGCCGATGTTGGTCTTGCCGTGGGTGCGGGGACCCAGGGAGGCGGGATCGGGCAGCAGGGCCTTCAGGAACTTGATGGGGACGATCTCGTGACCCTCGAAGTTGATGGGGGTGGTGGAGAGCATGCCCACGTTCTCCAGGCACTTCATGTGGGTCAGATAGCTCTGGCCGAAGGTCATGAAGAAGCGGATCCGCTTGACCTCGGGGATGTTCTCTGCCAGGGACTCGATCTCCTCGTGGTGGAGCAGGTACATGTCCTTGGGGCCCACCTGGTCGAAGTCGTACTCCCGCTTGATGGCCATGGGGGGGATCTCCACCCAGTGACCGTCCTCCCAGTAGGAGCCGGGGGCGCTGACCTCCCGGAGGTTGACCTCGGGGTTGAAGTTGGTGGCGAAGGCGTAGCCGTGGTCGCCGCCGTTGCAGTCCAGGATGTCGATGGTGTCGATCTCGTCGAACTCATGCTTCTTGGCGTAGGCGCAGTAGGCCTGGGTCACGCCGGGGTCGAAGCCGCAGCCGAGGAGGGCCGTCAGGCCGGCCTTCTCGAAGCGCTCCCGGTAGGCCCATTGCCAGGAGTAGTCAAACAGAGCGGAGAAGCCCTTTTCCTCGCAGCGCTTCTCGTAGACCTTGCGCCACTCGGGATCGTCGGTGTCCTCGGGCTCGTAGTTGGCGGTGTCCATGTAGTTGACGCCGCAGCGGAGGCAGGCCTCCATGATGCTCAGATCCTGATAGGGCAGGGCGATGTTCATGACCAGATCGGGCTTGTAGGCCTTGATCAGATCGCACAGCTCCTCCACGCTGTCGGCGTTGATCCGGGCGGTGGTGATCTTCGTGGCGGTCTTGTCCTTGAGCTCCGCGGCCAGGGCGTCGCACTTGGACTTGGTCCGGCTGGCGATGCACAGCTCGGTGAAGACCTCGGGCAGCATGCAGCACTTGCGGATGGCCACGTTGGCGACGCCGCCGCAGCCGATGACGAGAACACGGCTCATAGTAAATACCTCCTGTGTAATGAATTGAAAATTGAGAATTGAAAATTGAAAATTGTGGAGTTTTTCAATTCAGCGAATTGAAAAACAGAAATCATTTAGAGTGACGGCAGGATTTCGCAATCGCCGCAGCGAAACGAAACTGGTACAGAGACCGTTTGTCTGCCATTATGCTAACTGTGTGATGGTCAATTGCTCCCCACTTTCGGGATTGTCGAACAGATATTCAAATAAGTCCCCATCATGTCTCTGCGAAACAAACCGCAGGGGCTTTCCGCTTTGGAAGGGCCATTCCGGCTCCTGGACCCACCTGGGGCGTTTCCGGGCGTTAATGTGGAAGGCTTCGCGGATATGTTGCTTTTTGACTTGGTTGGAGCAGCCTGTGTCCCGCGAAAGGAGTTCTCGAACAAATCCGTCTGACTCCGGCCCGCCGATATAGTCCAGATTGTTCCGCTCTAAAAACGAGACGTCGGATTCGTCAATTGCCTCTCGTATTTCAACAGAAGGATCGTGATACCGGACCAGGGCGCTGACCAGCGCGTGCGCCAGGCTGCCGCGCCAGCCGAAGGCCAGCAGGGCTTGCTTCACGCGATAACGCTCCGTTTCCAGCAGCTTCCGGTTTGGGAACAAGCACCAGAACGTACTGCTCGGATTCGACGCATCCTCCGGCATCAGCGCCTGCAACTCGTCCCAAAGCTCCGGGTGCAGATACAGCTCCGCTTCAAACTCCGCGTGGGAAAGAAGGCCTTTGGCGTAATCAAGAATCGTTTTTGTCAATTATTCTCCGTGTCCTTTCACAGATTAGCGATGGTGATCTCTTTATTGGCCGCTCCCACGGCGGGGTGCCTCTGAGGCGGGGGCGGACCCCTCCGCCCCAGTGTGCGCACTGGGGCACCTCCCCTTGGCAGGGGAGGTTTTAGGGCGGCCGGTGACCGCCCCTACGGGCGGTGCGTTGTCGAAAGCCGATCATTTAATTGTCGTTTTTCAGATGGCAATCTGAAAAACACCTTCATTTTCAACTTTCAACTTTCAATTCTCAACTTGCGAGCAAAGCGAGCAAAAGCTCCCGCAGCACCTTGCAGGCCATCGCGGTGCTGACCCCCGACGGGTCCAGCATGGGAGCCAGCTCGTTCATATCGGCGCCGACGACCTTGGTTTGGGACACGGTCAGGATGGCGTCCAGCAGCCGGGAGAAGGGGACGCCGCCGGCCTCGGGGGTGCCGGTGCCGGGGAAGAAGGCGGGGTCCAGGCAGTCCAGGTCGATGGTGAAATAGACCGGAACGCCCTCCGCGGCCAGCTTCTCGCAGCAGACCTCCAGGCCGTCAAAGCCGAAGCGGTGGAGCTCGGTGTGGAGCTCGGCAAAGCGGAACTCATCCCGGTCGCCGCTGCGGATGCAGAACTGGTGGATGCGGTTGTCCCCCACCAGATCGTGGCAGCGGCGCATGACGCAGGCGTGGCTGAGCCTGGCTCCCAGATACTCGTCCCGCAGGTCTGCGTGGGCGTCAAAGTGGACGATGTGCAGATCGGGATATTTCTTCAACACGGCCCGCACGGAGCCCAGGGTCACCAGATGCTCCCCGCCCAGCAGCAGGGGCAGCTTGCCCGCCTTCAGGATCTCCGCGGCCCTGGCCTCAATATCCGCCAGCGCGGTCTCGGCGGAGCCGAAGCAGAGCTCCAGATCGCCGCTGTCGAATACGGGGTAATCCAGCAGGTCCTTGTCCTGATAGGGGCTGTAAGTCTCGATGCCGAAGCTCTCATGCCGGATGGCGGCGGAGCCGAAGCGGGCGCCGGGCCGGAAGGAGGTGGTGGAGTCAAAGGGCGCGCCGAACAGCACCAGCTTTGCGTCCTCAAAGGCGGTGTCACAGCCGATAAAGGTCTCTACGTTGGGTCTCATGATTCTACCTCCTTCAGGAGCTTTTCCAGGAACGCGGGCAGGCAGAAGGCGCCCACGTGGAGCCGGGTGGTATAGTATTTCGTCTGCAGATTCAGCTTGTTCCAGCCCTCGGCGTCCAGGTCGTCCACCGGGTGGTACTTCTTGGAGGCGAAGCCGAAGGTCCAGTAGCCTGCGGCGTAGGTGGGGATGTGGGCCTGGTAGACCCGGGAGATCGGGAAGGTGTGGACAATGCGCTGATGGGAGCGCTGCATGGCCTCGGCGTCGTGCTGATAGAAGGGGCTGCCCTGCTGGTTGACCATGATGCCGTCCTCCCGCAGCGCGTTGTAACAGATGCCGTAGAACTCCCGGGTGAAGTAGCCCTCGGAGGGGCCGAAGGGGTCCGTGGAGTCCACGATGATCAGGTCGTACTGCTCCTTGCAGCGGCGGATGAAGCGCAGGGCGTTGTCGTAGTAGATGTGGACCCGGCGGTCGTCCAGACGGGAGGCGTTCTCCGGCAGGTAGGCCCGGCAGGCCTTGATGACCTCGGGGTCCATCTCCACCAGGTCGATGCGCTCGATCCGCTCATAGCGGGCCAGCTCCTTGACCACGCCGCCGTCGCCGGCGCCGATCACCAGCACGTCCTTGATGCCCGGGTGGACCGCCATGGGCACGTGGGTGATCATCTCGTCGTAGATGAATTCGTCCCGCTCCGTGAGCTGCACGTTGCCATCCAGGGCCAGGACCCGGCCGAATTCCGGGGTGTCGAAGATGTCGATGCGTTGATAATCCGATTGATGGGAAAACAGGTGTTTGTTGATGCGGATGGAGTGCTTCACATCCGGGGCGTGGAATTCGGAGAACCAAAGTTCCATGGAGATTCCTCCTGTCATGTTTGTAGGGACAAGCATTGCTTGTCCGCTCCCTTTGAGCAGGGAAGGTTTACTTTGTAGGGACAAGCATTGCTTGTCCGCTCCCTTTGAGCAGGGAAGGTTTACTTTGTAGGGACAAACATTGCTTGTCCGCTCCCTTTGAGCAGGGTAGGTTTACTTTGTAGGGACAAGCATTGCTTGTCCGCTCCCTTTGAGCAGGGAAGGTTTACTTTGTAGGGACAAGCATTGCTTGTCCGGCATTCGGAACGAATGCGATTTGCCGGAGGCAAATTCGTTTCTGCACCTGGGCGGATCGCCCTGCGGGCGATTGTTTGCTTCGCAAACCGGACAAGCGATGCTTGTCCCTACGCAGGATATCATGGGTGCGGTCGGATCAGGGGACGTAATACCTGTCCAGAGACCACTTTGTGGGATTGTTGTCGATATACTGCCAGATCTCCCGGTAGTCCTGTTCGCTGCGGATCACATGGTCGTGGAAATGGATCTGCCAGATGTTTTTGCCCAGGCGTTTTGTAATTACGCCCTTCAACTGCTGGACGATTCTGGAAATGCTCGGACAGGGCTTTCCGGTATCCTGCAAAACCAGGATCAGATGAACATGGTTGGGCATGATGACGTATTTGTCCAATGAAACGCCGGGATAATGGGCAGAAATGGATCGGATGACTTTGTCAACAACTACGCCCGCTTCGCTCAGAATCACAAAAGAACGGCGCGTTTCATCCGCTTCGGTAATATGGCCCAAAAGGCAGGCTCTGTCCGCCGTGCAAAAGGTTAGAAAATAGTACCCCGGCGTCTGATAGTCATACGTTTGCAGACGGTTCGGCTCTCGCTCCGGGCGTATGGTCATGATCGAAACTCCTCATCGTGTTTGTCCCTGCGTGCGGGGTCGCGGACAAGCAATGCTTGTCCCTACAAAGCGGACGGCAGGCAGCCTATGGGTGGCGGATCGATGAAACAATTGCATAGACGATGGCTGCGATTGCGACGGGGATCTCAAGCAGCGATAGTTTGGAGTTGTGAAAAACGATAGACAGGCCGATGATCAGAAAGAGAAGGCTGCAAAGGCAGAAGACCACGGCGGACTGGCGATAGTGCGGTTTTTTGTCCATGTTTTCCCGTTCTTTTTCCGATGCGAAGATCCAGGCGTTGTTCAGCAGATACCCCCGCTCCAGAAAATGCCGGATACTGAGGACGCCGAAACCGCCAGAGAGGAGAAACGCGGCAATGGCGGTGATCCATTCACCTGTACGCATTGTCCAGACCTCCTTTTCCGTTTTTTCAAAGCGACACAGGGGAGAGGGGCTCCTGAATATCGTTTGTAGGGACAAGCATTGCTTGTCCGGCATTCGGAACGAATGCAATTTGCCGGAGGCAAATTCGTTTCTGCACCTGGGCGGATCGCCCTGCGGGCGATTGTTTGCTTCGCAAACCGGACAAGCAATGCTTGTCCCTACATTTGGGCCGTCAGGCTAAAACGTTCAATCTTAAAATGTCCGGGTCCTCGGGGCCGGTCATGGAGCAGCCCTTTTCCTTGGCGAACTGGATATAGTCCAGGATATCCCGGGTGATGCGCTCGCCGGGGGCCAGGATGGGGATGCCGGGAGGGTAGCACATGACGAACTCGCTGCACACGCAGCCCTCGCTCTCGTCCAGCGGCACGGACTTCTTGGGGGCGTAGAAGGCCTCCTGGGGCGTGGCCACCACCTCGGGGTCCAGATACTCGGTGTCCAGCAGGCCCGAACCGTCCCGCTGGTAGCGGCGGCGGATCTCCGCCAGGGCGGAGACCAAACGCTCCAGCTCCTGGGGCCGGTCGCCGATGGAGAGGTAAGCCAGGATGTTGCCGATGTCGCCGAACTCGATCTGGATGTCGTACTCGTCCCGCAGAATGTCGTAGACCTCGATGCCCGCCAGGCCGATGTCCCTCGTATGGATGGAGAGCTTCGTGGGGTCAAAGTCGAAGACGGAGTCGCCGTTGACCAGCTCCTTGCCGAAGGCGTAGTAGCCGCCGATGGCGTTGATCTCCTCCCGGGCGTAGTCCGCCATGGTGACCACCTTGGCGAAGATCTCCCGGCCCCGGAGGGCCAGCATCCGGCGGGAGATGTCCAGGGAGGACATGAGCAGATAGGAGCCGGAGGTGGTCTGGGTCAGGTTGATGATCTGCCGCACGTGGCCGGGGTTCATATGGGGGCCCGTCAGCAGGAAGGAGGACTGGGTCAGGGAGCCGCCGGACTTGTGCATGGAGACGGCGGCCATATCCGCCCCTGCCTCCATGGCGGAGGTGGGCATCCCGGCTCCGAAGTAGAAGTGGGTGCCGTGGGCCTCATCGGCCAGGCAGTACATCCCGGCGTCGTGGGCCATGCGGACAATGGACTTGAGATCGGAGCAGACGCCGTAGTAGGTGGGGTTGTTCACCAACACGGCCACCGCGTCCGGGTTCTCCCGGATGGCCTTGAAGACCTGATCCCGGCGCATGCCCAGGGAGATGCCCAGCCGGTCGTCCACCTCGGGGTTCACGTAGACCGGCACCGCGCCGCAGAGCACCAGGGCGTTGATGACGGAGCGGTGGACGTTCCGGGGCAGGATGATCTTGTCGCCCCGCTTGCAGGTGGCCAGCACCATGGTCTGGACGGAGCTGGTGGTGCCGCCCACCATCAGGAAGGCGTGGGCCGCGCCGAAGGCGTCGGCGGCCAGCTCCTCGGCCTCCTTGATGACGGAGACCGGGTGGCAGAGATTGTCCAGGGGCTTCATGGAGTTGACGTCGATGGTGACGCATTTTTCCCCCAGGAAGGCGGTCATTTCGGGATTGCCCCGGCCGTGCTTGTGGCCGGGCACGTCAAAGGGGACCACCCGCATTTGGCGGAAGGTCTGGAGCGCCTCGTAGATGGGCGCACGGTGCTGGTCGAGACAAACAGCAGGATCGTACATGGCGGATACCCCCAGAAAAGAAAAATCACAGGCTTGCGCAGCCTGTGAAGACAAGGCCGAAAGCCCCAATTCAAAACAATCAGTCGCAATCAGCAGTTTGACGTTTTCTGTGTATAATATACAAAAAATGAGCGCGGAAGTCAATAATAAATAATCTGTAAATAAATCAAATTCCCCATTGTTTTCCGGCGCGAAATCGGTTATGATATAGATGCAGAAATAAGTATTGCGAGGTACGCAGTATGATCAATGTGGATATTTCCAATTTTTGGGGCGATTATTCCCTCAATGATCTGCTGGCGCTGGAAAAAGAGGTCTTTGCGGCCCACCGAACGCTGATTGAACGAAAGGGCCCCGGCTCCGATTATCTGGGCTGGCTGGACCTGCCTGTCTTTGAAGCCACCGACGAGATGCGCCGCATCGTAGCCGCCGCCAAGCGGATCCGCGAGCACTCCGACGCATTCGTTGTGGTGGGCATCGGCGGCTCTTATCTGGGCCCCCGGGCCGCCATCGAGCTGGTCAAGGGCCAGAATCACAACCTCCGGGGCAAGGACCCGCAGATTTTCTTCGCGGGAAATAACCTCTCCACCCGGGCCTGGCAGGAGCTCTGCGCCCTGCTGGAGGAGAAGGACTTCTCCATCAATATCATCTCCAAGTCCGGCACCACCACCGAGCCCGCCATCGCCACCCGCGCCCTGAAGTGGATGCTGGAGCGGAAATACGGGGCCGAGGAGGCCAGGAAGCGCATCTTTGTCACCACCGATCCTGCCAAGGGCGCCCTGCGTCAGATGGCCGCGGAGGAGGGTTGGGAGAGCTTCGTGATCCCGCCCGACGTGGGCGGCCGTTACTCCGTGCTGACGGCGGTGGGTCTGCTGCCCATGGCCGTGGCCGGCATGGACATCACGGAGCTCATGTTCGGCGCCGCCTCCGCGCAGCGGGATTTGGCAGACTTCTCCTTCGAGAACCCCGTCTGGCTCTATGCCGCGGCCCGCAACCTGCTCTACCGCAAGGGCAAGGCCATCGAGCTGCTCTGCAGCTGGGAGCCCGCGGCCCGCTTCTTCGGCGGCTGGTGGCAGCAGCTCTTCGGCGAGTCCGAGGGCAAGGACGGCAAGGGCATTTTCCCGGCCGCCGCCGAGTTCACCGCCGACCTGCACTCCCTGGGCCAGATGATCCAGCAGGGCGAGCGGAACCTCTTTGAGACCGTGATCCGCTTCGCGCCGCCCCGCAAGAAGACCATGATCGAGCTGGATTGGAAGAACCTGGACGGCCTCAACTATCTGGAGGGCAAGAGCCTGGACTTCGTGGAGGAGCAAGCCTTCCAGGGCACCCTGGAGGCCCATGTGGACGGCGGCGTGCCCGTCATTCTGGTACAGGCCGACGAGGTCTGCGACCGCACCCTGGGCGAGCTGTTCTGGTTCTTCGAGCTGAGCTGCGGCATCTCCGCCTATGTGCTGGGGGTCAACCCCTTCAACCAGCCCGGCGTGGAATTCTACAAACGCAACATGTTCCAGCTCCTGGGAAAACCGGGATACGAGCAGTAAAAACTACGACGCGCGTCCGCTTCGGACGGACGCAGCAGCTTATCGAATAATTGAAGGAGACGATTTCCTATGGTCAAACTGATCGCCGGCCTCAGCGGCACCGGCAAAACCCAACAAATGGTCAACGAGATCAACGAGGCGGTGGAGAAGGAGCGCGGCAGCCTGGTCTGCATCGAGCCCAAAACCGCCCTGCGCTTCGACCTCAACTACAAGGTCCGCCTGATCGAGTATCAGGCCTATCAGCTGGAGGGCGCGGAGTCCCTCAAGGCCTTTATTTCCGGCCTGCACGCCGGGAACTTTGACATTACCCACATCTATCTGAAGAGCGTCCATCGCCTGCTGGGCACGGACGATCCGGATGTCCTGGCCGGCTTCTGCGGCTGGTGCAAAAGCTTCGGCGCGGAGAACGGCATCAGCTTTACGATGACCGCCCGCCTGGACCCCGCAGCCGCCCCCGCCGCCCTGCGGACCTACATGTAATCCTGCGCTGCCGTTCTGCAGAACGGTAAAACGGAAGACAACACAGCCCGGCCGGAGAATTTTTCCTCCGGCCGGGCTGCGCTGTATAATTTTTCCTCCCCGGGGCATACTCCCAGCGGAGGTGAATTCCCATGAAATGGAAACAAACACTGAAAAACCTGTTGTACGAAAAGGGCTATTACCTGGCCTTTGCGGTCTGCCTGGCCGCGGTGGCGATCTCCGGCTGGCTCTTTGTCCGGAGTCTGGATCAGACCGACGATGAGCTGAGCGTTCCCGACGCAGTCCAGGCGGCGGTGCTGCCCACCCTGCCCCAGGGAGCGGCCCGGGCTGCCGCGGATCCCCCGGCCAAGATCGTCAGGCCCAACCATCCGGCGACGGCCACGAGTCCCGAACCGGAGAGCACGGAGGCCGCGGGCAAACCCGACGAGGGCAAGCCGGCCCCCAGACCCGGCGCGCCCCTCTGCCGTCCCACGGAGGGAACGGTGGTTCAGGGCTACAGCATGGAGAGGCTGAGCTACAACGCCACCACCCGGGACTGGCGAACCCATCCCGGCATGGACATTGGCGCCCCGGAGGGCAGCGAGGTTAAGGCCGTGGCGGAGGGAACCGTCCTGTCGGTCTTCACCGACGATCTGCTGGGGAAGACTGTCACCGTGGAGCATGCGGGCGGTTATGTGACCCACTACGCGAACCTGGCCGAGGAGGTTTCCGTCTCCGCCGGCGATCATGTCATCGCGGGTCAGGCCATCGGCACCGTGGGCAGGACGGCCCTGGGCGAGCGGAAGGACGAGCCCCATCTGCACTTTGCCGTATATAAAAACAACGTGCCCCAGGACCCCGAGGCCTATTTGAGCGGGAACTGACGCAGAAAGGACCGAAGCCGTCGCTCCGGTCCTTTGTTTTATACGAATATTTGATAAAAAAGTCAGAAACTTTTTTCCGGCATCCACTTTCTGCGGATGCCGCCCTGGGCAAAGCCCAGGGAAATATGCCGTACAATATCTAATATTGCAACAGGGCGGCCAGGTTTTCCTCGCAGTGCTCGATCTCCCGGCTGATCCGCCGCAGGAAGGGGCCTTCGGCCGGGAAAGCCCGGTCCATCGCCAGGCCCAGCAGGAGCATGTCCAGAGCGCGCGCCACCCGCCCCAGCAGATTCCCGTCGTCCAGGGCGTCCAGCCAGTACTTGTAGAGCGCATACCAGAGCCAGCGGGCGTAGGGCTCCGGGTCGGACGGCGACAGCAGTTCCCCGCAGGGGGGGCGCTCGGTCGTCCGACCTTCCGCCCTGGAGGGGCGATCATGGATCGCCCGCTCCCCGTCTGCCAGCGCCGCGAAGCGCTCCAGAGCGTCCTTCCAGGCGGGGGAGAGGATCTCCAGGGAGAGGAAGCGGCGGGCGAGGGCGGCTGCGTTCGGAACGAACGCATTTGCCGCCAGGCAAACTCTGACGGCGCTGCAAGTTCGTTGATTGATGAGTCCTCTTGCCGCGGGATCCCGGGATCGCCCTCCGTGCGATTGTTTGCTGCGCAAACCGGACAAGCAATGCTTGTCCCTACGATGCGACGGCAGGCTTTCCCAGCGTTTGAGCCGGAGGGCGTAATCGTGCCTGATCCGGCGCTCCGGGGCGGACTGCATGGCGGCGGCCAGCTTCCATACCAGCGTCAGCCGCCGTTCCAGGCTCAGCTCCTTCCGGGTCAGGAGCTCCAGCGCCAGGGTCCGTCCCCTTCGCAGGCGCAGATAGGCCTCCGGGTCCAGCTCGTTGGGGACGACGGGCGCCTCGTCCTCCCATTCCTCCCAGACGGGCGGGGCCGAGGTCGCCAGGGCGTAGGCCGTGGGGCAGCTCAGACTGAGCCCGTGCTCCGTCAGATTGCCGAACTCCCGATGGAAGCGGGGATACTCCCGGCAGACCCGGCACAGGGCTTCGTGGCCGAAGTTCCGCTGGACATGGCAGAGCCCGTCCGGGTCCAGCAGGACGCAGACGCGGTTTTCATTCTGCCTCAGTATGGTCTCCGCGCCGGGAAGGACCCCTTTGCGGACCCGCTCGGCCGTGGGTCCGCAAAGGGTCCGGTAAAGCTCGCAGGTATCGGGGTCTACGACGATCTCCCAGCCGGCGCGGCAGCAGCTGTCGGGGCAGCTGCCCGCGGCGCAGGCAAAGGCCCGGAAGCAGGCGGGGGCCAGGTGCTTCACGGCCGGGCGATGTGCTTGAGCATCTGCACGCAGCGCTCCATGTCCTCCACGGGGATGTACTCATAGCGCCCGTGGTAGTTCTCACCGCCGGTGCAGAGGTTGGGACAGGGCAGGCCCTCGAAGCTGAGCCGGGCCCCGTCGGTGCCGCCCCGGATGGGTACGGCCACCGGGTCCATCCCGGCGGCGCGCATGGCGGCCTTGGCCCGCTCCACCACATGCATGACCGGGAGGATCTTCTCCTTCATGTTGTAGTAGCTGTCCTTCAGGCTGACGGTGACGGTGCCCTCGCCCCAGCGCTCATTGAGGTAGCGGGCAATCATCTGGAAGCGGGACTTCTTCTGCTCAAACTTGAAGCGGTCGTGGTCCCGGATGATATACTGGAGCCTGGCCTCCTCGATACTGCCCTGCATGTGGGCCAGCATGGAGAAGCCCTCGTAGCCCTCGGTGTACTCGGGCCGCTCGTGGCTGGGCAGCATGCTGTGGAAGTCCACGGCCACCTGCATGGCGTTGATCATCCGGCCCTTGGCGCTGCCCGGGTGGATGGAGACGCCCTTGAACACCACCGTGGCCGCGGCGGCGTTGAAGTTCTCATATTCCAGCTCGCCCAGGGTGCCGCCGTCGGCGGTGTAGGCGAACTCCGCCCCGAAGCCCTTCACGTCGAAGCGGTCCGCGCCGCGGCCCACCTCCTCGTCGGGGGTGAAGGCCAGCCGCAGGGGGACCCGGGGGCCGCCCTCGGCCAGCAGCTCCTCCACGGCGGTGAGGATCTCCGCAACGCCGGCCTTGTCGTCGGCGCCCAGCAGGGTGCTGCCGTCGGTGACGATCAGGTGCTTGCCCTCGTTCCATTTCAGGCTGGGGAAGTCCTTGACCTTCATGACGATCTTCTCCGCTTCGTTCAGCACCAGGTCGCCGCCCTTGTAGTCCACGATCCGGGGCTTGACGTCCTTGCCGGAGCAGTCCGGCGAGGTGTCCATGTGGGCGATGAGACCGATGACCGGGGCCTCGACGGTGCCGGGGACGGAGCCGTAGACATAGCCGTATTCGTCCATCCGGGCGTCGGCGATGCCGATGGCCTTCATGTCCTCCACGAGGAAAGCGCCCAGCTCCTTCTGCTTGGCGGTGGAGGGACAGCTCTCGCTGTTTTCGTCGGATTGGGTGTCAAAGGCGACGTACTTCAGGAATCTCTCGGTGACGTTCATGTGTATACCTCCGCTGTTTTTCTGTATTGTATCTGCATATCTGTAGCGGCGCACAGTGTGCGCCATGATTTTTGGGATTCGGGGTTCAAATCGCGGTGGGCGGCTTGTCCCTGCATGCAGATTACGGAACGTAGCCATACATTCCCCGCACGGAGACCTCGCCGGATTGGACGGCTTCGACGCCGGCGTCCGTTTGGACCAGCAGCTCGGCGTTGGGGCCCACGTCCAGGGCGGTGCCGGGGCGGGGCGCCTGGCCGGGGGCAAGGATCTGGATTTCCTTTCCGATATTCACACAGGCGGCCCGGTATTCCTCCCGCCAGTCCAGCTTCGGCAGGGCCGACAGCTCCCGGATCAGGGCGGCGGCCAGGGTGTTCCGGTCCACCCGCTTCCCGGTCTGGGACAGGAGGGAGCCCGCGGTCCCGCGGAGTTCGGGGGGGAATGCCACGACGGGACGGTTGCAGTTGACCCCCACGCCCACCACGGCGTAGGAGACCAGGCTGCTCTCGGCCTCCAGGGAGAGCTCCGTCAGAATGCCGCAGAGCTTTTTTCCGTTCAGCACCAGGTCGTTGACCCATTTGATCCCGGCCTCGACTCCCGCGGCCTCCCGGATAGCCCGGCGGACCGCCACGGCGGCCTGGGCGGTGAGGGTCATGAGCTCGGCGGGCGGGCAGGCGGGCCGCAGCAGGACGGAGAGATAGATCCCCGCCCCGGGCGCGGAGTCGAAGCGCCGGCCCAGCCGTCCCCGGCCTCCGGTCTGGGCGTCCGCCACTGCGACGGTCCCATGGGGCGCTCCCGCTGCGCCGAGGGCCTTCAGATGGTTGTTGGTGGAGTCCACCGTGTCCAGAAGCTCGACGGTGTCCGCCCAGGGGTGCGTCCCCAGAGCGTCCAGGATGGCGGCCCGGTCCAGGCGGTCGGGCTCGGCGCAGAGGCGGTGACCCCGGTTGGGGACGGACGCAATCTGCCAGCCCTCCCGCTTCAGAGCGGCGACGGCCTTGGACACCGCCGCCCGGGAGACGCCCAGCCGCTTGCCCAGCTCCGCGCCGGAGACGTATTCCCCCGCCCGGAGCAGGTCTATCAGTTCACGTTTGTCCACGCTTTCCACCCTTCTTCGTAGGGGCGGATGCCCACATCCGCCCTCGTTTGCGGGCAATCATTGGCAGGAAGGGCCGATGTGGGCATCGGCCCCTACGGGTTTGTTCCGTTTACAGCGCGAAGGGGCTGAAAGGCACGACGTCTTTGACGGCTTCGGCGGGGGAGATGAGCTTGTCCCCGTTGTCGATATCGATGAGGTCATACTGGTCGCTGCCCATGCCCAGCTCCTTCATATAGCTGAGCTGCCGCAGGCCGTGGCGGGTCTCGATACGCTCGGTCAGGGCTTTGTTGTCGGCGGGATTCAGGGCGTAGACCAGATCCACGCTGGCCTGATCCACGGCGAGGACGTCCAGGGAGGCCACCATGCCGATGTTGGGGGTCACCACGGGCTGGGCGCCGACGCCCTCGCAGTCGCAGGAGACGGACATGTTCCGCAGCACGTTCAGGAAGGCGATATGGCCCCGGAAGTGGTCCACGGTGGCCTTGGTGGATTCCGCGATGCGCTCCATCAGCTCGTCCATGGCGATGGACCACATGTCGTCGGAGCCCTCCCGCTGGTGGATCATCTTCTTGCCGATGCGGCCGTCGGCCATGCCGATGCCCAGGTTTTTGTTGGAGCCGCCGAAGCCGCCCATGGTGTGGCCCTTGAAGTGGGTCAGGGCCAGCAGGGAGTCGTAGCGGGTCACGTGGCTGCCCATGGTCATGTGGTCAAACCACTTGCCGCCCTCGACGGGGAGATCCACGGTGCCCTCCTCGTCCATGATGTCCACGGGGCAGAAGGTCCAGCCGTTGACCTTGAGGGTTTCCCGGTGCTGCTCGGTGGTGTAGCGGTCACCCTCATAGAAGGTGTTGGTCTCCACGATGGTGGCCTCGGGCAGGCATTCGCCCAGGAATTCCTTGACCCAGGCGGAGGGAATAATGTTGGGACCGTTTTTCTCGCCGGTGTGCAGCTTCACGGCCACCTTGCCGGTTAGGGGGGCGGAAATGCGGGCAAAGAGTTTCTTCAAGCCCTCGGGGGAGAGCTCGCGGGTAAAGTAGACGATGGCTTTTTCAGACATGGCGCTGGCCTCCTTTTCTGCAGGGACGGCGCTCTGCCGTCCGCGTATTTCTTCTGAAACGATGGCTTCCCGGGCCGCCACGGCCAATTCGTCGCAGCGTTCGTTTTTGGGGTTGTCCGCGTGGCCCTTGACCCAGTGGCAGCTGACGCTGTGCGTGTCGCAGAGCTCCAAGAGCCGCTGCCAGAGATCCGGGTTCAGAGCGGGCTTCTTGTCGGGCTTTTTCCAGCCCTTGGCCTGCCAGCCCTTGGCCCAGCCCAGGCTCAGGGCGTCAACGATGTATTTGGAGTCGGAGTACAGCTCCACCCGGCAGGGCTCCTTAAGCTGCTCCAGAGCCCGGATCACGGCGGTGAGCTCCATGCGGTTGTTGGTGGTCCGGGCCTCGGCGCCGGAGAGCTCCTTTTCCCGGCCCCGGTACTCCAGGATCGCGCCCCAGCCCCCGGGCCCGGGATTCCCGCTGCAGGCTCCGTCCGTATATATGATTACTGTTTTCATGATGCGCTCCTGAAAGGTTTTTTCATATTATATCACAGCCCGCTTCGATTGGCAAGCAAACAGAAAGGCATATTTGAAAGGAATAAGTAATAGGTAATAAGGTTATTATTCAGCAGCTCGTAGGGGCCGATGACTACATCGGCCCTATCTGCCGGGGTTTGCCCGGAAATAAGGGCGGATGTGGGCATCCGCCCCTACGGATGAGGGGGCTACTGAACAGATACGTAATAAGTAATAAGTAAACGGCATCGACACGAACACCTATTACTTATTACTTCTTACTTATTACTTTTTATGGGCAGCGCAGCAGCTCCGCGATATACCGCGCCAGATAGGGCATGGAGGCCTGGGCCTCCTCCAGGGTGTTCTCCGTGGAGCCTACCTCCACGATGAGAGCGCCGGGGGACAGGTCCCCGTTGAAGCGCTCCTTTCGGAAGGAGAGCTTCTTGAACAGACAGGGCTCGTCCCGGCAGCCCAGAGCCTGGAGCTTGAGACCGCAGGAGAGGTTGTCCTCCCAGTGGGGATGGTTGAGCCCGCCCTGGTCGCTGCCCACGGCCAGCATCAGAGGCGCCAGCGTTTGACCGTCCCGCTCCACTGTCTCCCGGACGGGCTTTTCCAGGGCGTCCCGGTGCAGGTCCAGCACCAGTACGATGGAGGGGTATTGCTCCAGATAGGCCTGGATCTTCTCCCGGGCCACCCCGTAGGAGGCGTTGTAGCTGGGATAGTCGTTGTAGCTCCGGTCATGGATGAGCTCCACCCCCAAGTCGGCCAGAGCTTCCGCCAGGGCGTCCCCCACTGCTGTGACGTTGTTGGACAGGTCCAGGGTCCGGTAATTGTCGCTGGCAAGGTAGCTGTGTCCCTCGCTCTGGGTATAGGCCTCACAGGAGTGACTGTGGAGGATCAGCACCTTGGGCCCTGGCAGGGAAGGCCAGCCCAGGGGCCGCAGCAGCAGGGCGGCCTTGTCCACCGGGTATGTGCAGTTCCCCCGGAGGGAGAGGGCCTCCGCCTCCGCCGCCGTAAACGGCGCGGGCTGTGGGGCGACAGCCGCGGGGACGGCCTCCGTCGTGAAGGGGGTCGGCGCGGCCGTTGCGGGAGTCTGCGTGTCTTCGGTCTGGCTTACGGCAGCGGCGGGAAGATTCCCGCGTTCCGGGGCGGGCTCGTCTCCGGCGGGCGGAAGCTGAACAGGGGTGGACAGCTTTTCGGGCAGGACGCCGGTTTCCAAGAACAGCACCGTCCTGAAAAGCGCCTCGCTGCCCAGGACGTCCTTCGTTCGCGCCCAGACCATTCCGCGCAGCTCCGGCTCGCCAAGGACGCGGATCGTCAAGGCAAGCAGAAGCAGGCAGGCCAGGAAGCTCGTCCGCGTTTTCTTACGGTACAGTATCGGGTACATGAAAATCCCTCCCGTGTCATAGATATGACGCGGGAGGGAACCTTAGAACCAAAGACCGTGATTTTACAGAAGATCCGCCAGACTGACGCTGTCCAGATAATCGGCCACCAGCCGCTCCAGCTCCTCCCATACGGGCAGGGAGGAGCAGGGGTGGGCGCAGCGCTCGGCGCCGTCCTCCAGACAGGCCACGGGGGCCAGACTGCCCTCGGTGAGCCGCAGGATCTCTCCCAGGGAGTACTCCTCCGGCCTCCGGCTCAGGCGATAGCCGCCGCCCTTGCCGTGCTGACCCTCCACCAGACCGCCCTTGGAGAGGGTGGTCATGATGGCCTCCAGATACTTCTGGGACAGCGCCTGCCGCGCGGCGATCTCCTTCAGAGCCACCGGCCGTTCCGGGTCCTGGGCCGCCAGGTCGGTCATGACGCGCAGGGCATAGCGGCCCCGGCTGGAAATCATCGCAGCCATGACTTATACGCCGCAGTGCTCACAGTCGTGGGCGGCGGGGAACTGGCTCTCGTCGTAGGCGATGCCGTGGCGGTCGTAGTAGTCCTTCATGGCCGCCTTGATGGCCTCCTCCGCCAGGACGGAGCAGTGGAGCTTGTGGGCGGGCAGGCCGTCCAGGGCCTCGGTGACCGCCTGGTTGGTCAGCTTCAGAGCCTCGGACACGGGCTGGCCCTTGATGAGCTCCGTGGCCATGGAGCTGGAGGCGATGGCGGAGCCGCAGCCGAAGGTCTCGAATTTCACGTCATCGATCCTGTCGTCCTTGATCTTCAGATAGATCTTCATGATGTCGCCGCATTTGGCGTTTCCCACCTCGCCCACGCCGTCGGCGTCCTCGATGACGCCCACGTTCCGGGGATTGCGGAAGTGGTCCATAACCTTTTCGGAATAAAGTGCCATTTGATTATCTCCTTTGGTTCATAGTTCGGTAGCGGCGCACAGTGTGCGCCGCGATATATCAGTCAATCACGAACTGCCGTTTCCCGGCCATCAGGTCCCGCCACACGGGGGACATATTGCGGAGCTGTTCCACCACGTCCTTGACGGCTTGGATGATAGCGTCCACGTCCGCCTCGGTGGTATCCCGGTCCAGGGTCAGGCGCAGGGAGCCGTGGGCCACCTCATGGGGGCGGCCGATGGCCAGCAGCACGTGGCTGGGGTCCAGGGAGCCGGAGGTGCAGGCGGAGCCGGAGGAGGCGCAGATCCCCTTGTCGTCCAGCAGGAGCAGCAGGCTTTCGCCCTCGATGCCCTCAAAGCAGAAGCTCACGTTACCCGGGAGCCGGTGTTCCAGATCGCCGTTGACGGCCCCGTGGGGGATCTCTGCCAGGCCCGCGATCAGCCTGTCGCGCAGGGCGGCCATCTTCGGCATGGTCTCGGGCAGCTCGGCCACGGCCTCCTCCAGGGCGGCGGTCATGCCCATGATGCCGGGCAGATTCTCGGTGCCGGCCCGCTTGCCCCGCTCCTGGGCGCCGCCCTCAATGAGGTTGGAGAGGATGACGCCGCGCCGGGCGTAGAGCACGCCCACACCCTTGGGGCCGTGGAACTTGTGGGCCGAGAGGGAGAGCAGATCGATGTTGTCCTCCTGCACGTTGACGGGGATGTGGCCCACGGCCTGGACCGCGTCGGTGTGGAAGAGCACGCCCGCCTTCCGGCAGACGGCGCCGATTTTCCGGATGGGCTGGATGGTGCCGATCTCGTTGTTGGCGTACATGATGGTGACCAGGCAGGTCTCGGGGGTGATGGCGGCCTCCACCTGCTCCGGGGTCACCAGGCCGTTCTCGTGGACGTCCAGGTAGCTGACGGTGAAGCCCTCTTTTTCCAGCTTCTTCAGGGTGTGGAGCACCGCGTGGTGCTCAAAGGCGGTGGAGATGATGTGGGTCCTGCCCTTGCGCTTGCCCAGGATGGCGGCGGAGCGGATGGCCTGGTTGTCGGCCTCGGAGCCGCCGGAGGTAAAGGTGATCTCCCGGGCGTTGGCCGCGCCCAGGGCCTTCGCCACCCGGTTCCGGGCGTCGGTCAGGGCCTCCATGGCCGCCTGGCCCACGGAATGCAGGCTGGAGGGGTTGCCGTAGATCTGATCCATATAGGGCAGCATGGCCCGGATCGCCGTCTGGCTCATCCGGGTGGTGGCTGCGTTGTCTGCGTAAATGGTCATAAGGAGCCTCCTTTTGTTTCTCTGGAGGTATTATAACACAATTACCTACTTTGTCAATAGGTAATTATCCCGCAAATAAAAACAGACCATGCAGCCTGTTTTATTTGAGGGACAATACAGATACCGCTTCGATCCCATATCGTTCAAAGGCGACGAGGTCGGCTGCTGAAATCCGCTCTCCCGGCATGAGGATGGGCACCGCGGGGGGGCAGCTCACCCCGGGCGTTGCCAGCACCCGCCCCAGGCTCTTTGCCGCCGGGACCGTCTCCGCCGGGGCCAGCATGGCCTCCCGGATGGAGCAGACGGGAGAAGCGACAGGTGATAAGTGACAGGGGACAAGTGGTTTTATTTGCCGGCTTGCGCCGGATTGTCGAGGGCGGATTTCCCTGATGAGGGCTTGCTCCAGCCGATCCAGCTCCTCCTGCGTATTCTGCGGCGAGAGCATAAACACCGCGAAATCCGGGTCCGCGAATTCGCAGAGGATCCCTTCCCGTTCCAGGGCGGCGGCCAGCGCGAGACCGTTCCCGGGTTTGTCATCCTGAGCGGAGCGGAGCGGAGTCGAAGGATCCGTTCCCCCGTCCTTTTGGGCCGCAGGGAGTACGGATTCTTCGCTTCCCCTTCGACCTTGCTCAGGGCAAGGCTCAGAATGACAGCAAAGCGTCAGCTTCAGGGGCTCGTCGCCCATCAGCCGCCAGCCCGCGGCCCGCAGCCGGGTCTTCAGGGCCTCGACCCGGGGCAAAAAGGCCGCCAGCTCTTCGGACAGGGTTTCCAAATAGGGATTGTCAAGATCGAGGGACTGCAAAATCAGATAGGACGGGCTCGTAGACCCGAAGAGCGCCAAAGCGTCGCGCACGGCCTGAGGATGCAGAGCGCCTTCCCCTGTGCTGAGCGCTTCGGATACGTGCAGGTACGCCCCGCCCGTCAGCACGGGCAGGGTCTTGTGGGCGGAGTCGCAGCAGAGGTCGGCCCCCAGGTCCATGGGGTGCCGGGAGGGGGAGAGGAAGCGCAGATAGGCCCCGTGGGCGTTGTCCACCAGCAGCAGGGCGCCCCGGCTGTGGCAGACGGCGGCCAGAGGCCGCAGATCGGGCAGAAAGCCCAAATAGTCCGGGCAGGTCAGATAGACCGCCGAAGCTCCGGTTTCCGCCAGGGCTGCGTCCAGGGCCTCCGGCGTCACTGACGCGGAGAGATACGAGCCGTCCACATTTGGAAGCCAGCAGACGTCCAGATCCAGCAGCGCCGCCGCGGTCAGAAAGGCCCGATGCACGTTCCGGGCCGCCAGGACGCGGAATCGTTTCGTATCTGTCATTGCGAGGCCAGTGCGCACACTGGCCGTGGCAATCCGTTTTTCCCCGTCCCATGTTGCCTCATCGGATCTGGCGGACAAGCAATGCTTGTCCCTACAGGTATACTGCATCGCCAGCAGGAGCATCGCCCGGATGCAGTGGGACGATCCCTCCGTGGAGTAAAACGTGGGGCAGCCGAAGAGCTTCGAGGCGTTGGCCTCGCTCCCGGCGATGATCCCGGCAGCCTCGCAGAGGGAATCGGCCCCCGGGATCTCCGTGATGTCCCATTCCTCGCAACCCAAGGGCCCCCGGCCCTTGTGCCCCGGCATATGGAACCGGGCGGGACGGAGGGATTCATAACGGAGCACGAAATCGCGGATGGGCGTTTGCATACGGACAATTCCTCTGAACATTTTTCAGTGGCGGCGCGGAGCCGCTGCTCTTCTGCGCTGAGTATAGCACAAGTCGCCGAAAAAAGCCACATGTTTTTCGCGGGCCCCGGGGCTTGACAAGCCGGAGGGCACCGGATACAATGGGATCGATGCGCCGCCCTTTGACGCGAAACACGATGGCGACTCCACCAACAGGCGAGCCAACTCGAAGGCCGCGCCATTGTTTTTGCGAAAACTCTGTTCTATAATCATGGTGTAAGCAAAAACAAAACAGGAGGACAGAATCATGGAACTTGGAAAGAAGATCAGACAGCTCCGCTTCAAGGCGGGGCTCACCCAGGAAAATCTGGCGGAGCAGCTGGGCCTGGGTCCCCAGGCGGTGTCCAAATGGGAGACCGGCGCGGCCCTGCCCGACATCACCCTGCTGCCCAAGCTGGCGGAGATCTTTGGCGTCAGCATCGACGAGCTTTTTGATCTCAGCGCCGAGCAGCGGCTGAACCGCATCGAAAACAGCCTGGATAACGAAAAAACCCTGCCCCAGGAGCTGTTCCGGGAGTATGAAGACTTCCTGAAGGATCAGCTGCAGGACGAGACCCATCAAAAACGGGCTACGGAGCTCCTGGCCTATCTCTACTGGCACCGGATGTACTCCGACGCCGGGAAGGTCCGGCGCTGGGCCAAGGAGGCCATCCGCAGAGCCCCGGGGGAGAAGAACTGCCAGTATTTGCTCCAGATGGCCGAGGGCCACGCCTGCTGGGACTGGAATTTCGCCAATCACCACAAGGCTGTGGACTTCTACCGGGAGCTGGTGGAGGCAAATCCCGACGAGGCGCTGCCCTACGCCTATCTCTTCGACAATCTGCTGGCGGACCACCGGGCCGACGAGGCCGAGGCCCTGCTGGCGCGCTACGCCCGGATGCCGGGGGTCAATCCCGTCCACGTGGGGATCTACCGGGCCCATATCGCCCTGGCCCGCTTCGACGAGCCCACGGCGGACCGGATCGTGGAGGAGCTGGGCAGACAGTACCCGGACGATTTCGTCTGGCTCTTCGAGGCCGCCCAGTACTACGCCGCCAAGTGCGACTACGACAGGGCCATCACCCTCTACGAGCGCTCCTTTGAGCGGGAGCCCCGGCGCCCCCGCTTCCAGGATGAGCTGATGGCCATCGCGGACATCTGGGAGATCCGCGGAGATTACGCGAAGGCCGCCGAGACCTACGGCCGGATCGTGGATCTGCTGGAAAAGGAGTGGGGCTTCACCGAAGAGCTCGAGCTCCAGACCGCCAAGGCCGAGCTGGCCCGCCTGCGGGAGAAGGCGTAAGCCCCCCAAAAACGATCTGCCCCTGAAACGGAATTGCCGTTTCAGGGGCAGATTTTTATGCTTTACAGCGGGATCTCCAGATACCGGCGATAGGTTTGAAAACCGACCGCCTCATAGAACGCCAGGGCGTCCCGGTTGAACTCCCACATGTTGAGCTCCAGCCGGTCGAAGCCTTGCTCCTTTGCCCACGCCTTAGCCCGGTCGATCAGCGCCCTGCCGACGCCCCGGCGGCGAAAGGCCGGGGCTACCCCAAACTCATCCACGTCCAGAAAGCGCCGTTCGTACATGAAGGGCGTTTCCGGCCTGCGGATCTGGTGGAGCACCGCGAAGCCGCAGAGCTGCCCGTCCTCCTCGGCCACGAGAATCTTTTGGTCCGGGTCGTGGAAAACCGTGTAGACGTGGTGCTCCAGCTCGGGCGGAAAGCCCGCCTTGAAGGTCTCGGGCCGTCCCGTCACATGGAGCTCGTTGACCTGCCTGCGCAGGACGTTTACCGCGGGCAGATCCTCCAGAACAGCAAATCGAAGCTGCATGCTCGTTCCTCCGATGAAAATTGTGGTGTCGTCCGGCCCAAAGCCCGGAGACTCCGGGCTCAGTCCGCGGGCGCTTTCTCCGGGGCAAAGTGCAGGCAAAGGCGATTTTCCTCCCCGCAGCGGCGGTATTCCATGGAGGAAACCAGCTGATGGACCAGGCCCAGCCCCATGCCGCCCTCGCTCATGGCGTCAAAGGATTCCGCCTCATGGGGCGCCTGACTGGGATCGAAGGCGGTCCCGTTGTCGGCAAAGTCCACCCGCAGCCCGCCGTCCTCCCGCTGACAGCGGAAGCGCAGCCGGTCCGCACCGGAGTAGGAGACAATGTTGGTCAGGATCTCGTCGCAGGCCAGCAGCACCGAGCGGGCCGCGGCGTTTTCTCCCAGCAGGGCAAAGATCCGGGCCTTGACGGTATCAAAGGCCGACAGGGCCACCGGCAGGGACTCCCAGTCCGGCTCCGGTTCGGGATGCCGCAGCACCAGGATCGCCAGATCGTCAAACTGATCGCCGCCGACGCAGAAGGCGTCCATGGCGCCCGCGATGGCATCCAGCAGCTGCCCGGCGGAGAGATCGGCGGGCAGGGATCTGGCGGCCTCCAGCAGGCGCTCCTCGCCGAAGAAGCCCTCCGTCAGGGAGCGGGCCTCGGTCAGGCCGTCGGTGTAGAGCAGGAGTCCCGCGCCTGGTGCCAGCCGCAGCCGCTCCTCCTGGATGCCGGCGCCCTCAAACAGACCCAGAGCGATTCCCGGGTCCGGATTCAGCAGCGCGGGGGCAGGACCGCAGAGCAGGGGCCGGGTATGGCCCGCGTTGGCGTAAAGGAGCTCGCCGGTCTTCGGGTCCAGACAGCCCACAAAGACCGTGGCAAAGAGGCCCTCCGGGTTTACGGAGCAGAGGGTGTCGTTGGCGGCGTTGAGGGCTTCGGCGGGGCCCAGTCCCGAGAGCAGCTTTTCCCGCAGCAGGGTCCTGGCGGTGGACATGAAGAGGGCCGCGGAGACGCCCTTGCCGGAGACGTCTCCCACCAGGGCACAGATCCGGTCGCCGCAGGGGAAGGCGTCGTAGAAGTCGCCGCCCACCATGCGGGTGGGCCGCGAGGCGGCGGCCAGCTCCCAACCGGCGCCTGCCCGCTCGGTCCGCTCGGGCACCAGGCCCATCTGGATCCGGCGGGCCACATTCATCTGGACATCCGCCTCGGTCTGCTTTTTTGTCAGATCGCTGATGCGGCTCAGATAGTCGTTTGTGTCGCTGCGCATCTTTTCAAAGGCTTCGCCGATCTCGCCGATCTCGCCCACCGATTGGATGCTCACGGGCTCCAGGGGCTTGTCCCGGTCCGCCACAAAGGAGTTCATCCGGGCGGACAGCTTCCGGATGGGCCGGACGACCCGCTTGGTCACCAGCAGCATCAGGATCAGGTAGGCCAGCAGCATGGACAGCAGAATGGGGATCAAAAGCCGCAGCGTGCGCTGGAGCAGGAGCTTCTGGGTCACCTGGAAGCCGAAGTCGGCGCCGATCAGCGCGAGAATATTGCCTCCCTGGTCCCGATAGGGGACGATCCAGGTGAGCTCCCTGCCTTTTTCGTTGTCGGTCTGGATCAGGGCCGCGTCCAGCTTGCCGTCCAGAATCTGGCGCTCCTCCGGCAGCAGGACGTGGGGCTCCACCGTGCCCTGGGAGCGGGTGTCCTGGATCGCCTGATCAGCCTGATCGTCTGAGGCGACGCTGACCAGATAGGTGATGGACTGTCGATCCTCCGCCACGATGTAGACGTAGAGGTAGTCCATCTCAAAGATCTGGCACAGCCGGCGCATATGGCTGCGCTCAAAGGCGTAGGACAGCCCAAAGCCCATGGGGCGGGAGTCGAAGCCTGACTGCTTCAGGGTCTGCCCGGTGAGCAGGGCGCAGTTGACGGCCCGCTCCTTGCGCTCGGCCAGGGTGCTCTCCCGCAGGTCGTACCAGCTCCACAGGCAGGCGGCGGTCACGGAGATCACCAGCGCCATGGCGAAGCAGATGGCCAGCCAGCGTCGAAGACTGCGCTTCATGCTTCGATGCGGAGGCGGCGGTCCAGTCCCGTCATCCGGATCACGTTCAGGATCTCCTCGTTGACGTTCCGGAGCGTCAGATTCCCGCCCAGCTTCTTATGGGCGGCCACCAGCTGCCGCAGGCCCGCCGAGGAGACGTATTCCACCTGGGCCAGATCCAGGGTCAGAGCCTCGGTCTCGGGGGTCAGCTCCGCCAGGGTGGCCTCCAGCTCGGGAGCGGATTGGGTGTCCAGCCAGCCGATGAGAGACCATTCGGCCCGGGCGCCTTCCATGCGCTTTTCAATGGTCATAGCAATTCCTCCTTTTGGATCAAAGATCTTCTTCGAACATTTCCAGCTCGTCCAGGGCCTTGAGCATCTGGACGATGTAGGTCTCGCCGGTGACGGGCCACTTGAAGCCCAGCCGGTAGAGGGCGTTGGTGGTGAAGGCGCAGTCCGCGCCCAGCTCGTAGCGCCGCTCCGCGCCCTCCTTGCTCTCGTAGGCGATCAGGGCGCCGCCGGCGCTGCCGGCTTCCGCCATGCGCCGGGCGAATTCCTCGTCCTCCACGGCCTCCAGGTCAAAGCCGTAGGCCCGCATGGCGTAGAGGATGTCCGCGAAGGTGACGGTGTGGTTGTTGATGGGGTGGAAGACCGTGAAGCGCTTGTCCGTTCCCGCCAGCAGCAGGATGGCCTTGGCGGTCATGTCGATCTCGGAGAAGTCCGTCAGGGCGTTGAGCTGGGAGTAGGGGACGGCGCCGATGGCCTTGTAGCTGGCCAGGGAGCGGATGAAGGCGTTGCTGCGGAAGTTCACCTGGAATTCGCCGTCGGAGTGGCGGCCCATCAGATTGCCCAGCCGGGCGATCTTGCCGTCCAGACCCTGCGCCACGGCCTCCAGCATGGCCCGCTCGGCCTTGAACTTGGAGAGCACGTAGGCGTTGTCCAGCAGCTGGCCGTGGTAGAGCTCCCGCTCGCTGATGGTCCAGTCTCTGGGGGGCTGGCCGTCCAGACCCTCGCCCGCCACGCTGACGGTGGAGGTCTGTACCAGCCGCCGGCCGGTCTTCCGGCAGAGGGCGATCAGGTTCTTCACGCCGGTGACGTTGACCCGCTCCAGGCTGTCGTCCTTGACGAAGTGCTTCACCAGGGCGGCGCAGTTGATGCAGGTGTCGAAGGGGATCTGCTCCGCGGCGGTCAGGGAGGCGGCGTCGGTGACGTCGGCGTTGACGATCTGCACCCGTCCCTCGGCCAGATACCGGTCCAGGGCCTCCTCAAAATAGTAGTAGTACAGCTCCTTCAGCCGGGCCAGGGGCTGCCGGCCCCGCAGCAGGCAGAAGGCGGTGCCGCTGTAATCATGCAGGTATTCCCGCAGCACATGGATGCCCAGGAAGCCGGAGGCGCCGGCCAGCAGGATGCTGCCGATCTCTCCCCGGCGGATCTCCCGCAGGAAGGCCTCGTCGTTGTGGCTCAGATCCAGGGTGCCGTAGTCGTAGCTGCGGAGGGCCTCCAGCTCCGGGTCGACGGCCTCGGGAGCCTCGCCCTTGGCCAGGGCCGCCAGGGCTCTGGGGGTCTGGGCCTTGAAGACGTCGGCGTAGACGATGGGATAGCCCTTGTCTGCGGCGTTCATGGCGATGATGGCGGCGGAGAGGGAGGTGCCGCCCAGCTCGAAGAAGTTGCCGTCGGCGCTGACCTTATCCAGATTCAGCAGCTCCGCGAACCAGCCGCAGAAATCCGCCTCCGTCTCGTTGGCCGGGGCGATATATTCGCCCTGGTCGGGCTGGTATTCCACCTGGGGCAGCTTTTTCTTGTCG
This sequence comes from Oscillospiraceae bacterium, assembly GCA_017540945.1. The sequence continues at coordinate 13,937 of JAFYAB010000014.1, read as the reverse complement.
ATCTTGCCGTTCTGGGTCAGGGGCATCTCCGGCAGCTGCATCAGCACGCCGGGGACCATGTAGCCGGTCAGACTCCTGGAGATCTCCGCCTTCACCTCGGCGGGGTCGATCTCCCGGCTGGCGGTGTAGTAGCCCGCCAGGAAGCGGTTGTTCTCCTCGCCGGTCATAATGACGATGGAGGTCAGCACGTCGGGGCAGGCGTTGATGGCGCTCTCGATCTCGCCCAGCTCCACCCGCAGGCCCCGGAGCTTCACCTGGTTGTCGGTGCGGCCCCGGAAGCGGATGCGGCCGTCGGGGGTCCAGGCGGCCAGGTCGCCGCTGCGATAGGCCCGGCGGCCCTCCACGGTGAAGAACTTCTCCGCGTTGAGCTCCGGCCGCAGCACGTAGCCCCGGCCCACGCCGTCGCCCGCGATCACCAGTTCGCCGGGGATCAGCGGCGGCAGGGGGCGGTCCTGGGCGTCCAGCACATAGGCCCGGACGTTGGAGGCGGGCCGGCCGATGGTGATATAGCCGGGGTCCGTCACCACGTCCACGGTGCAGCTCACCGTGGCCTCGGTGGGGCCGTAGCCGTTCATGATGTGGGCCTCGGGGTTGAGGGCTTTGATCTTGCCGTAGAGGGCGGCGGGGAAGGCCTCGGCGCCGAAGTCATAGGATTTCACGTGGACCAGGGCGGGCTTCATCACGGACAGGCCGATGCAGTTGGAGAGGAAGGAGGGGGTGCAGCTCATCATGTCCACCCCGTTCTCCGTCATAAAGCGGGCCAGGGCGGCGGGATTGTGGATCTCCTCCTCGGTGGTCATGGCGATGGTCATGCCGTGGGCCAGGGGGATGAATTCCTCCATGATGGACACGTCGAAGGTGATGGCCGCCAGGGCCAGGGAGACGGAGGCGTAGTTCGTATAGCCCAGGATCTCCGGGTTCTTGGGGTTCGCGTCCACAAAGTTGATGAGATTTTTCTGGGTCAGCAGCACGCCCTTGGGCTTGCCGGTGGAGCCGGAGGTGAAGATGCTGTAGCAGAGCTCGTCGGGCTCCACCCAGATGTCCGGGTTGGTGTCATTTTCGTGGAGGAGCAGCTCCTCCACGGTCAGCACCCGGCAGGGGAGGCTGTCCAGGAAAGCCTTCCGGGCCTCCAGAATGTCCCGGGTCACGATCAGCACCGCCGCGCCGGAATCCTCGCACATGACCCGGACCCGGTCGTCGGGATAGGCGGGGTCGATGGAGAGGAAGGCGCCGCCGGATTTCAGGATGCCCTGGCGGGTCACGTAGACCCTGGCGCTGCGCTCCAGCATCAGGGCGGCGATGCGCCCGGGGCCCACGCCCAGGGCGATCAGGCCGTGGGCCAGCCGGTTGGCCAGGGCGTTCAGCTCCCGGTACGTCAGCTTCTCCGTGGGGGTCACCACGGCCAGCTTCTCCGGGCAGGCGGCGGCGCTGCGCTCCAGCAGGCAGTGGGCGGGGCGGTATTCCACGGGCCAGTCGGTGTCGTTGACCTGCTCCAGCAGGGCCGCGGCCTCGGGGGTCATCAGGTCGATGGCCGCCAGGCTGGGAGCCCGGAGCATATCCGTCGCCACCTTGCCGAAGAGTCCCAGCAGGGAGCGGATCATCCGGCCGCTGTAACGCTCCGGGGCGTAGTCCGCGCTGATGGCGTAGCCCCCGTCCTCCAGGAACACGTCCACGGAGAGGGCGGCCTGCACGTCCTTGAGGCCCAGGGCCTCGGCCTTGACGGTCTGGCCCGCCACGGAGAATTCCAGGAAGGCGCTGCCCTGGTAGGCAAAGAGGATGTCGGGCTTGATGCCGTAGGCGGCGCTGAGCTCGGCGAAGGAGTAGAGGTCGTTGGCTGTCAGCTCCCGGATCCGGGCGGCGGTGCTCCGCACGGTCTCGGCGATGGGCTCCCCGCCCGCAAAGCTCTGATAGAAGGGATAGGTCTTGACCAGCATGCCCAGGATGCGGAAGCTCCTGGGGTCGTTGCGGCCGTTGTAGATGTTGCAGAAGAGGGCCTCCTCCTGTCCGGCGATCCGGGCCAGGGTATAGGCGAAGGCGCAGGTGAAGAAGGCGTTCTCCGTCACCTGATTGGCCCGGCACCAGGCCTGGACCTTTTCGGGCAGGCCCTCGCCCAGGCGGAGCCATTGGGTGTGAAGCTCCGTCTGGCCGTCGCCGCCGTCGGCTTCCGGCAGGGAATTCACGTCCACACCGTTGAAGATCCGGTCATAGACGGCCTTGGCCTCCTCATAGGCCGGGCTCTGGCGGGCGGCCCGCTCGTCCAGGGCCAGGGAGAACTGGGAATAGCTTTCCGGTGTCAGCTCCTCGCCGGCGAAGGCCCGGGCCAGATCCTCCATGAACACCACCAAAGAGCTGCCGTCGAAGAGGATGTGGTGGAAGTTGAGGTAGAGATAGCAGCCGGCCTCGGTGCGCCAGACCTCGATGCGGTAGGGAGCGTCGTGCTCCAGATCGAAGCGGTCTCCCTCCGCCAGACGGGCCTCCAGGAAGGCCTCGCTGCCCTCCCGGGGCTGGATCGTGAAGTCGTTTTCCACGGGGACCATCACCGCGGTACAGCTCCGATCCGGCACGATGCGGCAGTGGAGGGCGGGGTGAGCCGCCACGGTCTGCTCCAGGGCCCGACAGAGCCGGTCCACGTCGGTATGCCGATCAAGCCGGAAGAGGAAGGGCAGCTGGTAGGAGTCGTTCTCCGGGTCCAGCATGCAGGCGGCGTAGATGCCCAGCTGGGTCTTGGTCAGGGGGTAGGGTCCCTCCGCCTGGGCGGGGGCGCTCTCCGCGGGCTTGGCCTGCATGAAGTGGGCCACCAGCTCGTTCTCAATGGAGAGCAGACTGCTGTGGGGCAGGGCGCTGACGTCGGGGCTGTGGCCGAAGCGGTCCTCCAGCTCCACCGCCAGCATCAGGGCCGAGATGGAGGTCAGGCCCAGGGTATCCAGCGCCGCCTCCACGGGGAAGTCCTCGACGCCCACGATGGGGCCGACGATCTGATAGAGGGTCTCCTCCAGGGCGGTCCTGGCTCTGGGGCCGGCGTCCTCGGCGGCGGGGGCCGCAAAGACCGGCTCCGGCAGAGCCCGCTTGTCCACCTTGCTGTTGACATTCAAAGGGATCTTGTCGATCTGCATGGTGACGGCAGGGACCATATAGGGGGGCTTGCGCTCCAGGATGAAGCGCTCCAGCTCGGCCATATCCACGGGGTGATCCGCCACCAGGTAGCCCACGATCATCTTGCCGCCGGCGGGAGCGTCCTTGGCCACCACCGTGGCGTCGGTGACGCCGGGGTAGTCCCGAATGACCCGCTCCACCTCCGTCATTTCGATGCGGAAGCCGCGGATCTTTACCTGGCCGTCCCGGCGGCCCACGAACTCCACGTTGCCGTCGGCGCCCCAGCGCACCACGTCGCCGGAGCAGTACATCCGCTGGAAGCGGGGATCGTCGTCAAAGGGGTTGCGGATGAAGACCTCGGCGCTCTTCTCCGGACGGTTCAGATAGCCCGCGCCCACCTGAGCGCCGGCAATCAGCAGCTCGCCCAGGGCGCCCACGGGCAGGAGCCGGTGGAAGCGGTCCGCCACGTAGAGCCGGAGGTTGTTCAGAGGAACGCCGATGGGCAGCCGCTTGCTGCCGCTGCGGACCTGGTAGATGGTGGTGAGGATGGTGCACTCCGTGGGCCCGTAGACGTTGAAGAAGGAGATTCCCTTCGGAGGCTCCAGGGGCACCAGAGCCTCGCCGCCCACGGACAGGAAGCGCAGGCTGGGGCAGCTCGTCATCAGCGCGTACTGGCGGCCCACCTGGGTGGTCATGAAGCTGTGGGTGATCTGGTTTTCGTTGAAATAGCGGTCAATGGCCCGCAGGTCGAAGCGGACCTCGTCGGAGAGGATGTGCAGCTGGCCGCCGGCGCAGAGGATGGGATAGGTGTCCATCATGTTGGCGTCGAAGCCGAAGCTGGCATAGGCCGCGCTGCGGCTCTCGGTGTTCAGCTCGAATCTGGGGATATACCAGTCGATGAAGCTCACCAGGTTGCCGTGGGTCAGGATCACCCCCTTGGGGGTGCCGGTGGTGCCGGAGGTGTAGAGCAGGATGAAGGGGTCCTGGGGCCCGATCTCCCGGTCCAGAGGACCGGCGGCGGGCAGCTCAGAGAGCTCGTCGGTGTAGAGCACGGGGCCGTCGTAGTCCGTCAGCAGCGTCCGCAGCTCCCGATCCGCCACCAGCAGGGCGGCGCTGCTGTCCTGCACCATGAAGTTCAGCCGCTCGGGCGGGTAAGAGGGGTCCAGGGGCTGATAGGCAGCGCCGGTCTTCAGCACGGCGATGGCCACCGCAGGCATCCACTTGCAACGGGGCAGCAGCGTGGAGACCACCTTGCCCTTGCCGATGCCCCGATCCGCCATGGCGGCGGCGATGCGGTCCGTCAGGGCGTCCAGGGTCTTGTAGGTCCAGCGCTCGCTCTCGTAGACCACGGCGGTGCGCTCCGGGTTCTGTGCGAAGGAGCGGGCCAGCAAAGCCGGGACGCTGGGAGCGGAGGCGGGAAGATCCCAGTGGGGGAAGGCCGCCTGCTGCGCCAGATCCTCGGGACCCGCCAGGACCAGCTCGCAAAGCCGGGGACAGGCGGACAGCTGCTCCGCCACCCGCAGAAGGGCCTTCAGCAGCCGCTCCATATTCTCCGCCAGATACCAGCCCTCCCGGTAATAGAGGGCCAGGCAGTCGTCCTCCGGGCGGAGGCAGAGCCGCCAGCCCGCCTCCGTCGGCGCGGGGCCGGAGAGACAGAGCAGAATATCCCGGCTGAGGCCCAGAGCCTCCGCCAGAGCGGTCTCCTCGGCCTCCGGGTGCTCCAGGCAGGCCCGGCGCCGGGCGGCGGAATCGCTCAGATAGTCCGCCGTCGGGGCGGTCTCGTCAAAGCTCAGATAGAAGGGATGGGAGAAGCCCTCCGCCTCCCGGATCCAGAACAGGCTTTCATTCTGGCAGGTGAATTTGCCGAGAATATAGGCAAAGGCGGCGGTAAGCAGCTCCGCGTCACCCCGCCAGGGGAGGGATACCCGGGCCAGCGCCCCGCCGAGCTCGTTGTCTGGCAGGTCTATCGTCGGGCAGGAATCGGTCTCCAGACCGGAATACTGGGATCGCCACCAGGCGAGCTGCTGTTCTGTCATGTTGCAGCCTCCTTTATGCAGCCGCGCCCGCGGGCGCGGCGTTTTGTTTGTCTTTGAAATAGAGGATCATGCTGAGGATCAGGGTCAGACCCTGGGCGGGCAGATAGCACCACCAGACGCCCAGTCCCTCCCGCAGGGGGCTCAGGGCGTAGAGGGCCAGTACCGGCAGCACCGTGCCGCTGAGCAGGGTGATCGCCGTGGCCGCGGCGCTGCGCTCCTGGACCTGGAAATAGTAGATGATCATGGTGTTGAAGCCTGTGAAGAGCAGGGAGCAGGCGTAGGCCCGGACCGCGTAGACCGCGGTGCCGTGAATGGCCTCCTCCTTCATGGAGAAGAGATTTGCCACCGTTCCGGCCAGCAGGAGGTAGACCACCGTGGCAAAGATCATGGCCCCCAGCTCCATGCGGAAGCCGTAGCGCAGGGTCTTGGTGAGCCGGTCCCGCTTCCCGGCCCCGAAGCAGGCCGCCATGATGGGCTGGCAGGCCTGGGCGATGCCCTCGTAGAGGGCCATGGCCACCACGGAAAGCTGGGTTATGACACTGTAGATGTCCTGGAACATGACCCCGCCCACCTTCATCAGCTGGACGTTGAAGATGGAGGTGGCGATGGCCATGCCCAGCTGGGTGATGGAGAGGGGGATGCCGGTCTTCAGGATTCGCAGCACCCGCTTGCCGCCCAGACTGCCCCTGCGCAGGATCAGCCCGTTCTTCCTGGAGAGCAGATGGGCTGCGTTGATCAGCATGGCCACGGTGTAGGCCAGGCAGGTGGCCAGGGCCGCGCCGGGGGAGCCCATCTGCAGGGGCCCCACGAAGAGCACGTCCAGCACCAGGTTTACCACGGCGCAGACGATGGTGGAGACCAGGGAGAGGATGGGGGCTTCGTCGAAGCGGACGTAGATCATCAGCTGCTGGTAGAGCACCAGGGGGATCATAAAGCAGAACAGGACCCGGGCGTAGCCCAGGGTGGGGGCCAGGGCCACGCCGTCGGCACCCAGGGCCCGGATGATGGTCTCGGTGAAGGCCAGACCGCTCGCGGTGAGCACCGCCCCGCAGAGCACCATCATCACGATGGAGCAGGTATAGCAGCGCTGGGCTTCCTCCCGGTCGCCCCGGCCCAGAGCCTGGGCAAAGAGGGTGGCGCCGCCGGAGACGATCAGCATTGAGAGGGTGTTGACGAACATGTAGATGGGCATGCAAATGCTGATGGTGCTGAGCATGTCCGGTCCCAGATATTTGCTGAGGATCAGCGCGTCGATCAGGGACGCCACGGTCTCGCTCAGCATCGCCCCGATGGCCGAGGGCAGCAGCCGCCGGAACATGGAGCGGTGGGAATCGTGCAGATAGTCCATGGAGAACCTCCGAAACAGATCATTTCTCTATATTATACAAAACAATATTGGAAATGAAAAGAGAGAAAATGCAGGGATTTCCGTTTTTTACAAGGGCTTTCGCTTTTGCTCCGCTGCAATGAAGGGAATCAAGAACGGGATTGCTTTTTCGCGGCGGATGGGTTACAATAAATTAACACCCGTTTACAGGGAAACCAAAGGGAAAAGGAGTCTGCTTACCATGTTTGACGAACGATACTTTTTTGAATGCTTGAAGGGGCTGCTGGACATCGACAGCACCACCGGCCAGTTCCGGGAGATTCAGGACTGGCTGCTCCTCGAATTGAACCGGCTGGGCTATGAGAGCAGGGTCTGCCGCAAGGGCGGCGTCATCGTTCCCTTCGGCGGGGAGACCAGCCCCATCGCCGTTACGGCCCATCTGGACGACATCGGCCTCATGGTCCGCAAGCTGAACGCCGACGGCAGCCTCCAGGTCTGCCCCGTGGGCGGGCTCTATCCCTTCTACTGCATGGGGATGAACGTCCGGCTTCACACCCGGGACGACAGGATCTACACCGGCACCGTCTGCCGGACCCCGGCCTCCGTCCACGTCACCGAGGACGAGCTGCGCAAGACCGCCCCGGACTACCGGAGCAACGTCTGCGTGGTGCTGGACGAGCCGGTGCATACGCCGGCGGAGGTCCGGGCTCTGGGCATTGAGACCGGCGACATGATCGCCCTGGAGCCCCGCTTCACCCGGGCGGGGGGCTACATCAAGTCCCACTTCCTGGACGACAAGGCCTGCGCCGCCCTGCTGCTGGCGCTGATGAAGGAGCTGAAGGAGGCGGGTCTGGCGCCCCGTCGGAGGGTCTACGCCTACTTTGCCATGTACGAGGAGATCGGCCACGGCACCACCTGGCTGCCGGAGGACGTGGAGGACATCCTGGCCCTGGACATCGCGCCCACCGGTCCGGATCAGACCTCCGATGAGGAGAAGGTCTCCATCTTTGCCAAGGACACCCGGTTCCCCTATCACTGGGAGATGACCAACGAGCTGGTGCGGACCGCCGGAGCCGCGGGTCTGGACTACGCGGTGGACATTTTCACGCCCCACTACGCCACGGACGCGGACGCCTCCGTTTTGGCGGGCTACGACGTCCGCCACGCCGCCATCGGTCCCGGCACCGCCAACAGCCACGGCTACGAGCGTATGCACATAAATGGGATCCGCAACACCTACGAGCTGCTCCGGGCCTACCTGCTGCGGGCGGAATAGGCAGGCGGAACGGGAAAGGGTTCCCGCCCCGATCAGGAACTCTGCGCGGGCGGCGGAGCGGCCCGACCATCTCGTCATTCGCAGCACAGAAAACCGAGAAACAACAAAAAAAGACCGGCAGGGGAACGTCGCTTCGTTCCCCTGCCGGTTCTTTGCGTCATCCGTCCGACGCCTGACAGGAAAAGGCTTCCGCCGCCCGGACGGTTTTGCACAGATAGCGGATGGTCTCCACGGGGTATTCGCCGGAGGCCGTCTCTCCGGTCACCATGACGGAGGCGGCCCCGTCCAGCACGGCGTTGAAGATATCGCTGACTTCCGCCCGGGTGGGAATGGGCCGATGGGTCATGGAATCCAGCATCTGGGTCACCACCATGAAATCCCGACCCGCCCGGCGGCAGGCGGCGGCGATCCGCTTCTGGACCCCGGGCAGCTCCCAGAGGGGCACCGCGTTCCCCAGGTCTCCCCGGGCGATCACGATTTCGTCGCAGCAGGGGAGGATGGTCTCCAAAGCCCGGACGCCCTCCAGATTTTCGATCTTCGCCAGCAGCCGGAGCTCCGGACAGCCCGCCTGTTTCAGGGCGTCCCGCACTTCCATCAGATCCTCCGGACCCCGCACAAAGGGCTGCATCACCGCCGTCACGCCGAAATCCCTAGCCCGGGCCAGATTGCGCCGGTCGGTCTCCGTCACGGCGGGGGTATGGATCACGCGGCCCGGCAAGGCCACGCTCTTGCGGCTCTCCAGCAGTCCGCCCCGGAGCACCCGCAGAAGCCCCGGCCCCTCGACGCGCAGCAGCAGCTTTCCGTCGTCCAGCAGGAGCTCCTGGCCCCGGGGCCAGTCCGTCAGAGCGCCTTTGACTTCCTCGGGGAAGGGGAGACTGTCGAAGAAGACCTCAGCGCCGGTCTCCAAGGGAAGCGTCGCGGCCAGGACCCCCAGCCGCAGCTCCGGGCCCTGCATGTCGATCAGCAGCTCCGACGCGGCCCCGCAGGCCCGGGCGGCCCGGTGACAGGTTTCGATCATGGGCCCGGCGGCCTCCAGCGTCGTGTGGGACAGATTCAGCCGCAGGCCGGTCATGCCCGCCCGGAACATCCGCTCCAAGGTGTCCGCGTCCGCGCAGGCCGGGCCCAGGGTCCCGTAGATCCGTATCTGTTTCATGCAGTGCACCGCCTTTCTTTGCATCCGATCCGCTTCCTATGGCTCCATCCGGTATTTCCAATCCGGCTCCGGCTCCGGGTGCTCCCAGCGGCCCTCGGTAAAATCCGGGAAGGGGAGGGACACGGAGCCTGCGGCGATGGATTGGGCGCTCAGGGCGGAGATCGCCATCCAGGCCGCCGCGTCATAGACGTCGACGGGCATGGGAAGGCCCTTGTCCAGGGCCTCGAAGAAGGCGTCCATCACCAGGAAGTCCATGCCTCCGTGGCCCTTTTCCTTCACCCCGTCGCCCTTGTAGCGCTTCCAGATGGGGTGCTCCCACTGCCGGAGGTAGTCCTTCCGGTTGCCGAACTGAGGCGCCCAGTTCCACTCCGCCATGCCGTAGTCCTGCCCGTCCAGAAAAACGGACTGGGTAGCTTCCTCGTAGAAGCCCTTGGTGCCCCGGACGCAGAGCCCCCGGCTGTAATAACGGGGCAGGGTGGTGTCCAGGGTGATGGCCACGGTGGAGCCGTCTGCGCAGCTGATCAGGGTCTTTACGATGTCGCCCTGGCGGAAGACCGTGTCCGCGTACTGCTCCCGCAGATCCTCGTGGTCCAGGATGTAGGCGTGAAGCCCCGCGGCCCGGGAGGCCGCGGAGACCAGGGAGACGAAGCGGTTGCCCCGGTTGATTTTCATGATCTTTGCGATGGGACCGATCTCGTGGGTGGGGTAGTTTTCGCGGTTCGCCGTCAGGTATTCGCGGAAGCGGTAGTGGCGGTTTTCGTTGCCCCGGCTGACCTCGTCCCGCAGGTCGTGGAGATAGCCGCCGTCGCAGTGTACCACGTCGCCGAAGAGCCCATGGCGCACCATGTTCAGGGCCATCAGCTCATACTCCCCGTAGCAGCAGTTTTCCAGCAGCATGAAGGGCGTGCCGCTCTGCTCCTGGGTCTTTACCAGGGCCCAGCATTCCTCCAGGCTGTACGCGCCGCCCACCTCGACGGCCACGGGCTTTCCGGCCCACATGGCCCGCAGGGCGGCCTCCACATGGTTGGCCCAGGCGGAGAAGACCATCACCAGCTCCACCTCCGGCGCGTCGATCAGGGCTTTGTAATCCGCGGTCAGCACCGCGGGCGCGGGGCGGCCCTTTCTGACCAGGGCCTCCTTCGCCGCCTCGATCCGGTCCGCATAGAGGTCGCAGAGCCCGGTGATTTCCACATAGGTCAGATCGGAGAGCAGCTCCTCCACCCACCAGGCGCCCCGGCAGCCCAGGCCGATCACGCCGACTTTGTATTGCTTCATGTTTGTTCTCCTCCCGCGCTGTGGTTTTGAATCAGGAATCGGAATAACACTCCAGCGCCGCAATCAGCTCGTTCCAGTCGAAGGCGTTGCGGATCACGCAGAGCCTGGACCAGTCCGGCGTTATGGTTTCCAGCTGCCAGAGATTGACGTTGTAAAAGTAGCTCTGCTTCGACAGGCAGGCCAGGGTCCCGTCGGGATAGAGCCAGAGCCGCAGGGTTCCCCGCGGGAAGCCGCTGTTCTCTTCGGTCAAATACTCCGTCATGCAGATGGGCGTGCCCGTCGGGAACCAATCAAAGGGCGTTGGCAGCAGGGAGAGCTCCAGACCGTCCCGCTGCCCGAGGATGTGGGACAGAAGCTGCTGCGCGGCCTCCAGGTCCAGGTCCAGGTGCAGCTCAGGGGCGGAAAGGCAGAGCTTATAGCAGGCGGGATCCGGGCGGCGGGTATGGACGCTGCCGTCATCCGCCATGAATGAAAGCGCGGAAAGACCCCTCAGCTCCAGGGAGATCCCATCCTGACCGATCTCGCTGCGATTGGCATATTTCCAGGCAATGGCGCTGGCCCGAAGATAATCGCAGCGGCCCGTGCCACGGTCACAGACCACGGTGTCGTCCGGGAAGATCCCGCAGCGCTCCTCTCCGATGACGAGCCAGAGAGTGTAATCACCATGCGTTTCCTCTTCCGTCGGTGAAAATTCCGTATCCCGTAGAATGGAGAGCAGGAATTCCCGGTCAGCGGCGTCTGTCACCGGCTCCGATTGCCAGGACAGGCTGCTCCACAGCCCGCAGTCCCGGAGCAGGCGGATCTCCGGCTCGGTCTCCCCGGGCGTCGTGTCCGCCAGGTCATAACGCCGCGTGACGTCAATGCCCTGCTCCATGTCCGTATAGTTGACGCTGAGCGTCCGGCTGCCGCTGTCAGTCGGGGCCGGGACCAGTTCACAGGCCTCCTCCAGTATGGGGCTCCCGACCCGGGCGTTCATGGCCGGGATGGGCAGCAGTTCCCGGGGCTCCAGCCAGCTGAAGCGGTCCAACAGCTGCTTCGGCGCGGAAGGGCTGCGGCCCCGGGCTGAGATCACCGCGATCCAGGGCGCTCGCAGAACGCCCGTCATGGTGCCGAAATAGTAGATCGCGCCGTCCGCCATCTGCAGCTCCACGCTGTCGCAGGCCCGACCGTCCAGGATCCGCCGCCCGGGCTCATAGGCCCGCAGGGCAATCAGCTGCGCTTGCAGATCGGCGCGGGTCTGCGCCTCGTCGGCGGCAAAATAGTCCGCGGCGCTCCCGACATCGGGATCAGCCCGCAGCTCCCGGATCTCTATCCGCAGGACCCAGTCCTGGGGCTGCTCCTGGTCATAGACCTCAAGATCCAGCTGGTCTTCGGCTTTCGCCAGCTCCGCCGGATCCCGGAAGGCGCAGCCCTCCGGCAGCGTATAGCGCAGACCGAAAAACTCGTTTTGATAGCGGTCCTCTGTGATCACGCCCCGGGGCCGGGCGCTTGCGGGCTCCGTGGGCTCCGGCGGGATCTCGCTTTGGGTCTCGGCGGCTTGGGAGGGAGCGGGGCCGGGGCCGGGATCCCGGCGCTGGGCCAGCCGGAAAACGCCCCAGCCAACGCCGCTCAGCAGCAGAGCGGCCGCACCGGCGGCCAGGACCCGCTGCAGAATATGGCTGGCGGCGCTCACTGCGTGGACGGTTCCGCCCTTTATGGCTGAGGCGCCTTCGGCAGCAATGGCAAGCGGGGTCTGCGCCGGGACATGCGCCGGAGCCTGCCCAAGCTCCTCCTGCAGCAGGCGCCGGAAAAGGGCCTGCGACGCCAGCCCGCCGAGAGAAAATCCCTGCCGTTCCAGCTCCCGGACGCGGCTCTCGATCCGTTTTCGTCCGGCCCAGAGCTGGCTCTTGACGGTGTTCTCAGAGATTTCCAGGGTCTCGGCGATCTGCCGGACCGACAGATCCTCGTAGTAGTACAGGCCCAGAATCAGACGCTGGCCATCGCTGAGAGCTTCCAACAGCTCCCGGACCAGTCGGGCCCGCTCCTTCTGCTCCAGCGCCTGCTCCGGGAGGGCTCTTTCGTCCTGCTCCGGGAGCTCGGGGAGGGGAGCCGCTTCTTCCTCAGTCAGCTCGGAGAAGAGCAGGGGCTTGGATCGTCTCAGCTGATCCCGGGCGGTGTTTGCGGCGATTTGGCGCAGCCAGGGCCGCAGGGCGGCCTCGTCCTCCAGGAGCTCCAGCTTGGAGAAGGCCTTCAGATAGCTGTCCTGGAGGATGTCGTTGACGTCCTCCCCGTTTTTGACCATGGCGCGGACTGTGCGCCAGAGTTCCGGGTAAGTGGCTTCGTAGATGGCGGCCATGGCCTCCCGGTCTCCCGACTTCGCGGAGCGGACCAGTTCCGCCTCCGTCAGTTGCTTCTTGTGTTTCATACGCGCTCCTCCTCATGTGTCGCGGCGCCTAAGGGGCCGCGTTGTTCCGGTGTGCGATCCGGGCATCGCCGCTCCTGTTGGGAGGGCAAACGGGCCAGGATCCCCTCGACGGAGGGCGGCAGCGGAAACAATGCGTCCAGCCAGCGGTGATACAGCTCCCGGATCGGATCCCTTCCGTACATACGCATCCCTCCCTCTGCAGATAAGACGGACGAAGGGGCGTTCAGGTTGGAATCCGGCGCGGATTTTTCCGGAATCGATGAGTCAGCAGCTCAGGAAAGCCCCCGGATCAGGTTCTTGTAGAAGTCCACGGCTCCGGGCAGACAGTTGTATTCGATGTTCTCGTTGACCCCGTGCATGCCCTGCATCTGCTCCGGCCCGTAGATCACCGGCGCGAAGCGGATCACGTTGTCGCAGATGGCCTGGTAGAAGCGGGCGTCGGTGGCCCCGGTCATCACATAGGGACAGGCGGGCAGGCCGGGGAAGCTCTGCTCCACGATGCGGGTGACATACCGCCAGGCCTCGCCGTGGATATCCGTGGCCGCGGTGTAGTCGCTGGCCGCCCGGACCTCCGTCTCGAGACCGTATTTGCTCGCCAGCTTCCGAATGATGTCCAGGCTTTCCTCCATGCCCTGGTGGGGAATGAAGCGCATGTTGGCCCAGAGGTCGGCCGCCTGGGGCAGGACGTTGCAGGCGTCGGAGCCGGACTGCATGGTGAAGGCGATTGTCGTTTTCAGCAGGGCTCCCGCCTGGGCGGAGAGCTTGGGCATCACCAGCTTCAGCAGGGGGCCGAAGAGCCAGATGTTGCCGAAGAGCAGCCGCAGACCGAAGCCCCCGTAGGGGGAAAGCCGGGTGAACATGGCCCGGACCTCCGGCTCGAATTGTTTTTTGAAGGGGGAACGCCGCTCCACCCGGTCCACAAAGGCGGCCAGCCGGGCAATGGGGCTGTGGGCGGGGGGCGCGCTGGCATGACCGCCCGAGGAGCGGGCGGTGAACTTCACGTCCGCCTTGCCCTTTTCAAAGACGCCCATCATGGCGAAGCTGCCGGGGATCCCGGCGATGGGGTCGGTGATGATGCCGCCGCCCTCGTCGCAGACCAGCCAGGGCTTTACGCCCCGGCGCTTGAGCTCGTCCACCAGCTTCCGGCAGCCGGGGCCGGCCCATTCCTCCGTGCAGGAGGAGGAGAGATAGACGTCCTGGGGCGGAACGAAGCCCTCCGCCAGCAGCTCCTCCACCGCCTCAAAGAAGGCGAAAACGGAGCACTTCGTATCGGAGCTGCCCCGGCCCCAGACCTTGCCGTCCTCGATGTCGCCGGAAAAGGGCCCGTGGGTCCAGTCTCCCTCGGCGGGGACCACGTCCTGGTGGCTCATGAG
>JAFYAB010000013.1 GCA_017540945.1 Oscillospiraceae bacterium | reverse complement strand
GGCAACGATCCCGCACATGTCGAGACCGAGACCGTGAGCACGACGGTCACGACGACGGCGGCGACCTGTGAGGAGGCCGGCGCGAAGACCTGGACAGCGGCTTTCGAGAACGAGGCCTTCGAGACGCAGACCAAGAGCGAAACGATCCCTGCCACCGGCCATGCCTGGGGCGAGCCGAGCTACGTCTGGGCCGACGACAACAGCAGCGTGACGGCGACGAGAGTCTGCGGCAACGATCCCGAGCATGTCGAGACCGAGACCGTGAACGCCACCAGCGAGATCACGACGGCCGCGACCTGTGAGACTGCCGGCGAAGCGACCTACACCGCGACCTTCGAGAACCCGGCCTTCGAGACGCAGACCAAGACCGCTGAGATCCCCGCCACCGGCCACGACTGGGGCGAGCCGACCTACGTCTGGGCCGACGACAACAGCAGCGTGACGGCGACGAGAGTCTGCGGCAACGATCCCGCGCATGTCGAGACTGAGACCGCGAACGTGACGGTCACGACGACGGAGGCGACCTGCGAGGAGGCTGGCGCGAAGACCTGGACAGCGACTTTCGAGAACGAGGCCTTCGAGACGCAGACCAAGAGCGAAACGATCCCCGCCACCGGCCACGAATGGGGTGCGCCGAGCTACGAATGGACCGAGACCGAGGACGGCTGGTCCTGCACCGGCACCGCGGTCTGCGCGAACGATCCCGAGCATGTCGAGACCGAGACCGCGAACATGGCCTATGAGGTGACCACCGAGCCCACAGTCGAGAGTCCTGGCGTCGGCACCTACACCGCGACCTTTACCAACACCGCCTTTACGACCCAGACCAAGGAAGTTGAGATTCCGAAGCTTCTTGCCAACGGCGTCTACCTGGTAGGCACGTTCAACAATTGGAAGCCCAACGAAACGACCGACAAATTTACCGTGAATCCCAACAATCAGGACGAATATCAGCTGGCTACCAACCTGACGGCAGGAGACGAGATCAAGGTCATCGTATCAGAAAACGGTAATTGGACCTGGTATGGCAAAGGCGATGACAATTACACAGTCGACGCCGCGCATTCCGGCAATGTCACCATCTACTTCAAGACCAGCTACGATAACGCCTGGGCGGAGTTCGGCGGGTACTTCTACATCGCGGCGGCCCCCCAGCCGATGAAGATCACGCTCTATTCCGATATCTCGCTGGGCATCGACCTGCACGCCAACTTCAAGGTCGTGCAGTCCGACGTCGAAAGCTTCGATCACTGGTACATTGAGGTCACCAGAACGAGACCCGACGGCACCGTTGAGACCAAGCGCTTTAGCTTAGAGGATGGTAACATTACCATCACCCGGAACCCCATGTATCTTGCCGTCTACAGCGACATCGCCGCCAAGGAGATGGGCGACCACTTCCAGGCCACCTTCCACGGCTATGACGCCGAGGGCAACGAAATCGGGCTCAGCGATACCGTTGAGTACACGCTCCGCGACTACATCCTCGCCGAGCTGATGAAGGAAGACAATGATAGAAACATGCGCACCCTGACCGCCGATCTGCTGAACTACGGCGCCGCCGCCCAGATCTACTTCGACTACGACGCAGAAAACCTGGTCAACAAGAACCTGAGCGAAGCCCAGCAGAACGCCATGAACGAGTTCGCCACCGACGGCGAAGCTGAAGCGACGCTGGTAAACAGCCAGGTAGGCCCCAACATCTACAGCTCCGTGTCGATCCTGAACCGGATCGTTCTGAGCCTGACGGTCCGCAACGTGGGCACACCCGAAAAAGTGCAGATCGAGATCAAGAACAACGAAACCGGCGCGGTGAAGGACGTCGTTGATGCGGTATCGTTCAATGTCAACAATAAGACGTTCTGGAAAGTGAAGTACTCCGGCTTCGATGCCAAGGACATGCGCACCGCCTTTGACTTCACGGTACTGGCCGACGGCGAGGAGACCGGTACGCCGATCACCTGGTCCGTGGAGGGCTATGTCCGCGAGGGCCGCCTGAACGAGAATTCTACTGAGGCCGAGCGCAACCTCCTGAACGCCATGCTCAACTATGTAGACGCTGTGGCCCGCGTCTTCCCCAACAGCTGATCCAAAAGCGCCTCATTTGCGCCGCAAAAGCGTAAAAAACAAATTGTAAGCAAAAAACCGGGAAGCTTCGGCTTCCCGGTTTTTTGCTTTACGGAAAAGGACTGCAGACGAAGAATCGCTTTTGATGCTGTTCTGCAATAGAATGACCACAAAAAATGATAATACTATTATTTGATGAAACGGGTATAAACCGTTTCATCAACCGCAGCAAAGCTGCGGTTCGCAAATCCATTTGGATTTGCAATCATAGATATTGTACGGCATATTTCCCTGGGCTTTGCCCAGGGCGGCATCCACAGAAAGTGGATGCCGGATAAAAAAGTTTCTAACTATTTTATTAAGTATTAGTATAAAACGCCCTGTTGCGCGTCGTTCTGCCCTTTCTGTCATTCTGTTTCCGGACAGGATCGATGTGCGCTGGGCGAGCGAAGCCCGGACACAAACAGCAACGGGCAGGAAGGCCAAAAGGCGCTTTGGGGGGATCGGGGCAGGAACAAAAAAGGAAAAACTTTATAATGCTTTTTTGCCCAGCTTGTTGTATAATAGAAAAAACACACAAAATAGGAGGTCCGCTTATGGAACCGGAACACAAACTGCCTGACCTGTCTTATCTCAATCTGCTGGCCGAGCAATATCCCACGGTGGAAAGCGCCTCGGCGGAGTTGGTGCGCTTGCGGGCCTTCCTGCAGCTGCCCAAGGGGACGGAATACTATTTCAGCGATCTGCACGGCGAGCACGAGGCCTTTATCCATCTGCTGCGCTCCGCTTCCGGCACCATCCGCGATAAGATCAACGCCATCCACGGCGCCGCCCTCCCGGAGACGGATCTGGACGAGCTGGCCTCCCTGATCTACTACCCGGACAAGGTCCTGCGCCGGCGCCGGGCCGAGGGCGATACCGAAGAATGGGAGCGGCTGATGATCTTCCGGCTGCTGCCGGTGCTCCAGGAGGTCTGCCGAAAGTACGCCCACGACCATGTGGACGCCCTGATCAGCAATAAGTTTCACTTTGTGATCCGCGAGCTGCTGGGCTCCTCGGAGGACCCGGCCAAGTCGGTCTATTATCGGGAGCTCATTGCCGCGGCGGTGGACGCCGGCATCGGAGAAGGGCTGATCACCAACCTCTGCTATCAGATCCAGCAGGTGGCGGTGGACAATCTTCACATCATCGGGGATCTCTTCGACCGGGGCCCCGGCGCCCACAAGATCCTGGACGAGCTGATGTTCCACCATAACGTGGACATCCAGTGGGGCAACCACGACATCGATTGGATCGGCGCGGCGGCCGGGAATTTGGTCAGCCTGTTCTCGGTGCTGCGCAAGGCCATCAGCTACAACAACTTTGACATGCTGGAGGATGGCTACGGCATCAACCTCCGGCCTCTGTCCATGTTCGCCGACGAGGTCTACGCCGGGGACCCCTGCAAGGCCTTCCGGCCCCACATCCTGGACGAGAACAAGTACGATCCCGTGGACCCCGCCCTGGCTGCCAAGATGCACAAGGCGGTGGCTGTGATTATGTTTAAGCTGGAGGGCCAGCTGATCCGCCGCAATCCGTCCTACGGCCTGGAGCATCGCCTGCTGTTGGACAAGATGGACCTGGAAAAGGGGACGCTGCGGATCGACGAGACCGAGTACCCGCTCTGCGACACCAACTTCCCAACCCTGGATCCCGCGGACCCCTACGCCCTGACGGAACAGGAGCAGACCCTGGTGGATGTGCTCAGCACCTCCTTCCGTCATTCCTCTGTGCTGAAGCGGCACATGGACTTCCTGATGAACCACGGCTCCATGTACAAGGCCATCAACGGCAATCTGCTCTATCATGGCTGTATCCCCATGGAGGCCGACGGCAGCTTCTCCGCGCTGGAGCTGGACGGCAAGCTCTGCCGGGGCAGGGCCATGCTGGACGCCCTGGAGGATATCGTCCGCCGGGCCTATTACCAGCATGAGCCCGCCTGCGTGGACTTCATGTGGTATCTCTGGAGCGGCGCCAAGTCGCCACTCTTCGGGAAGAGCCGGATGACCACCTTCGAGCGCTATTTCACCGCCAAGGATCTGCCGGAGGCGGACAAGCTGCGCTTCGAGCCCAAGGACCCCTATTACAAGCTCTATGAGCAGGAGCAGACGGTGCGGGCTATCCTGGAGGACTTCGGCCTGGACCCGGAGCACTCCCATATCATCAACGGCCATGTTCCCGTCAAGAAAGGCGAAAACCCCATCAAGTGCGGAGGCCGGCTCTTCGTCATCGACGGCGGCATCGCCAAGTCCTATCAGCCCACCACCGGCGTCGCGGGCTATACGCTGATCTTCAATTCCCACAGCCTGACCCTGGCCAAGCACCGGCCGCTGCAGCGGGCCGCGGGCAGCGCCATCCCCCAGACCTATACCAAGACCCAGGTGGTCGAGGCCATGCCCCACCGCATCCTGATGGCGGAAACCGACGAGGGAAGGAGCCTCCAGACCCGGATCGACGCGCTCCGGGCCCTGCTCGGCTGTTACCGCGACGGCCTCATCCGGGAGAACAAGCCCCGGGACTGAGGACGGCTGCAATGATCCCGCAGGGCGGCCGGATTTGGTGACGCTTCGCGTTCGTCCGCCCGCCTGAGGCGAAAGCTGGCCGTCACATCTTCGTGGAGGGGAAGCGATTGAAACAGACGAACCGGGACGTCATAATCGGATGCAGTCCGGTGCAGAGCACTGCGCGGCATATTGCGGAGCGCTTTGGCTTCGAGCCCCTGGCTGCGGGCGGAGAACTGGCAAGTTATCGATGGTACGCATGACGATTTATGAATACCGGATGCAGACCGGTCCACGGAGAATCCTTGCTGTGGACCGGTCTGACGCTTGCTTTTTCTGCGGATATCTGATAATATAATACCAAACTGATCCAAAGAGCTGAACAGAAACGAACCGGAAGACGGGGGATGGAAAATATGCGTGTGAGGATTTTGCGCCTGACGGCGCTTCTGCTGGCGGCCCTGCTGCTGTGGGGGAGCCTGGCAGGCTGCGGCGCCGATCCCGATACGGGAACGGCTTCCACGCCGGGACAAACGGCGGAAGGAACGGGCGTCGGGGGACAGGTCGAAGGGGGCCTGGTGCGAATCGCCCTCAGCGACGAGGTCGAGACCATGGACGTCCACCTGAACACGGCGGATTATATGCTTCCGCTCAATATCTATGAGCGGCTCTTCGATATCCGGGTGGAGGACGACGGCTCCACCAGCCTGGCCAAGGGTCTGGCGGAGGACTGGTCCGTCTCCGGGGACGGCCGGACCTACCGCTTCACCCTGCGGCCTGACGCCTGCTTCTCCGACGGCACGCCGGTGAAGGCCTCGGACGTGGCCTTCACGTTTACGCGGATGCTGGCCCATCCTGAGAGCCGGCAGACGGACTTTGCGGACATGATCCGGGGCGCCGACGCCGTGATGGCGGGCGAGACAGACAAGCTGGACGGCATTCGGGTCCTGGACGACCGGAACCTGGAGATCACGCTGACGGAGCCCTACGCGGGCTATCTCTATCAGCTGGCGACTCCTTCCTGCAGCATCTACAGCGAGAAATGCGTCACGGAGGCGGGGGAGGACTACGGCCTCTCGGCGGAGCACACCATCGGCTCCGGGCCCTACCGGGTCACGGAGTTCACGAATACAAGGATCACCCTGGAGCGAAACCCCTATTACCGCTGTCACCCGGGGGAGGAGCTGACGGTCAACCGGGCGGAATTCCTGGTTCTGGCTCCTGCCCTGATCGACCGCATGTTCCGGAACGGGGAGTTGGATCTGCTGGATGTGAACCGGGTAAACCCGGAGATCGTGGAAACGGTCTATAAGAGCCCGGAGTGGAAGGACCGGGTCATTTCCTACAGCCGGGTGGACATCCAGTATTTGATGCTGAACCTGGAAACGCCGCCCCTCAACGATCTGCGCATCCGGAAGGCCGTGCAGATGGCCATCAACCGGCAGCGGATCCTGGACGAGCTCTACAACGGCGACGGCAGTCTGCTGGACGGCATCTATCCCAGGGGCCTGATCGGATACTGCGAGGAAAACCAGGGCTGGCTCCGCTATGATCCCGAGGCCGCCGCGAAGCTGGTCAGCCAGGTGCCGGAGGCGAAAGAGCTCCGTCTGGAGCTGGCGGCCAACTCCCAGAGCGAGATCCGGACCCTGCGGATGCAGGAAATGATCCGCCAGGATCTGAGCGCGATCGGCTTGAACGTCTCTGTTGTGAACTATGACGACGAGAGCCGCATGTATCTGCGCAGGGAAGGCAGTCTGATGGCCTATACCGGAGAATGGAGCGCGGACTTCAACGACCCGGACAACTTCATCTACACCTTCTTCGGCAGCCGGGCGAAGACCCGCGCCCGTTCCGGCAACTACAGCGACGAAGCCGTGATGGCCCGCATCGCCGCCGCCCGAACCATCCAGAACGAGGAAAAACGACTGGCGGAATACGATGAGCTGGAGCGGATTTTGGTCCGGGACGAGGCGGTCTGGGTGCCCCTGTTCTCGACCGTTCACAATTTCATGCTGGGCGAGCGTCTGGAGCGCTTTACGCCCTTCTGGGCGGGGTGGGGCTCCCTTTACCTCAAGGATGTGGTCCTGAAGCCCGAGGCGCGCTGAAGCGCCGCGGCGCTGGAGACAGGAGGTTGCAATGAAAGAAAGCCTTCGCGTAAAGATATTCAGGATAAATATCATACTGATTACCGTGGCGCTTCTGCTCTTTGCGGTGTTCGGCATCTACCAGGTCCGCCGCTATGCCAACCTGATGGAGCAGACCAGCCGGAATCAGAACACGGTCATCGTGGACTCCCTGTCCGCCTCCATGCGCAGCATGGCCACGGAGAGCTTCCGGAAGTACGTGGTCT
The DNA here is from genome assembly GCA_017540945.1 of Oscillospiraceae bacterium. Next base: position 884 of record JAFYAB010000013.1, on the reverse strand, counting down.
CCGAGGCGAAGATCATCGACAGCGAGTTCTGGACCATGCGCCACGACCTGGAGATCCTGGCCAAGCAGGTGCAGATGGTGCTGGAGGAGCCCTCCGCCTATTCCCCGGTGGAGGTGCCCCTGCCCTCCCAGGCAGACGCAGGGCAGCTGAGCCTGCAGCTGCTCTACTCCGACCGGGCCGATCAGGACGATCCGGCGCTGAAGGAGCAGATTCTGCGGATCGGCGGTCTGCGGAACATGATGCTGGAGATGGTGGGCGGCGGCGAGTCTCTGATGGACTGCATGGTTTCCCTGCCCGGCGGCGCCAGCATCATCGCGGACCGGACCCCCGAATCCAAGGTGGGGCCCGACGGAGAGCCCCAGTTCTACAACGCCTATCGGCGCCCCTGGTACGTGGGAGCCATCGTCCACGAGGGAACCTATTTCACCCCGGTGAATCTGGACAACTATTACGACACCTATGAAGTGATGGTGGGCGTCCCGGTGTACGTGGACGGGGAGCTGGCTGCGGTCTGCGGCGGCTCCGTGATGCTGGACTCCTTCGCGGACATCATCGCCAACGCCACCCTGGGCGATTACTCCGACACCTGTATCATCAACGAAAATGGCAACATGATCTACTCCTCCCGGACCGAAGGCGAGCTGGGCATCCAGGGCGTGGAGCTGAAAAGCCTGCTGGAGGGCAGCAACGCGGAGCTGGTGGCTCTGGTGGACGAAGCGCTGAAGGGGGACGTGGGCTTTTCCCTCCTGGAGGTGGACGGGGAGAAGACCTACGTGGCCTACGCCCCCATTTCGACGCTGGGCTGGACCCAGCTGCTCTGCATTTCCCAGGAGAATCTGAACGCCACGGCCTATCTGCTGGCGGAGAAGACGGACGCCGTCATG
>JAFYAB010000147.1 GCA_017540945.1 Oscillospiraceae bacterium | reverse complement strand
GTATCGACGACAGAGTCGCTCCGTAGGGGCCGATGCCCACATCGGCCCTATCCCGTATCGGTGTGAGGGCCGATGTGGGCATCGGCCCCTACAAATGATCTCGACAAATCCCGATTCTCTGAATTCCTCCCGAAAAAAGCGGATTGTACTTGCCAAAGCGGGCGGGAAATGATATAATAATTTTATCCCGCGAGGGAATAACGACAGGAGGACCGTACCATGAAATATGTTTGCAATGTCTGCGGCTGGGTCTATGACGAGGAAGAGACCGGCGTGAAGTGGGAAGACCTTCCCGAGGATTTCGCCTGCGAGCTCTGCGGTGTGGGCAAGGAGGACTTCTCTCCCGAGGAGTAAAACGCGAAAGCCGCTCCCTTGCAGATACGGGGGAGCGGTTTTGCATTCTGCTGAATGGAAGGAGGCGGCCGCACATGTCAAAGCGTTCCCGCTCCAAGAATCAGAATACAAATTGGATGGAGCTGTGGATCGGCCTGTTTATCGCGCTGTATCTGCTTTTTCCCGGCTTTTCGGGCTATTCCGCCATAACCGGAGCCAAGGTCCCGCTCTTTTACACACTGTCGGGCCTGCTGCTGATCCTGGGTGTCGTCCTGCTGCTTCGGGACCGGAAGAAGGGGGAGAAGCGCGGTCCGGGCCCTGCGCAGATCGCCGCCCTGCTGTTTGGATTTTTTACGCTGATTTCCGCCGCCTTTTCTCCGGCGGAGGGAGGGAACCCCTGGTATGACGGCGCGGCCCATGAGGCGGCCCTGACGGTGAGCCTCTACGTGCTGCTGTTTCTGATCATCTCCCGCTGGGGCATGCCCACGGAGCGTCTGTTCCGGGTCCTCTTCTGGTCCGTGGCGGCCTTTGCCGCGGTCTGCCTGCTGCAGATTCCGGGCTGGAATCCTCTGCGGCTCTATCCGAAGAACCTGAATTTTTATGACGGCTACGGCGTCAAATACAAGGGAGCCTACGCCGGAACCATCGGCAACGTGGATATTGTCTCAGCCTTTCTGACTCTGGCGGTTCCCATGCTCCTGCTGCACACAAGGGGGCAGAAGCCCAAAGAGGCATGGCCCTGCTGGCTGCTGACGGGGCTCTGCTTGGGGATCATGTTCTGGATCCGGGTCCTCTGCGGTCTGGTGGGGCTGGTTCTGGGCGGGGGGATCTGCCTGGCGGTTCTCTGTCCGGACAAGCAGCGGAAATGGATTCTTCTGCTCCTGGCAGCGCTGGGGGCCCTGGCGCTGGCGGTGCTTTGGCTCTGTGATCTGCCCGTCGGCATGCTCCACGAGCTTCATGAGATCCTCCACGGCCGTTTTGACGACAGCTTTGGCACCGGCCGCTTCTATATCTGGCGTCAAATGCTGGCACGGATCCCGGATCGCCTCTGGCTGGGAGTCGGCCCGGACATGGCCCGTTACTCCGGGCTCTCGCCCTTCGTCCGCTACGATGAGACCGGAGCTGCGGTCGCCCGGGCCGCCATCACGGACGCGCACTGCTACCCCCTGCACATCCTCTACTGTCAGGGCCTGCCCGCCCTGCTGAGCTGGCTGACCGTGGTGGGGATCACGCTGGCCCATTGGATCCGGCACCGTCGGGACCGGGCCGTTTCGATCCTGGGCGCTGGGCTGATCTGCTTCCTCTGCGCCATGCTGTTCTGCCTGTCCTCCATCATCGTCATGCCCTTCTTCTGGCTGACGATGGGATTGCTGGAGGCCCGGGCGAGACAACAGAAGGTATAACTCATAGGCGCGCAGTGTGGGCCGCCGCAATACGAACAATAGAAAGAAGGAGAGACCATGAACAAGAAAGCAAAAACCATCATCATTTGTTATACCATTGCGATTTTGATTTTTGTGGGCCTGTTGGTCTGGAATCGGATAGATGAAGCAAAATACAAGCGCTACAGAAATATCATCTCCCAGGACGAGGTGGAGCAGACCCTCTTCGGTCAGCCCATTTCTGCGGAGCGCAACGGCGAATACCGTCTGGCGGTGAAGACCGCCATCGACGGCGACTATCACGCGGAGCTGTCCATCTACCAGGCCAAGGATGGGAAGTATGAGAAGATCTTCTCCTGCCCCGCCCTGGTGGGTAAGAACGGCCCCGGCAAGCAGTCCGAGGGGGATGTAAAGACACCCCTGGGCACCTGGACCGTCGGCGAGGCCTACGGCCTCAAGGACGACCCCGGCAGCCTGCTGCCCTACACCAAGATCACGGACGACATGTACTGGTGCGCTACCGGCTCCAACGGGCTGAACTACAACCAGCTGCTCTACAAGAGCGAGCATCCCGACTGGGATTACAGCGAGGACGAGCACCTGGCAGACTATCCCATCCGCTATGCCTACCTGATCGACCTGGGCTACAACCGAGCCAACGCCCCCTACGCGGGCAACGCCATTTTCCTCCACTGCTGGAAGGACCCGGAGACGCCCACCGGCGGCTGCGTCGCCGTCTCCGAGGAGGACATGGTGAAGATCCTCCAGACCCTCACCCCGGGCACTGCCGTAACGATCTACTGAAAACACAGGACGCACCGCGATCAGAGGATCACGGTGCGTCCTGTTGTTATTCGTCCGGGTGCAGTCGGAGATAGGATAAATAGCCCTCCAGGATCAGAGACGCGGCTACGGCGTCCACGGTGTTCTTCCGTTTCTTCCCGTGATAGCCGGTCTCGGTGAGGATGTTGTGGGCCTCCACGGTGGTCCTGCGCTCGTCCCAGAGGCGGACAGGCATGCCGAGAGCCTGCTCCAGATCGGCGGCGAAGGCCCGGTACAGCTCTGCCCTGGGGCCCTCGGAGCCGTCCATGTTCCGGGGGAAGCCCATGACGATGCGCTGGGCGTTCTGCTCCCTGGCGAGACGGACAATCTCAGAAATGGTCTTCTCCCGGTTCCAGCTGTGGATCACGGAGGTATATCCCACGATGGATCCGGTGAGATCCGAGACTGCGATCCCGGTCCGGGCGTCGCCGTAATCGATGGCCAAGATCTTCATTTTCGCATCTCCTTTGACTGTTTTGCTCATCGTATCGTTTTTTTTTCGGAATGTCAATGAAATTCTTTATAAAACAGCAGGAAAAATTGAAAAAAAGAAAAGAATTTCATTGACATTCCGCCCGGTATATGCTATACTTTCCTCACCTGTGAAAAAGGGCTCTTTTTTTGTGCGCCTTTTTCAGCCGCGGATGGGGTGTTCCCGCTAAATCTGATATAGCCGCGGTGATGCAGGGAGGCAATATAAGGAGGTGCCGTAATGCGCGTTAAAATTACTCTCAGATGTTCCGAATGCAAGCAGAGAAACTACAACTCCATGAAGAACAAGAAGAACGACCCTGACCGGCTCGAGATGAAGAAGTATTGCAGATTCTGCAAGAAGCATACCCTTCATACCGAGACGAAGTAAGCGAAGGGAGAACAAGCATGGCTGAAGTCAAAACGGAAAACTGGTTCAAGCGGAAATTTAGCGGCCTGGCCAAATGGTTCCGCGGCATGAAGAGCGAGCTCAAGAAGGTCGTGTGGCCCACCTGGTCCCAGGTTCTGAACAACACGGTGGTCGTGATCGTTGTTTCCGTGATCTTCGCAATCGTGATCGGTCTGATCGACACGCTGGCCTATGAGGGCATCAAGGGCCTGCTGGGCCTGATCGGGTAAGCCACCATGGCAGACAGCGCACAGTGGTATGTTGTCCAGACCTATTCCGGCTACGAGAATACGGTCAAGGCTACCATCGAAAAGACGATCGAAAACCGTCAGCTCCAGGACGTCATCTGTGAGGTCGCGATCCCCATGGAGACGGTCACCGAGGTGACGGACAACGGACCCAAGACCTACGAGCGGAAGCTGTTCCCCGGCTATGTGCTGGTCAAAATGGTTATGAACAGCGATACCTGGTACATCGTCCGCAACATTCGCGGCGTCACGGGCTTCGTCGGTGCGAGCAGCACCAATCCGCTTCCTCTGACAGAGAAGGAAACCATCCAGTGGGGCGTGGAGCGCCACGAGGTGGTGGTCAACTACAGCGTCGGCGATACGGTCCGGATCTCGGACGGCCCGCTGACTTCCTTCACCGGCAGAGTCGAGGCGCTGGATATCGACAAGAACAGCGTTCGCGTCATTGTTTCCATGTTCGGGCGCGAAACCCCGATCGAGCTGGAGCTCGATCAGGTGGAGACCATCTCCGATTGACCCGACCGCCCTCAGGACGGTCTGAACGTGGGAGGGGCACTGTCCCCGCCAAATTACCACTTTATTTCAGGAGGTGCTTATCATGGCACAGAAAGTAACAGGTTATATCAAACTGCAGATCCCGGCTGCTAAGGCAACCGCTTCCCCTCCGGTTGGTCCCGCTCTGGGCCAGCACGGTGTCAACATTTCCCAGTTCATCAAGGAATTCAACGAGCGCACCAAGGATCAGGCCGGCTTTAAGATCCCCGTGGTCATCACCGTCTATGCCGACCGCAGCTTCACGTTTGTGACCAAGACCCCCCCGACGCCCACCCTCATTCTGAAGACCCTGGGCATCGAGAAGGGCTCCGGCGTTCCCAACAAGACCAAGGTCGCCACCATCACCAAGGCCCAGGTCCGCGAGATCGCCGAGCGCAAGATGCCCGACCTCACCGCGGCTGACATCGAGGCCGCCATGAGCCAGGTGGCAGGTACCTGCCGCTCCATGGGCATCACCGTTGTTGACTAACTGACTGAGACACCGTCTCAAAATGTGGGAGGATTATTCCGCATCACCACTTTAAGGAGGATAAAACATTGTTTAGAGGTAAGAAATATAAGGATAGCGCGAAGCAGATCGACCGCTCCGTGCAGTATGATCCCGCGGATGCTCTGGGCCTTGTGTGCAAGACCGCTTCCGCCAAGTTCGATGAGACCGTAGAGATCCACATCCGTCTGGGCGTCGACTCCCGCCATGCTGACCAGCAGGTCCGCGGCGCCATCGTCCTGCCCAACGGCACCGGCAAGACCCGCCGCGTGCTGGTGTTCGCCAAGGACGCCAAGGCCGACGAGGCCAAGGCCGCCGGCGCCGACTTCGTGGGAGCCATGGACATGGTCGAGAAGATCCAGAAGGAAAATTGGTTCGACTTCGACGTGGTCGTCGCTTCCCCCGACATGATGGGCGTTGTGGGCCGTCTCGGTAAGCTGCTGGGCCCCAAGGGTCTGATGCCCTCTCCCAAGGCCGGCACCGTGACCCCCAACGTGGCCGCTGCCGTCAAGGAGATCAAGGCCGGTAAGATCGAGTACCGTCTCGACAAGACCAACATCATCCACTGCCCCATCGGCAAGGTGTCCTTCGGGCCCGAGAAGCTCGAGGAGAACATGGCGACCCTGATCGGCGCCGTCATCAAGGCCAAGCCCGCCGCCGCCAAGGGCCAGTATATCAAGTCCTGCGTCGTCGCCTCCACCATGGGCCCCGGCGTCAAGGTCAACACCGCCAAGTATTGATCTTCGGACAAACAGGAAGCCGGACTCCGCAAGGAGCCCGGCTTCCTGTTATAGTAGTATAACTTTTTTATCAAATATTTGTTTAGTATAAAAGCGGACGGAGCCGAGGCTCCGTCCGCTTTTTTCTGAAATTAATAGATATGGATCGCAGTCCCGAGGGGAACCGTCTGGTAGATGAAGATGCACTCCGAGTCCATCAGACGGACGCAGCCGGCGGAGGCGGGATAGCCGATGGCGGTATACAGGATGCTGCCGTAGGGCTCGCCCCACTTTGTCGGGCGGGAATGGAAGCCCCGGGCACTGTCGATGTAGGAGACGGAATGGCAGTAGAACGGGGGATCATGGCCCGGTGCCGGATAGTTCCAGCGCTCCGTTTTGCCCCATACCGTAGAGTCCTCCACTGGCGTCGGGCAGTCGTTCCGACCGCTGGCAATGGGGCCGGTCCTGACCAGCCGCCAGTTGCCTTTGGAGCCATAGAAGATGTTGACGCGCTGGGTGTAAAGGCTGACCCAGATCATGTACTTGGTGTTGCTGCCCCAGTTGCGGACCTGGTTGACGTAATACTCCTTGACCGTCTGGGAGTAATCGGTGGTGATATAGTAGGTGCCGGAGACGATGGCCACATTGTAATAGTTCGTCCAACCCTCAGTGCCGTCCTGAAGCCGGACCTTTGTGGCGGTGCATTCGGTGGACTGGAGAATGGTGACCTGGGTGCCGGCGGGAATGCTGCGCTTTTCGGTGGAGAGGGAGGAGGAGGTATAGAGCTTGCCGTTGGCCCGGAGCTTGCCCTGAACGTTCTGGGTGCGGATGGTGGCGGCGATTCGCTGGACCGACTCTTTGATATTGACGTACCCGCGATAGATCAGGTACTGTTCATCGTCGATGGTGATGTAGACGGTAAAGACGACAGAGTCGTGGAGACCGTCCATAAAGTTGCTGAAGTTATAGCTCTGAGAGATCAGGCTGCCCTCCTTGAGCAGATTGCGGTAGGTCCGGGAGACCTCGTTACCGTTCACAAACCAAACCAGATCGCATTCCGACCAGCCTTCGGGCATGTTTTTGAGCTTCAGCTGCATCTTGACGGTGGGAGCGCTTTCAGTGGCGGCGGTGGAGTCCTGCCGGATGCCCTCCACGGTGCTGGCGTCGTTGTAGGGGTTCTGAATGGTCGTGCCGGTATTGCAGTGATTGGTCAGGTTATCTCCGCGCTGCTCCAGAGTGACGATCTGACCATTGCCGTTGATGTAGACATTGTCGCCAAGGACGTTCGCTTTGGTCACCTTGGCGCCTTCGGCCAACGACATGCCGGCATGGTTCATCAAATTGACGGTACCGGCCGTAAATCCGCCGGTTATGATCAGAGATCTGCAGAAGACCTTGGCGACGGTGCAATTGGCGTAGAGCTTCGTTTGGCTGTGGACGACGACAGTGTGGATGGTGCTGTCGGAGCCCTGAATGGTTGTGGGACGACAGGCGACAATCTCGTGGACGTTGCTGTTCTTCAGCCGGATGGTCACGCTTCCGTTGCCCTGGAGGATCAGCTTGCCGGTGACGGTCAGGTTTTCCAGTCGGATGTTGGTGTCGTCCGTGGAGAGCAGCAGGTCGCCGTTAATGGTGGTTCCCTTCGGTACGGTGGAGGAACCCAGGGCCAGGGACCCGGTGCAGTTGGCGGAGGGGAGCTCGGTGCCGATCCAGTCGATCAGCCGATACAGGACCTGGGCAAACTCCCGGCGGCTGATCTGCCGCTTGGGATTGAGCTTGCCGTCGCTGCCGGCGATGTGGCAGGTTTCGATCATGGCGGCCAGGTCGGTGACGGCCCAGGAGCTGACATCCTTCCAATCGGAGAAGCTGTAGATGGCCTGCTTGCTGTCGCCGTGGACGCCGAACATCCGGGCGAGGGCAACGAAGGCTTCCTCACGGGTGATGGGGACGTTGGGGGTCAGCTTGGTGGCGTTGGGGTCCGCGATGGGGAAAATCCCCAGGCTCACGGCGCGGGCCATGGGCACATAGTACCAGGAAGTGCTGCTCACGTCGGTGAAGCTGCTGAGAGAAGCCTCCTTCTTGGTGTTCAGGATGCTGATCAGCATGGTAGCCAGCTCCGCATGGGTGGTGTTGTCCTTCGGGGCCAGATTGTTGTCGCCCTTGCCGGCCAGCACGCCGTAGCGGACGGCGAAAACCAGCGCCTTGCGGGCCCAGTCGTCCGGAATGGAGAACTTGTTGATGATCTGCTCGTCGGTCATTTCGGAGACCGGAGGTTCGGGGGGCTCAGGCGGCTCGGTGGGTTCGGTGACGGGCTCGGTGGGTTCGGTGACGGGCTCGGTGGGCTCTGTCACGGGCTCAGTGGGCTCTGTTGCGGGCTCGGTGATGGGCTCCGTCAGGGGGGCGACAGGCTCCCCGGTGGCCGCGATGGGATCAGCACCGGGCTCGGTCTCCCAGCCCTCGGCGGCAGGCTCTGCAGTCTCGGCGGCAGGCTCCATAGTTTCGACAGCGGGCTCTGTAACCGCTGCGAAGCTGGTCGGGTCTGCCGCAAAAACGCAGGTTGCCAGCAGGATCAAACAAAGCAGCAGAGCGATCGCTCGCAAACTGTTTCTCATAAGCATTTCCTCCTTATCGCGCCGAAATGGCGCGTTCTCTTGATCGATATACATAACTTACCTATTATAATATACATTACTACAAAATCTGAGAAAAAGCAAGGGGAAATTCACAAGATGCTGTATTTTTCTCTTGACTTTTTCCGATGATCTGGTAAAATAGCGCTGCTCCAATTGAATACGACAGTTCGCGACCATCCTGTCGATAAACAAAACTATTGGACCGTCCCGAAAGGGACAAGACGACGGGCGCACTGCGCCCGATTTTTCTTTTGGAGGGAAAACCCTATGAAACTCACCACTCGCCGGATCACCTTTGCGGGGATCCTCGCCGCGATCTACGCGGCTCTCACGCTTGCCGAGGGCTTCCTGGTTCCCAGCCTTGCCTACGGGACCGTCCAGTTCCGCTTCGCTGAGGCTCTGTCGGTCCTCTGCTGCTTCACACCAGCCGCCATCCCCGGCATGGTTGTCGGCTGTATCGTGGCAAATATCAACTCCACCCTTGGAGTATGGGACATCGTGCTGGGCTCTCTTGCCACGCTCCTGGCCTGCCTTTGCATCTGGAAGATGTCCGGGAGCCTGCGCGAAGAAAGACAGACCGACGCCCTTGCGCCGGAGCAGGAAAAGGCCGGCAGGAAGCGCCGTCTTCTGACATTCCTGCTCATACCGCTCCCCACCATCGTCTTCAACGCCGTGATTGTCGGCGCGGAGCTCGGCTACTACTTCCCGGAGGGGAGGACCTTCCTGGCGGCCTGGGGCATCAACGGGCTTTTCGTGGCCATCGGAGAAGCCGTTGTGACCTACGCCCTCGGCGTTCCGCTGCTGTTCTGGCTGCTGAAGAACAAGAGCCTTTCCCGGCTGCTGCGGTCCTTCTGACCGCGCCTCTTGCTATTTAGACGCAGGCGCAGCCGAAACGGTTGACAAACGAACGAAAAAAATGGAAAAACTCTGCTTCGCGTCGAACGAAGCAGAGTTTTTCCTTTGGGCTCATTCCTTCAGCAGCTTCCGCCTTGCGAAATTGATGGGGCCCTCCTGCATACGGTTGATCCAGCTCAGGCTTTTGCCGCAGCCGTACGCCACGCAGGAGTCCGCGTCGTCGGCCACGGTGCAGCGCATGCCGGTACGTTCGGTGATGAGCTTGTCCATGCCCCAGAGCTGGGCGCCGCCGCCGGTGAGGACGATGCCGTTTCGGGCGATATCCGCCACCAGCTCCGGCGTGGTTTGCTCCAGAACCGCCAGAATCTCGTCGGTGATCTGCCGGGCGGGGCGGCGCAGGGCCTCCAGCATATCGGCGGTGGTCACCAGGACCTCCTTGGCCAGTCCGGTCTTGAAGTCCCGGCCCTTCACCAGCGCCTCCACGGGCTCGCTGCGCTCAAAGACGGCGCCCACGTTGATCTTGGTCTCCTCGGCGATGGACTGGCCGATGATCAGGCCGTATTTTTTTCGCAGGTAGCGGATGATGGCCTCGTCGAAGTTGTCGCCGGCCACCTTGATGGAGGAGGAGTTGGCCAGGCCGTTCATGGTCAGCACGCCGATGTCGGTGGTGCCTCCGCCGATGTCCACCACCATGTGGCCGTCGGGGCCTTCAAAGCTGAGATTGGCGCCCAGAGCCGCGGCCAGGGGCTCCTCGATCAGATAGACCCGCCGGGCGCCGGCCTCCTGGGCGATCTGCACCACCGCCCGCTCCTCAATGCTGGTGATGCCGCTGGGAACGGAGATCACCACGCGGGGCTTGACGAAGGCATATTTGAAGATCTGCTTGAAGAACTCCGCCAGCATCCGCTCGGTGAGCTCGTAGTCGGAGACCACGCCCTCCCGCAGAGGCCGCATAGCCACCACGTTGCCGGGGGTCCGGCCCAGCATGTTTCGGGCGGCGGCGCCCACCTTCAGGATCTTGCCGGTGTTTTTGTCCACCGCCACCACAGAGGGCTCCCGGAGTACGATCCCCTTGCCATCGGCATAGATTACCACGTTGGCGGTTCCCAGGTCGATGCCCAGGTCCTTGGAGAAAATAGACATGATTGATCACCTTTTCATTGTTTGTAGGGACGGCACTCTGCCGTCCGCGTTAATTCGCAGCCGCCGCCAGCGTCGCCACGTCCACCCGCTTGGCCCCAGCCTCCAGCAGGACCCGGGCGGCCTCGGAGACCGTGGCCCCCGTGGTCAGCACGTCGTCGATCAGCAGGATGGTTTTTCCCCGTACCAGCGCCGGGTCCAGGACCCGAAAGGCGCCCCGGATGTTCCGCTGCCGCGCCTCGGAGCCGATGAGCCGGGACTGGGCCCGCACCAGGTTCTTCTTGCGCAGGGTACAGATCGGCTCCAGCCCCAGAAGCTTCCCGGCGCTTTGCGCCAGCAGGAGGGTCTGATCATAGCCCCGCTTCCGGCGGCGCAGGGAGCTGATGGGAATATACGTTACCAGCTCGTAGTTCGTGCCCAGCTGCTTTTGGATGGCGTTGGCCAGCCAGGAGCCGTATACATCCGCGTAAAAGCTGCAGCCCTCGAACTTGTATCGCCGGAAGGAAGCCCGGAAGGCGTCCTCGTACAAGAGGGCCGCGGCCCAACGCCGGTAATGGCTGCCCCGGCGGGCGCCGGAAACGGGCTCCGGCAGGGAAGCGGCGCAGGCCGGGCAGAGCCGCCCGCCGTCCGCGCCCAGAAAGCGTCGGCAGAGTATGCAGCGCCGGGGCCAGAGCAGGTCCCGGATGGCTGCGCCAACCCGCCCAAAGCCTTCCCCTTGAGGGGAAGGCGGCATCCCGCGTCTCAGGGGAGCCGGATGACGGATGAGGTGCTGTCCCGACAGTGCACCTGGCCTGGAAGACTCTGTCTGCTTCATGCTTCCATGTGGCACAGCCGCCACTTCAGCCCGCTGAAGCGCTTTTGCTTTTTGTCGTTGCGAACCATATATTCGATCACACTTTCGTCGCCCACGACGATCAGCAGCTCCCGGGCCCGGGTGACGGCGGTATAGAGGATGCTGCGGCTCAGCAGCAGCGGCGTGCCCCGCCAGGCGACCAGCACCACGGCCCGGTACTCACTGCCCTGGCTCTTGTGGACGGTCATGGCGTAGGCGGGCTCCAGCTGGGGCAGCATGTCCCAGGTATAGACGGCCTCCCGGTCGTCGAAGCGGAGAGTGACGGTCTGGGCCTGGCAGTCGATGGCCTGGACGGTCCCCACGTCGCCGTTGAAAATGCCGGAGCCCATGCCGGGCCCTCCGACCTTGTTCCAGATGATGTCATAGTTGTTGCGGATCTGCATGACCCGGTCCCCTACGCGGAAGACCGTATCGCCGTATTTCTTTTCGTTTTTGCCCGGAGCGGCGGGGTTCAGAGCCTGCTGCAGCAGCTGATTCAGAGCCCGGGTGCCGGTTTCGCCCTTACGGGTGGGGGAGAGGACCTGGATGTCCTCGGGCTGGATGCCCATGTTCCGGGGCAGACGGCGGGCGCAGAGCTCCGTGACGGTCTGGCAGACCGCCTCGTCGCTGGCCCGCTGGAGGAAAAAGAAGTCCTGCTTCTTTTCCCGCAGCTCCGGCAGCTCCCCGTGGATGATCCGATGGGCGTTCATGACAATGAGGCTCTCCCGGGCCTGGCGGAAGATCTCCGTCAGCCGGATGGTGGGAATCTTCTCGCTGCGGATCAGATCGGAGAACACGTTGCCGGCCCCGACGGAGGGAAGCTGATCGGGGTCGCCCACCAGAATCAGCCGGCAGCGCTCCGGCAGAGCCCGCACCAGGTTGTACATCAACAGCAGGTCCACCATGGAGCTCTCGTCCACGATCACCGCGTCGCAGCTCAGGGGGTTGTGCTCGTTGTGGACGAAGACCATGGACCCGTCCTCGGGGGAGACGTCCACCTCCAAAAGCCGGTGAATGGTGGAGGCGTCCCGCCCCGTCAGCTCCGAGAGCCGCTTGGCCGCCCGGCCCGTGGGGGCTGTCAGCAGAGTTTTGAGACGCATCTGCTCGAAGAGATCCAGAATGCCCCGGAGGGTGGTGGTCTTGCCGGTGCCGGGACCGCCGGTGACGATCAGCAGCTTCTCCGCGGCGGCGGCATAGATGGCCTCCCGCTGGAGCGCCGCGTATTCGATTTCCTGCCGGGCCTCGATCGCCGCTACGGTCCTGGCCAGATTGGCGGGCAGACCCACCTTGCCGCCGATCATCTCCGTGAAGCGGCGGGCCAAATAACGCTCCGCCTCGCCGTAGGCGGGCAGATAGACTGCGGTGAGAGAGGCCACGGAGTCCACAATGATCCGCTCCTGCTCCGCCAGACGGCGCAGGCCCTCCCGGATGATCTCCCGGTCCAGCCGCAGAAAGCTGGCCGCGGCCTCCGTCAGCTGGGGCTCCGGCACGAAGACGTGACCGCCGGCGGAGTTGAAGCTCAGCTCGTAGAGGATGCCCGCGTCCACCCGGCGCTCGTCGTCGCCGTCAAAGCCCAGCTCCAGGGCAAAGGCGTCCACCTGGGCGAAGGGGGCGTTGAAGCCCTCCTCCGTGAGGAAGTAGGGGTTGTCCTGAATGGCCATCATGGACAGCTCCCCGTAAGCCTTATAGATTCGGACCGCCAGCTCCGCGGGCAGACGGTAGCCGCTGAGGAACTCCGCCAGGTGCCGCAGGCTCTGCTGGGACTGGAAGCTCTCGTGGATCTCTTTGGCCTTGGCCGTGGAGATGCCCGGCACCAGGGCCAGCTTGTCCGGTTCGTTTTCAATGATTTTGAGGCTCTCGGCCCCGAAGCGCTCCACGATCCGGGCGGCGATCTTGGGGCCGACGCCCCGGACGGCGTGGGAGGAAAGATAGGCCAGGATCTCAACGCGGGATTCCGGCATCAGCCGTTCCACGCTCACGATCTCCAGCTGCCTGCCGTAGCTGCTGTGGCTGCTCCAACGACCCTCGATCCGCAGCCGCTCGCCGATGTTGGTGTCCGGGACGATGCCCACCGCGGTGGTCAGCTCGCCCTGTTCGTCCTTCATCCGCAGGACGGTGTAACCGTTTTCCCGGTTTTGAAAAACCACCGCCGACACGCTGCCTTCGACGCGGATCAGTTCGTTTTCCATGGAGTTCGTTCCTTTTCGCTGTTATTGTGATATAAAATCGGTGGATCGCGGGGCCGCTGTACCGGCTTCGCGTTGCAGCGGTCCCTACAGCAGAAGCCGCAGCTCCTCGGGGCTGCACAGCTCCGCTTCAAAGGCGTCGGTCAGGCGCTCCGCCAGAGCGCGGCCTTCGTCGTTCAAATCCAGATCCAGAATGACGGGCGCGCTGTCCAGCAGGCCCCAACGCCGCAGCAGGCCGCAGGCCCGGAGCCGCTGCTCCAACCCCTCGCCGCCGTCCCGGGCGGGGAGCACCAGGATCGCATCCGCCGTCCCCAAGGGCAGCAGAAGCCTTCGCCAAAGCAGGCAGCCCAGAGCCGCCAGCACCGCGGCGAGCAGGCCGCCCAACAGAATTTCCCAAAGCATTCCACGCGCCTCCCTTTGCCCATCCTATGCGGAGGGTCTCCGGCGCGTTCCGTATCACCCTATAATATACATGAAAAATCCCGTTCTGCATAGACCCAATTTGCAAAAAAACGGAAAAACTTTTCCGGTACAGGGAAGCCCTGCCCGCTGCGGCGCACAGTGGGCGCCATGGCCCCGGAAGGGCTGAGTCCGCTCCCGTATCCTGCTGTGGCGCGGGCAAACGGCCCGCCCAAACGCCGTCCCCCCGCAAGCCTTGGCTTGCAGGGGGACGGCGTTTCAGTCTGTCAAAGAACCGCAGGTTTCAGAGGATGAAATCTGCGGTTCAGGCATTTATGACTGGAAAACAGGGCAAAAAACGTAAGAAAAGCTGTAAAATCGAAGCAAAAAGGAGTTATTCCAACTCCAATTTGCCAGCTTTTTCAGGTTCATGGCAGCATATTTGAGCCTGACCCATCCGGTGACG
>JAFYAB010000146.1 GCA_017540945.1 Oscillospiraceae bacterium | reverse complement strand
CTGACGCAGGCGGGAGAGATTGTCCTCAGCGTTCCGTTTCTCCCCTTCCAGCAGATCCCTGCGGCCGCTGAGCCGTTGAAGCTCCGCCTCCGCCTGTGAAATGGTCTCCCGCCGGCTTTCAATCTCCGTATCCTTCTCGTGCAGCGATTCGGTCAGGCGTTCTCCTTTTTGGTAGAGGGCGTTGAGGTTTTCATGCTCCTGGTTGAGGATAAAGGCGGATGCGTTGTAATCCTCCTCCGCCTTCCGGGCTGCGGCCGCCAAGCCGTTCAGACTGTTCAGCCATACGGCGACCTCCTGTCCCTTCAGCTCCTCGCGCAGCGCCAGATACTGCTTTGCTTTCTCCGACTGTTCCCGCAGGGGCTCCACCCGGAGCTCCAGCTCGGAAATTTTGTCGTTGATGCGCAGCAGGTTTTCCTCGGTCCGTTCCAGTCTGCGCTCTGTTTCCTCCTTGCGGTGGCGGTACTTGGAGATGCCGGCCGCTTCCTCGAAGATTTCCCTTCGGTCAGTACTCTTGACAGACAGGATCTCGTCGATACGTCCCTGGGAAATATTGGAATAGCCCTCCCTGCCCAGGCCCGTATCCATGAACATCTCGTTCACATCCCGGAGCCGGACGGACTGCTTGTTGAGATAGAACTCATTTTCGCCGGAGCGATAGTAGCGCCGGGTCACCATGACCTCGTCGCTGTCCACAATGAAATAACGGTCTGTATTGTCAAAGATCAGACTGGCCTCCGCGAAGCCCAGCTGAGGACGCTTCAGCGTGCCGCCGAAGATCACGTCCTCCATTTTGACGCCGCGCAGAGTTTTGGAGCTCTGTTCTCCCATGACCCAGCGAATGGCGTCGGAAATATTCGATTTGCCCGAGCCGTTTGGGCCGACGATGGCGGTGATATCACCGTCAAATTGCAGGCGGATCTTGTCCGGAAAGCTCTTAAAGCCCTGCAAGTCAAGGGATTTCAGATACACAGATATACTCCTACTCATAGAAATTCACTGTATTATAACAGAATTCCCGCCTTATTGCAAGACGGGAATTCTGATTTTTTCAGTTTTTTCTTTTTTGCCGTTTCAGCTATGATACAGGGAAAACACATAGGTCCATTGTCCGTCCGCGGAATCCTCGTTGCCCGCTACGATTTCACGTCCGTCAATGAGATAGGCTTTTTCAATCTGTCCGCTCTTGGGATAGCTGGTCTCCCCCGGATCGCCCATGGCGTTCAGGGAATCGCAAAGCTCCCGGAACAGATCTTCGGATGCACCGTAGGCGGTCCAGCTGACGCAGTTGGTCTTGCAGGACTCGGCGCTGTTATCAAAGAAGAACCGAAGATTTCCGTCGTATCCATACCAACTGACAAAGTCGTAGGTCATGGTGCCGCCATCGTCATAATCCGGCTCGCCGTAGCGTTCCTTCAGATCTCCTCGGCTCATACCTTCAAAGCTGTTAAAAATATCCAGGCTGATACTGTCCAGCCGTTTCTGCGTTTCGGTGGCAGCCGGGCTCTCATCCGTTTCCTCCGGCTCTGTCCAGACTTCCGTGCTTTCCGTCGGCTGCTCATTCAGGGAATCCATGGTCAGCAGCGGCAGGACAAAGGACTCTCCGCCGAAACGGAATACCGTATCCGCATAGCTGGGATCGCCCTCCGGATGGTTCGGCGTCTTGTCTATGGCCAGCGCCAGCACAAAGGAACAGGGGCCCCAATGATCTGACACCATTTTGATTCCAATGGGAGACCAGCCGCCGCCCTGGGTGCCGAAGACGCCGCCCGATACGGAATAGTAAGTCCGCGTGCCGCTGCTGTAGAACAGGGTCAACGTATTAAAGCGGTGTGCGCCGCTGAGATAGACGTCAGAGCTGTAAGGATTGTCCTTAGTTATGGGGTAACCCTCCGTCCGATTGTAAACGTCGAGTTGTCCAACCGCGTACAAAACCTCGTCGTACTCAATATAATTGCTGCCAAAGGCCGAGACCACCCGATTGTTGCTGATGCCCAAGGAGCCTGGGGACGGAAGCTCTTTCCCTCTCCCCACCTTTTCCCAGGCAGCTTCCAGCAGCTCCCGGTCGTTCTGACTGATCCAGGGACTCACGGTGATCTTCTGCTCGATCACATACCCGTTGTAATCGGTGTTCTCGTAATCATGCTCCGTGAAGGGAATTTCGATCTGCCTGCGGGCCGTCGTCTCCGGCGCGGATTCCGTAACGGGGACCGGAGAATCTGTTTTTACAGGAGGCGCTTCGGTTTCCGCAGGTCTCCCTTCCGTGGTGATCGCAGCGGAAGTCTGGGGCAAAAGGTCCAAAACAGGCGAGGAGCAGGCGATCAGCGAGAACAAAAGCAGGAATGTCAACAGATAAACCACGGTCTTTTTCAAAAGCGATCTCCCCTTTCCCAATCGTTTCGCAAGCCGTTTCGGCTGCTTTTTTCCATTCGCTTCTGCATATATGCAGCGATTTCCTGTTTATTTTATCACAGCTTTTTTTCGTTTTCAATGAAAAATAATGTCTCTTCTTGAAAGAAATAATGCCCTTATGCGAAGCTGGACTTCGCATAAGGACATTTTATAGAGGCTTGCAGAGCTTTTGCAAAGCCCCGCGAATCCCCGAATCGAAGCCCGGCGAAGCGGGTTCGATTCGGAAAAGGAGGAGCCCCGCAACACAGCCGAAGGAGGCCCGGCTCTTACGAAACCGGGACTCCTGAGCCGTGCGGAGGGTGCTCCGACGTGGTGGAGCTGAGGGGAGTTGAACCCCTGTCCGAAAATAACTTGACAAGAACTTCTCCGGGCGCAGTTTGTTATTTCCATTCCCTCGACCGCACGCGAACAAACACGCTTACGGTCTTGGTAGCTTCATGATGCATGGCGCGGGCAAAGCTTACCGCGCTCACGGTCCCCACTCAAATCACACCCGAACCCGGCTCGTGGGCCTTCCGGGGCGGATGGGCCGCTAATTAAGCAGCAGCCAGAACGAGATTATCGTTGTCAGTTAATTTAAAAGGTACCCGTTTTATGGAGGTCAGGCGCCTCCGCCCGCTATTCCAGCCTCACTATCCCCGTCGAAACCGGTACAGCCCCATAGAGCGCCGCTGGGCGGCGCAATGAATAGTGAATTATTGAGGTGTCGCTGCGCGTCGGTTCAGAATCTTCCGTAGGGGTCGCGGAGCTTTTTGGGCTCCGGATATTCGACGCCCTGGGTATCCACGCGGATGGAGGCGATCTTCTGCTCGCTCAGGGGACGGTCGTTCATGTCCACCTTGACGGAGGCAATCTCGTCGATGTGCTCCAGACCCTCTGTGACCTTGCCGAAGGCCGCGTACTGCTTATCCAGATGGGGAGAATCCTGGTGCATCAGGAAAAACTGGCTGCCCGCGGAATTTGGGTTGGAGGAGCGAGCCATGGACAGCACGCCGCGCTTGTGCTTCAGCTTATTGTCCACGCCGTTCATAAAGAATTCGCCCTTGATGCAGTAGCCGGGGCCGCCCATGCCGGTCCCTGTGGGATCGCCGCCCTGGATCATGAAGCCCAT
>JAFYAB010000145.1 GCA_017540945.1 Oscillospiraceae bacterium | reverse complement strand
CGCAGCCCACGGAGCCGCCCACGCAGCCCACACAGCCGCCGACACAGCCCACGGAGGCGCCGACACAGCCCACGGAGCCGCCCACGCAGCCCACACAGCCGCCCACGCAGCCCACACAGCCGCCCACGCAGCCCACGGAGCCGCCCACGCAGCCCACGCAGCCCACGCAGCCGCCGACGGAGCCTGCTCCCTCGGAATCGGAGGGCGGCGGAGAATAATACAAATGATCGCTCCAAACGGGCGCCGGAAGACGCCCGTTTGGAGCGGAATTGTTCCCGAAAGGAGATCTTCGCCATGCGAAAGCAAGCGCGCCTCACCCTGATCTTGAGCTTCCACACCACCGCGGCCGCCATGGAGACCGAGCGGGTCTGCGCCGCCGCGGGCATCCCGGGCCGGCTCCTCCCCGCTCCCAGGCAGCTCACCGCGGACTGCGGCATCGCCTGGGCCTCCGATCCCGCGGACCGCCCGCGGCTGGAGGCTCTGGCTTCCGAGGGGGCCATCGAACCCGCCACCTTTGACGAGCTGCTGCTCTGAACTGACGCCCAAAACGTAAAAAATCCCCCCCGCAGGGGTAGACATCCGGCGTTTTGGGTGTTATAATTGTCCTATCGTGATCCTTTTGTGAGTATCACGCTTACAAAGACAGAAAGAAGGTCGAACAATGAAAAAACGTTCCTGGTTTCGGGAGAACTGGCTTTTGCTGCTGACGGGCTTCCTCGCAGGCGCGGCGGCTCTGCTGCTGGCGCAGCTGGGCAACCCCAAGAATATGGGCTTTTGCATTGCCTGCTTTGAGCGGGACATCGCGGGCGCTCTGGGGCTCCACGGGGCGGAGGCGGTCCAGTACTTCCGTCCCGAGATCGTCGGCATCGTACTGGGCGCCCTGCTGGCTGCCCTGTGCTTCCGGGAGTTCAAGGGCAAGGGCGGATCCTCTCCCTTCCTGCGGCTGCTGCTGGGCATGCTGGTGATGATCGGCGCTCTGGTCTTCCTGGGCTGCCCTCTGCGGATGGTGATCCGCATCGGCGGCGGCGATCTGAATGCCGTGGTGGGACTGCTGGGCTTCATCGTGGGCATTCTCGCCGGAGTCGTCTTCCTGAAAAAGGGCTTCACCCTGGGTCGGGCCTACGGCCAGGCCAAGGCGGAAGGCGCAGCCTTCCCGGCCCTGCTGACGCTGGGCTTCCTGCTCTCCGTCACCGGACTGGTGGGGCTGTTCCGCAGCTCCGAATCCGGCCCGGGCTCCATGCGGGCTCCCTGGGTCGTCGCCCTGCTGGCGGGTCTGGCGGTGGGCTTCCTGGCCCAACGCAGCCGCTTTTGCATGGCCGGCGGCATCCGCAACGCCGTGATGTTCAAGGATTTCGGCCTGGTGGCCGCCTTTGGGATGGTCATTGTCACGGTGCTGGCCGGCAATCTGATCCTGCGCAATTTCACTGGCTTTTCCTTTGAGAAGCAGCCGGTAGCCCACTCCGACGGCCTGTGGAACTTCCTGGGCATGGTGGTGGTGGGCTGGGGCTCCACCCTGCTGGGCGGCTGCCCCCTGCGGCAGCTGGTGCTGGCGGGCGAGGGTAACTCCGACTCCGCCGTCACGGTGGTCGGCATGATCCTGGGCGCCGCCCTGAGCCATAACTTCAAGCTGGCCTCCTCCGGCGAGGGCTCCACTCCCAACGGTCATACCGCGGTGATCGCCGCCCTGGCGATCCTGCTGCTGATCTCCCTGATCTGTACATTCGTCAAAAAGAAGGAGGGAAAACAATGATCGACGCCAGAGGTCTCTCCTGCCCGCAGCCCGTGCTGTTGGTCCAGCAGGAGGTCAAGCGAAACGCGCCGGCCGCGCTGACGGTCCTGGTGGACGACCAGTGCGCCGTGGGCAACATCCGCCGCTTTGCCTCCGGCCAGGGCTACACGGTCCGGGTCACGGAGCAGGGCGACGAATTCCAGCTGGAGCTGACGAAATGAAGATGATCCCTGCGGCAGCCAACACCCGCCGCAGGGATCATTTCACGCTTGCGAAATCCGATCAGCTGTGCTATACTCAAAGAAAACGTCATGGGAGGCAAGGCCATGTTTTTAGACCGCGACCGTTATCTGTACCGGAAACGCCAGCTGGTGGAGGTGATCTGTCAGCTCCGCTTCCCCACCATTCTGTCCATCTCCGCCCGGGAGCCCGCGGACTTCCAGGAGGCCATCCGCCGGGACTTCCCCCAATATAAGCGCCTGCAGGAGCAGCCCCAGCCCAAGCTGGCCGGCGGCCCCGGAAATTTCCGCGTGGAGGAGGGCGAGCGGGTCATCAACTACCAGTTCCTCTCCGCCGACGGCAAATGGAAGGTCAATCTGACCAACAGCTTCATCGCCCTGGCCACCCCGGCTTATACGCAGTGGGAGGACTTTGCCGCCAAGCTGGATCTCGTGCTGTCCAAATTCATCCCCATCTATCGCCCCGCCTACTTTGAGCGGGTGGGGCTGCGTTTCATCAACGTCTTTTCCCGCAAGGCTCTGGATCTGGAGGGCGTGCCCTTCCGGGAGCTCTTCCAGCCCGGCTATTTGGGTCTGCTGGGAGAGGACGACACCCGGGAGGAAAGCTTCGCCCGGGCCGGGCAGGACATCGAGCTGGCGGTCTCCGGCGGCTGCCGCGTCAAGCTCCATGCGGGCCCAGGCATGCTCCAGCGGGGAAACGTAAAGGACAGCGAGGTCAAGTTCATTCTGGACAACGACGTCTTCATGAACGGTAAGCTGCCGGTGGAGCAGTGCGCCCCGGCCCTCCAGACCGTCCACATCCAGGCGGACCGCCTCTTTGCCGGCGCCCTGACGCAGCGGCTCCACGAGGCCATGGAGCCCGAGCTGCTGGGTTGATCCCAGACACAGACGAAGTCCCGGCCCCCGCTCCGAGCTCGGAGCGGGGGCCGGGACGTTCCTGTTTCGCGGGCAAGTCCGCGGTCCCGACTCAACGGTACTGGACCCGCAGGCCCTTGACCACCAGGGGATTGACGGCGGCGACGACCTTATCGCCCACGGCGCAGTCCACATCCGTCACGTCGATCACCGCGTGGACCATGCCCACGTGGCCCAGGAGCCGGCACTTGTGGCCGTTCACACTCACCAGGATCTTCCGGGGGAAGAAGATATTTTTGAAGTGGTGCAGAATCCCCAGTACGCTGTCCCGGAAGCGGCAGATGTCGTTCTCCCGGACCATGGCCAGGCCGTTGTAATAGCCCACGCCGATGACGGCGGTACGCAGAGGCCGCTTGGCCTTGAAGCCGGCGGAATAGCCCACGGTCTGGCCTTTGGGGATCCAGCGGATCTCCTCCACCGTGCATTCCACACAGCCCACCTTTTTAAGCCCCAGCTTGTCCTTGAAGCTGAGCCTGCCCAGGAAGGCGGAGCCGATGCGAACCCCGTTCATGTGCATTTCGGGATGGCGGACGAAGGCATGGGAATTGCAGCAGTGGGCCATGCCGGTGTCATAGCCCGCGGCCCGCAGCTTTTCCACCACGGCGGCGAACTTCTCATACTGCTGGCGGGTGGCCTTTTCGTTGGAGAAGGAGCTGTGGAAGTGGGTGAAGATCCCGCAGATCTGCAGGTTCTTCATATACTCATAGACGGAGATGATCTTGTCCACATCGTCGGGCAAAAAGCCATAGCGGCCCATGCCGGTGTCCACCGCCAGGTGGACCTGGGCCACCGCAGAGCGCTCGGCGGCGATGCCGTTGATGGCTACCGCAGTCTCATAGCAGCCCACCGTCAGGATGACCCCCAGATCCAGCAGCTCATGAATCTCCGCGGGGTCCGCGGTGGAGCGCATCATCAGGATGGGCGCGTCGGGGTAGTTCTCCCGCAGAGTCTCCGCCTCCCGGAGCTCCGTCACGGCGAAGCGGTCGATCCCGTTCTCCCAGAGGATCCTGGAGAAGGGTACAATGCCGATGCCGTAGCCGTTGCCCTTGAGCACGGCCCAGACGGGCACCTCGCCCGCAAAGGATCGGATGGCCTGAATATTGTGGATGAGCGCTTCCCGCTCGACAACGTATGCTTTCATAACGACACCTCAGAATGAAAAGATAGGGGGTGCGTGTTTACTTGCCGCGGTTTTTGATTTTATAAACCTTGGAGACCAGCTTGCCGTAGAGCTTGGCGGTCTTGTTGATGGTCTTGTACCAGAAGGGGCTCAGCACCAGGTCCATCTCGCCCACAAACTCGGTGTAGTCGCCGTTGAAGCCCCGCTTGAACTTCACCAGGCCGTAGAGCGGATGGTCCTCCCCCACGTCCCCGGGGACGCCCCGGAAGTCGTAGACCCGGCAGCCCTTCTCCACCGCCCAGCGGATCATGTTCCACTGAAGCAGGTAGTTGGGCATGTAGTTGCGGTCCTCGTTGGAGCTGGCGCCGTAGAGATACCAAACCTTGTCGCCGTACCAGATGGCCAGGGTCCCGGCGATGGCCTTTCGCTTGGTGCTCCCGTCCTCCTGGGGCTCGTCGATGAATGCCATATAGAGCCGGGCGTGCTCGCCCAGGTTGTCCAGCATCTCCGCGAAATACTCGGGCGGGCGGGTGACGAAGCCATCCCGGACGCCGGTGGTGACCATGAGACGGCCGAACTCCGGCACCATCTCCTTGCCGCAGATCTCCACCTGCACGCCCTTGCGCTGGGCAAGGCGAATGTTGTAACGGGTCTTCTGGTGGAAGGAGGCCATCAGCTCCTCCTCGTTCCTGCCGTTCAGGTAGAGGCGGAACACATATTGGGGCTGAACGGACTCAAATTCCGCGCCGCCGGACTTCAGCACAAAGCCGTATTTCAGCATGTAGTCGGTGAAGGCGGTCTCGGAGGATGGAATGTCGGGATCGATCTTGAAGACGTAGGCCTTGAACTCCTTGGCCAGCTCCCTGGCCTTGGCGAAGAGCTCGTCCATGGTGGCATAGTCGTCAATATCGCAGACGGGGCCGCGGCTGGCGTACATCATGGCTCTGCCGAAGCCGGGCATCTTGCGGATCAGGATCGACAGGGTGCCCTTGATCTTCCCATCCTCGCCCCGGCAGGCGATGGCCCGCCAGGTCCAGGCGGATTTCTGCTTGGCCCAATAGGAGCTCTGGGCAAAATTCCCCTTGGGGTGGCCCTGCACAAAGGCTTCATACTCCGCCAGGGTCTTTTCGTTGATGATCTCTGTCATGACGCAGACATAATCTCCCTTTTACAGATTTTCATATAGTTTACCACATTCTTCGCCGCTTTGCAAGTGCTATATGTGCGTCCACTTGACAGCCGTGGTATAATTATGGGAGAATATCCCATTCTTGGAGGTCCCTGCGATGAAACGCCTGCTGCTCATTATGAACCCCGCCGCCGGTATGAAAAAAGCCAATCCCCATCTGCTGGAGATCCTTTCCGTTTTCGATCGCGCCGGCTATGAATGCGTCGTTCATTTCACCCAAAAGCAGGGTGACGGTACGCAGCTGACCATGGAGGGCGGCGGGCAGGCGGATCTGGTGGTATGCATTGGCGGCGACGGCACCTTTAACGAGGTGATCACCGGCGTGGTCCGCGCCGACATCAAGACTCCCATCGGCTACATCCCCGCCGGCTCCACCAACGATTTTGCCGCCAGCCTGGGCCTGTCCAAAAATGTCATTCAGGCGGCCCAGGACATTGTGGCCGGACGCCCTCAGGCCTATGATATCGGCCGCTTCCGGGAACGCTGCTTCACCTACGTAGCCTCCTTCGGCGCCTTCACCAAGACCTCCTACGCCACCTCCCAGAGCGTCAAGAACGCGCTGGGCCACCTGGCCTACATCCTCGGCGGCATCAAGGAGCTCTCCTCTCTGCACCGCTATCATGTGACCCTGACCCTGGACAACGGAGAGCAGGAGGCGGGCGACTACATCTTCGGCGCCGTCAGCAACTCCACCTCCGTGGGCGGCATCCTGACCCTGGACCCGGATATCGTGGACATGAACGACGGGCTCTTTGAGCTGCTGCTGGTGAAATACCCCGAAAACATGGTCCAGCTGGCGGAGGTCATCCGTGCCTTGACCTCCCAAAAATACGACTCTCCCTCCATCGTCTTCCGCCCCGCCCGGCGGGTCACTGTGGAGGCCGACCCAGGCATGGATTGGACCCTGGACGGTGAGTTTGCCCAGGGCAGCGAACGCATCGAGATCGAGAACCTCCACAGCGCCGTCAATATCGTGATTTGACGGCCCCTGCCGTTGATCAACGCAGGAGCGGGCACGGCTCCTCCGCCGAAACGTCTCTGCGAATCGAAGGGTCGGACAAGCACTGCTTCTCCCGGCCTATGAAAAGGGAACGAACATGAAAAACACCACGCTCTGCTACATCGAACAGAACGATTGCTACCTCCTCTTGCACAGGATCAAAAAAGAAAACGACGTGAATCACGACAAGTGGGTGGGCATCGGGGGACACTTCGAGGAGAACGAGAGTCCCGAGGACTGCGTACTGCGGGAGGCCCTGGAGGAAACGGGTCTGGCCCTGGACAAGCCCCGCTACTGCGGTATTGTGACCTTCGTCTCCGACCGCTGGGAGGGAGAATACATGCACCTCTTTCATGCGGAGCGCTTCACCGGCCGTCTGCGGGACTGCGATGAGGGCGTTTTGGAGTGGGTCCCGAAGGAGAAAGTCCATGCTCTGCCCCAGTGGGCGGGAGATCGGATCTTCCTGGATCTGCTGGAGCGTCGGGTTCCTTTTTTCTCTCTCAAGCTTCGCTACGAGGGGGAGACGCTGGGCGAAGCGGTGCTGAATGGAATTCCCTTGGAAATTACAAAGAAAAATCCTTGACTTTTACACAAACTTATGATAGAATTCTAAAGCTGATTGAGTCAGGGAAGCTGCGGGTGTAGTATAACGGCTAGTACAACAGCCTTCCAAGCTGTGGGCGTGGGTTCGATTCCCATCACTCGCTCCATATACGCCAGTAGCTCAGCTGGATAGAGCAACTGCCTTCTAAGCAGTAGGTCGG